>NZ_CAHJXM010000002.1:100000-461891 GCF_903645295.1 Bacillus sp. Marseille-Q1617
TTATTGTCATTTATTCTTCTGAATCGTCTGCTGATTCATCATTAACTTCTTCATTGTTTAGTGCTTCATTGTCTTCAAGTTCATCTGACTCTTCGGATGTTTCGACAGGTGCGGCTGTTTCTTCCTCTTCTTCTTTTTCTACTTTGGCTACAGTAGAAACGAATTCACTTTCTTGAAGACGGATCAGTTTCACACCCTGCGTGTTACGTCCGGTTGTGGAGATATCATTTACGTCCATACGGATCAGGACACCGTGGGCAGTGATGATCATGAGATCTTCTTCGCCTGTCACAGCTTTAACGGAAACCAGTTCCCCGTTACGATCGGTTATGTTGCACGTCTTAAGACCTTTACCACCGCGGGTTTGGACTCTGTATTCACTGGCAGGTGTCCGCTTACCGTAGCCGTTGACGGTTACGACAAGGATATCACTCTTCTCTTCCAGAATCTCCATGCCTACGACGATATCATCATCGGAAAGGTTGATCCCTTTCACTCCGGTGGCCGTTCTTCCCATTGAACGGACATCGGTTTCAGGGAAACGGATCAGCATACCTTTTTTCGTACCGATGATCATGTCTTTTTCACCGTCCGTGAGTTTGACGGAGATTAGTTCATCGTTCTCCCTGAGGTTGATGGCAATGAGTCCGTTTGTACGGATATTGGCAAAATCAGAGACAGGAGTACGCTTGGAAATACCATGTTTGGTTGTGAAGAATAGATACCAGTCATCCACGAACTCTTCTACACGGATCATCGCATTGATCCACTCATCTTTTTCCACACCGAGCATGTTGATGATCGGAAGTCCTTTCGCCGTACGGCTGAATTCAGGGATTTCATATCCTTTGGCACGGTATGCTTTCCCTTTATTCGTAAAGAACAGGATCGTGTCATGAGTCGACGTTGTCAGAAGATGTTCTACAAAGTCATCACCCGTCGTACCCATTCCTTGGATGCCTCGTCCCCCGCGTTTTTGACTGCGGTAAGTGGAGACAGGAAGGCGCTTGATATAGCCATTATGAGTAAGAGAGACCACAATGTTTTCACGCGGGATCAGATCTTCATCTTCAATATTTTCAATTCCGCCGGCAACGATTTCAGATCTTCTGTCATCGTTGAAGCGCTCTTTGATTTCAAGGAGCTCTTCACGGATGATTTCAAGGACTTTTTCATCGTCAGCTAAAATAGCCTTCAGTTCGGCAATCAACTTGACTAGCTCTTGATATTCATCTTCGATCTTTTCGCGCTCCAATCCTGTTAAGCGCTGAAGACGCATATCGAGGATCGCTTGAGCCTGCTTGTCAGATAGAGAGAATTGCTCCATCAACCCCTGTTTCGCGAGTTCCGTTGTTTGAGAGCCGCGGATCAGGGCAATGATTTCATCGATATGATCCAGCGCAATGCGGAGACCCTCTAAGATATGGGCCCTTGCTTCCGCTTTGCGCAATTCGAACTCGGTTCTGCGGCGGATCACGACGCGTTGGTGTTCCAGGTATTCCTGCAGACACTGCTTGAGGTTCAATACCTTCGGCTGCCCCTTCACAAGCGCCAGCAGATTGATCCCGAAGCTTGTTTGAAGGGCCGTCTGTTTGTAAAGGTTGTTCAAGAGTACATTGGCATTGGCGTCTTTTCTGACTTCAATGACGATGCGCATACCATTACGGTCTGATTCATCGCGAAGATCCGTGATGCCGTCGATTTTCTTATCGCGGACAAGATCTGCTATTTTTTCAATCAATTTTGCTTTATTTACTTGATAAGGGATTTGATGAACGATGATCGTTTCTTTCCCGTTGCTCTTCTGTTCGATTTCGACACGGGCACGCATTGTGATGGAACCTTTACCCGTTTCATAGGCACGGCGGATCCCGCTTCTTCCGACAATCAATCCTGCAGTAGGGAAGTCCGGTCCGTGGATATATTCCATCAGTTCCTGGATCGTGATCTCAGGCTCTTTACTCAGTGCAAGGATCCCGTCAATGACTTCTCCGAGGTTATGAGGCGGAATATTCGTTGCCATCCCGACCGCGATACCTGAGGAACCGTTCACTAACAGATTAGGGAAACGGGCAGGCAAAACTTCCGGTTCACGTTCTGTGCCGTCGTAGTTATCTTTGTAGTCGATGGTATCTTTATTGATGTCACGGATCAGTTCCATAGAGATCTTGGACATACGTGCTTCCGTATAACGCATTGCTGCAGCTGCATCTCCGTCCACAGAACCGAAGTTTCCATGGCCGTCCACGAGCATGTAGCGATAGTTGAAATCCTGTGCCATACGTACCATTGTGTCATATACCGCTGAGTCACCGTGCGGGTGATACTTACCGATTACTTCACCTACGATACGCGCAGATTTTTTGTAGGCTTTATCCGCAGTCATCCCAAGGTCGTTCATCGCATATAGAATACGGCGGTGAACCGGCTTCAAACCGTCACGGGCATCCGGAAGGGCACGGGATACGATGACACTCATCGCATAGTCAAGGAAGGACGAGCGCATCTCATTGCTTATATTAATTTCTTTAACATTCGATCTTGGTGTTTCTGCCATAGTGTAAGGGACCTCCTTTTGAAGAAAGATTTGGACCTTTCTCTTTGTTAACCTTGTCCGCTATGTAAAAGACAGGATAGATTGGTGATGTCTATCCTGTTTTAAAAATGTTGTTTTCTAAGGTTGTAATCACTGGTCACGCAGACCGTTCCTTTGCGCTCCAGGCACAAGATTCTCCGGGGAGGAAGTCGAGCCTCCTCGTCGCTGCGCTCCTGCGGGGTCTTAACCTTTCCTCTACTTCCCGCCGGAGTCAAGTGCCTTCCGCTCCAATCCACTGGGTGCTCTTTATATAGCGAAAGAGCAACACGATCCGAAAACCTTATTTTATTTTAGATATCCAGGTTTTTGACATAAGCTGCATTTTCTTCAATGAAGTTACGTCTCGGTTCTACTTTGTCACCCATGAGGATTTCAAAGGTTTCATCGGCTTCGATGGCGTCCTGCAGGCTTACTTGAAGCAGTGTTCTTGTTTCAGGGTCCATTGTGGTTTCCCATAACTGTTCAGGGTTCATTTCCCCTAGACCTTTGTAACGCTGGATGCCAGGTTTCGGTGTAGGTGAAATTTCTGCCAGGATGCGATCGAGTTCTTTGTCGTTGTACGCATATTCGATTTTCTTTCCTTGCTGGATCTTATACAACGGCGGCTGCGCGATGTAGATGAATCCTGCTTCGATGATCTGTCTCATATAACGATAGAAGAACGTCAACAGAAGCGTCCGGATATGGGCACCATCGACGTCGGCATCGGTCATGATGACGATTTTATGATATCTGGCTTTGGAGATATCGAAGTCTTCCCCGATTCCTGTACCGAGCGCAGTGATGATCGCCCGAACCTCATTATTTGAGAGGATCTTATCAAGACGGGCCTTTTCCACGTTGATGATTTTACCTCGCAATGGCAGGATCGCCTGGAAATGACGGTCACGGCCCTGCTTGGCAGATCCGCCGGCTGAGTCACCCTCAACGACATAGATTTCACTGATACCCGGGTCCTTCGAAGAACAGTCCGCGAGTTTACCAGGCAGGCTTGAAATTTCGAGAGCACTCTTACGGCGTGTAAGCTCCCTTGCTTTCTTCGCAGCCATACGCGCACGTGCAGCCATGAGTCCTTTTTCGACTACTTTCCTTGCAACGACCGGATTCTCAAGCAGGAATGTTTCCAGATGTTCAGAGAACAATGAATCCGTGATCGTCCTCGCTTCAGAGTTACCCAGTTTCGTCTTCGTCTGCCCTTCGAATTGGGGATCCGGGTGTTTAATGGAGATGATGGCCGTCAAACCTTCACGGACATCCTCACCTGAAAGGTTCGCATCACTTTCTTTAAACACATTATTTTTACGTGCATAGTCATTGATTATACGAGTCAATGCCGTTTTGAAGCCGGACTCATGCGTACCGCCTTCATGGGTGTTGATGTTGTTGGCGAAAGAGTAGATATTGCTTGCAAAGCCGTCATTGTATTGCAGGGCGATTTCCACTGTAATATCATCTTTTTCACCTTCGATGAAGATCGGTTCTTCATGGATGACTTCTTTCGAACGGTTTAAATGCTCGACATAGGATTTAATCCCGCCTTCGTAAAGATAGTCCTTGCGCTTTCCTTCACCGCGCTTGTCTTCAATGCTTAACTGAATGCCTTTATTCAAGAATGCCAGTTCGCGAATACGGTTCGCCAGTGTTTCAAAGTCATATTCAGTTGTTTCCGTGAAGATCTCAGGGTCAGGAGTGAAATGAATGACCGTTCCCGTCTTGTCTGTCTCACCGATTATTTTAAGGTCGAAGCTTGGAACACCTTTTTCGAACTTTTGGTAATGGATTTTTCCGTCACGGTGGACATTGACTTCAAGTTCCGTTGACAGGGCGTTAACGACTGAAGCACCAACACCATGCAGTCCTCCGGAAACCTTGTATCCCCCGCCGCCGAATTTACCGCCGGCGTGAAGGACGGTCATGATGACCTCTACGGCAGGACGTCCCATCTTCTCATGTATCCCGACCGGAATTCCGCGTCCGTTATCGGTAACCGTGATGCTGTTGTCTTCTTCGATGATCACTTCGATTTCATCACAATATCCGGCAAGTGCTTCGTCGATACTGTTATCCACGATTTCCCATACCAAGTGATGAAGACCCTTGCCGCTTGTTGAACCAATATACATTCCTGGTCGTTTACGTACGGCTTCCAATCCTTCTAAAACCTGAATCTGATTTTCATCATAGGATTGACCTTGTGCTTGCTTTTGTTCCATAGCCATGCCGATTCACCTACACTTTCTAACCTTTCGGGCTTGTATTTCTATAATAAATTCTCATAGTTTGAGTATTTCTTTGATCGTTTCTTAAGCGTGCTTGATGCTAGTGGGGAAAGATACAATTGATCCTTCGTAATAACGAGAGATTTATATGAACCCTTTGCAAGATTACAAAGGTGATTATCTTTATTCTTCAAAAAAAGCTGTAATTCTTCTGAAAACTGTACGGTATCTCGATCGATTATTGCGATGATATCATCTGTTCGTACCATGACATCTTCTCCGACATGAATGTACAAGGTACCACCTCATTTCAGTCTTTTCATAGTTCCCGCTTCCACTTCGAATTGCGCTGCCTCGTTCAGCGTCTGATGATCGATCCCATCCACATTGGTGGTCGTGACAAAGGTCTGTACCTTGCCCTGTATCGTGTTTAGCAAATGGGATTGACGGTAATCATCAAGCTCAGACAGCACATCATCAAGAAGAAGAATCGGATATTCTTTTATTTCAGAGTGGATGAGTTCAATTTCTGCCAGTTTTACAGAAAGGGCCGTTGTCCGCTGCTGCCCCTGCGATCCGAACGTCTGGACGTCGCGTCCGTTCACGATGAACTGCAGATCGTCCCGGTGCGGTCCGGCAAGAGTGACCCCCCGATCGATTTCACGCTCGCGGATCCCTTCAAATTTCCGTTCATATACCTCTACCATTTTTGACCAATCTTGATCATCTGATACATCCAAAGAGGGTTTATAAAGGATTTCCAGCGTTTCAAGGTTCCTTGAGATTCCTGAATGGATCGGTTTTGCCCAACTCTCAAGCAGCTGGACGAATTCAAACCGTTTCTTAACTATCTTGACAGCCATCTCGATGAATTGTTCGGTCAGTACGTCAAGCATCGTCTGATCTGTCTGTTTTCTCGTCTGCAAAAGTTTCAAATAATGATTACGCTGTTGTAATATTTTTTGATAAAGGCTGATATCATGTAAATAAACAGGTGAAACCTGCCCGATTTCCATATCAATAAAACGACGCCTAACTTGAGGGCTCCCTTTTACAAGATGGAGATCTTCAGGCGCAAACATGACAACATTCATATTGCCGACGTATTGACTCAGCTTTGACTGTTCAAGGTGATTGCACTTTGCTTTCTTGCCCTTTTTAGAAAGGACAAGTTCCAAAGGCAATGGTCCATTATACTTTTGAATCCTACCTTTTATTTTAGCATATTCCTCGTCCCAACGGATTAAATCTTTGTCATTTGACGTCCGGTGGGATTTTGCCATTGCCAGAACGTAGATAGACTCCATAATGTTCGTCTTACCCTGGGCGTTTTCCCCGAGGATGACGTTCACCTTGTTTTCGAAATTCACTTCGATCGACTCGTAATTCCGATAATTTTTCAATTCCAATTCTTCAATATACATGGACATAACATCCTTTATTATTCTCCAGCAACCACAAAGACTCCTACTTCCGGAATTTCAACTTTGTCCCCGACTGCAAGCTTTCTTCCTCTTCTCTGGTCCTGTTCACCGTTTATGTATACCTCGTATTCACTTAAAAACCATTTTGCCATCCCGCCGGATTGAATCACATCTGCAAGTTTCAGGAACTGCCCGAGTGTAATGATCTCCGTCGAAATCGTGATCTTTTTCTCCACTAGAATCACTACTTTCCGTATAAAGTCTCTAATATCTTATTTTACTCTAAATTTGCTTAAGTCACAACTAACGAAAGATAGAAGGTCTATCAGCTTACTTGGAGAGGTAGATTGGAATTGAATAGACTTGCGGAATAAAGTAATCGAACAATATTGGGGGAATACGGACGAAAAGTGGGATTGGCGGACAATATTTTTGTAAAGCGGACAAAAATCGGCGGACTCGGACAATAAACATTAGTTTGCCGACAATTCGACAAGAAACTCCATTTCTCGCAACACCTTTTACAAATGAAAAAGCCGACACCTTCTCAAAGAAGGTATCAGCTTAAACACTATTAATACGTTCTAACCGGAAGAATCAACTGAAGGATGGAATCATCATGAAGCGGTTTTAACACAAATGGTCTCATCGCTCCTGTGAAATTCACATAGATTTCAGTCCCTTCGATGGCTTTCAGTGCATCCATCATGTATTTCGCACTGAATGAAATCTTCAGTTCTTCACCTTCTACAGATTGACTTTGAACCTGTTCGATGACTTTCCCGATCTCCGGGGTATTGGATGAAATTTCGATTATGCCGTCCTCAAGGGTAGAAAGTTTTACGACATTGTTTCTTCCCTCTCTCGCCAGTAGCGAAGCACGGTCGATCGCCTGCAAGAATTCCTTCGTCGCGAGCGTAAGTTCTGTCTTTGTATCAGACGGAATCAAACGGCTTGTATCCGGGTAATTCCCTTCCAACAATCTTGAGAAGAATAATAAGTGCTTCGCTTTAAAAAGCACCTGGTTTTCAGTAATAACGATTTCAACTGGCTCGTCCGTATCATCAAGGATTTTATTCAGCTCATTCAAGCTCTTCCCTGGAATGACGATATTGTAAGACGCATCATGGTTTGTTTCAATCGGCGCTTTTCTCATTGCCAGCCTGTGACTATCTGTTGCAATACAGCTCAGCTCCCCATTTTCGATCTGACAGTTTACACCTGTCAAGATGGGGCGTGTTTCTGAGGTGGACACTGCGAATACCGTTTGCCTGATCATCGTTTTTAAAAGGTCAGTGGAAACTTTGATTCCATTCCCTTCTTCGATTTGTGGAAGATGCGGATACTCTTCCGGATCCAATCCATTCAAATTGAATTCTGCTTTACCGGAACGAATGACCGTCTGGAAATGATTTTGGACTTCGATTTCAACGGTGTCTCTAGGAAGTTTTTTAACGATTTCACTAAAGAATTTCGCTTGCAGCACAATTCCTCCGGTTTCCATGATTTCGACAATTTCCGAGCCTTCTTCTTCTCTGGGGATAAATGATTCGATTGAAATATCAGAGTCGCTTCCTGTTAAGGTTACTCCTTCTTCTGTTGCAATGATTTTGATTCCCGTAAGTATAGGGATGGTTGTTCTAGACGTAACAGCCTTCATGACATCTTGAACGCTTTGAACGAGATCGTCCCTCTGAATAACAAATTTCATGATTATTTCCTCCAATTTGCACATAATTTTATGGACTGAATCATATATTAATAATTTATTTTAAAAAAGTAATAGTACTAGTAGGGCCTGTTGATATGTGGATAAGTGTGTGAATTGAACGGAAACACAGCCTATCCACATGTGGACAGACTGTGTGCTAGTTGGTCTCGGTTATCAACAGTATTCAGTTGTGAGATTTACGATTATTTGAGAAAGCCCCTTTGAATACCGCAGTTGATTTCCGTGCAGGACTTCGCTTTCCGCGGGCGAGCGGTGAGCCTCCTCGGCTGCGCCTGCGGGGTCTCGCCAGCGTCGCTATTCCCGCAGGAGTCTTCGTCCTGCACTCCAATCAACTGCTGGGACTAGTTATATCCTTGATAGGACATTAACTAGTACATAATGCTTCCCAGCCAATCAGTTTATTCAGTGGAGCGTACTGATCTGCAGTTTAATATCCGATCAAGTTTCCACTAGCTTTCTAATACACTTATTACTTCAACGAATCCCTGATGTCTTTCAGCTGCTGCTGCAGGAGAGCGTCTGCTCCGAGCAGGGTGCTGATTTTTTCGTGGGCGTGGATGACGGTTGTGTGATCTCGGCCGCCGAATTCTTCGCCTATTTTAGGAAGGGAAGAATCGGTCATCTCCCTGGAAAGATACATAGCGATTTGACGCGGAAATGCGATGGATTTCGTTCGTTTCTTTGCTTTGAAATCCTCGATTTTCACATTGAAATGCTCGCCGACAACGCGCTGGATCTCCTGGATTGTAATGGCCTTGGGCTTTGAGCTTGGAATGATATCCTTTAATGCTTCCGCTGCAAGGTCGGCATTTATATCCTTATTGATAAGTGAAGAGTACGCAACGACCCTGATCAGGGCGCCTTCCAGCTCACGGATGTTCGTATCGATTTGATTTGCGATATATAGCATGGCCTCATTTGGGATATCCAGGCCTTCTGCTTTTGCCTTTTTCCTTAAAATCGCGATTCTCGTTTCCAGATCAGGAGGAGTAATATCGGTAATAAGGCCCCATTCAAAGCGGGAACGAAGGCGGTCCTCAAGTGTCGGGATCTCTTTGGGAGGACGGTCACTGGAAATGACAATCTGCTTACTTTCTTCATGCAATGTATTAAACGTATGGAAAAATTCCTCTTGTGTCTGTTCTTTACCGGCCAAGAATTGAATATCGTCAATTAACAGCACATCGACGCTCCGGTATTTATTTCGGAAATCGACCGCTTTGTTGTCACGGATGGAGTTGATGAACTCATTCGTGAATTTTTCAGAAGAAAGATAGACCACTTTTGCAGCCGGATTATGTTCGAGCACATAATGGCCGATCGCATGCATCAAGTGAGTCTTTCCAAGTCCTACGCCCCCGTAAATAAATAAAGGGTTGTAGGCTTTGGCCGGTGCTTCGGCGACTGCCAAAGATGCAGCGTGTGCGAAGCGGTTCCCCGAGCCAATGACAAACGTATCGAATGTATATTTGGGATTCAGCATATTCTGATTGAGATCATACTGATCATCGTCTTTTGCCGCTTTTTTCGGCGGTACTGGAATATCAAACTCTTCCGGCTCCTGATTTTGGGGAATAATGAATTTAACAACCAGTTCTTCGCCGGTGATGTCATACAACACTCCTGAGATTAACTGAGAATAACGGCCTTCCAGCCAATCTCTCGCAAACTCATTCGGAGCGGTAATCACAAGAGTATCTCCTTGTATGGAGTGTGCCTTCGTCGATTTCAGCCAAGTGTCGAAGCTTGGCTTACTGATTTTTTTCTCGATATTTTCCAAGGCTTTGCTCCAAAGATCCCCGATATTCTCCAAACCTGATCCCTCCTTTTCATTTTCTTTGTCCGGCTGAAACGCCAGCTTTTCATACTTGTACAACCTCTGTATAACTTGTAAACGACTCTAATCTCGTTATCTTATAAAAATACAATGTACTGAATGTGGAAAATATATATAATAAGGAAAGAAAATGGTTAGTCGACAATATCCACCACTTGTGGACAAGGTTTTACAAACCATCTGAATAAGTTACCCACATGATATCCACATTTTGTGGATAAGTAAATTACGTAATTGCAGTTATCAAGAGTGAAAACACAATAATCATATCAAAATATCCTTAGAGGTGCAATGGTTTTTAAATATTATCCACAACCCCTGTCAGTTGTGGAATGAAATTGTCCACAAGGGTAGAACTTGTGAAAAACCTGTCAATAGCTGTTGTGGATAATTAAAAATCGTGTCGAATTCTATCCACAGGCCGATTTTATGTGTGGTGGGAGAGATTTTGTAGAAGGTGATTTGTGAGAAAAATTTATTTTGGTAACTATCCCTTTTAAGCAATTCTGATTGCCGCTTTTCATTTCCGAGCTAGACAGCTGAATCGTAGTCCGTTTCTTTCCGCTGGAGGCATTTGCTTTCCGCGGGGAGAAAGTCGAGCCTCCTCGGCGTTTCGCCTCCGGGGTCTCGACCTTTTCTCTCTTCCCGCAGGAGTCAAATGCCTCCAGCTCCAATACACTCTGTATTTTTACTATTGTAAGCAGCAGTAATTAGTAGAAGTGGATTTGTTAATCAAAACTCATTCTGCTTGGACATTTTCACCTGTAAGAAAACTTCCTTCTTTTCTTTAACGGATCCAGCGTTGATTGGAGTGCAAGACGAAGACTCCTGCGGGAGAAGTGGCCAATGTGAGACCCCGCAGGCGAAGCCGAGGAGGCTCACGGGTCACCCGCGGAAAGCGAAGTCTTGCACGGAAATCATAAGCGGCAATCGGAGCAGTTAAAAGCAAAAGACAAACCAAGTCACTAGTAAATTTTAGATACCCAAAAATAAAATAATCTGAGTGTTGACTTTTTGTGGTTGACGTCTTTATAATAGTGTAGAATGTCTTTAACTTATGAAGATGAACCCTTCAGGGAGGTGTCAATAGATGAAAAGAACGTTTCAACCAAATAATCGTAAGAGAAGTAAAGTACACGGTTTCCGTGCGCGTATGAGCTCTAAAAACGGACGTAGAGTATTAGCTCGTCGCCGTGCTAAAGGAAGAAAAGTATTATCTGCTTAGACCACTGAACTGACTCAGTGGTCTTTTTTTCTAGTAATCGGACAAAAGTGATTAAGATCTTCTATTATATGAAAGACTTATGGAAAAACAAAAAATAGGTGTGGCTTATGCGGAAAGAACAAAGAGTAAAGAAAAACAAAGAATTTCAAGAGATATTTAAAAAAGGGACATCATTTGCAAACAGGCAATTTGTTCTGTATTCCTTAAAACAGGAAGAAGCACAGCCTTTCCGGATCGGGATCTCCGTCAGCAAGAAAATCGGGAATGCGGTGTGCCGGAATAAAATCAAACGCTACGTAAGGCAGGCTTTTTTAGAATTGCGTGAAGACGTTCAAGATAACCACGATTATTTGATCATCGCCAGAAAACCGGCGGCCGACATGAATTTTCATGAAGTAAAAAGCAGTATTACCCATGTATTAAAAAGAGGGAAAGTATTGAAAAAGCCTTCTGATGGTAAAAATGATAGAAAAAAGTAAAAAAGTATTTAGTATTTAGACAAGTTTCAACATCACAATCCTTTAAAAAGATGTTACAATACGAGGGATTGTACTTTTTGAAAAAAGGGTGGGGAAACGTGTCCTTGCCTATTAGTAAACGGCTGTTTTCTGATAGATTGTTCTTTGCGTATGTTGGTAAAGGGATCTGAATGAATGTATGGTAAAACAACCTTATATGAAAAGAGCCTTGCAGAAACATATTAGTTGGGAGGAAAATAAGGGTGAAAAAGAGAATTATAGCCCTGATGGCAATTATTGGGCTAATGACTGTTTTATCAGGCTGTACGGAATATAACCAGCCCATCACACCTGAAAGTTCAGGTTTTTGGAATGAATATATTGTGTGGCCATTATCACAATTAATTACAATGGTTGCAGATTGGTTCAGCGGCTCCTATGGTATGGCGATCATCATTGTAACGCTGATCATCCGTTTAGCAATCTTACCTTTAATGATCAAACAAACGAAAAATTCCAAAGCGATGCAGGCATTGCAGCCTGAAATGAAAAAGCTTCGTGAAAAATACAGTTCAAAAGATGCTCAGACTCAACAAAAGCTGCAACAGGAAACAATGGCGTTATTCCAGTCACATGGAGTCAACCCTCTGGCAGGATGTTTCCCACTGATTGTTCAAATGCCTATTTTGATCGGATTTTATCACGCGATTGTCCGTACAAGAGAAATTGCAGAACATAATTTCTTGTGGTTCGACCTTGGAGAAAGAGATATTATTCTGGCGGTCGTTGCCGGTATTACAACATTCATCCAGCAAAAGCTGATGATGGCAGGTACGGCGGATCAAAATCCTCAAATGGCCATGATGCTTTATATCATGCCGGTGATGATCGTGATCTTTGCCATCAACTTCCCGTCAGCCCTTTCACTATACTGGGTAATCGGTAATATCTTCATGATCGTTCAGACATATTTCATCAAAGGTCCTGATATCAGGGAAGTACAAGCTGCAAAAGCTGGTGGTTCGGGAGGAAAGAAAAAGTGAGAGAAGTGAAAGCGACTGGTCAAACGGTGGAAGAAGCCATTGAATCAGCCTTGTCTCAACTGAACATCACCAAAGAAGAAGCAGAAATCGAAGTTATAGACCAAGGTAAAAAAAGCCTGTTCGGACTGTTCGGCGGAAGACCTGCAGCCGTACAGGTGAAAAAAGCAATCAACCCGGTTGATGAAGCGAAAGATTTCTTGTTATCCGTAGCACGCGCAATGGGAGTGGAAGCTTCCATTGATGTGCATCAGAATGGCAGAGATATTGAATTTCGTTTATCAGGTGAAAAAATGGCCCTTTTAATTGGTAAAAGAGGACAAACCTTAAATGCACTTCAGCATTTGACGCAATTGGCGGCAAATAAGGTGTCCGATCAATTTTTAACCATTCTTTTGGATGCAGAAAACTATCGTGAGCGCCGCCGCCAGACTCTTACCAATCTGGCAGAGAGGCTTGCAGATAAAGCGCTGCGCACCAATCGCCCTGTTTCGCTGGAACCGATGCCTTCTTATGAAAGAAAAGTGATCCATACTGCGCTAGTGAATGCTAAAAAAGTGGACACGTATTCTGAAGGCCGGGAACCGAATCGGTATATTGTCATTGCACCTAAATAAGGTTGATAGAGACGATCCTTTTTGAGGGGTCGTCTTTTTGTTTGCTTCATGTTTCAACATTGTCTATCATGTTGATTTTGAAAATGAAACCTCGTTCCGCTTTTGATCCCTCTACTGTAAAACCCACTATGACAAATCCACCATACGCATCGAACTTCCAACACTGCCACCTTGTGGATATTCCTTTTTGACCCGGTTTATTGTTATTCACATGTGGATAAGTTAAAATAATAGAGATAAGAGAAAATAGTCTGTGGATAACGTGACAACAAAGGAAATTAGTTTCTTTTGTATTAAATAGGTTTGTGATATTCTAATAATTTGGGGAAACTTTGCTCTCTGAATTTCATTCGTTCATATAGATCAAAACCGATAAAAAAGAGAGGTGATAAGAATGGAACTGGATACAATTGCAGCCATCTCTACCCCGATGGGTGAAGGAGCCATTGCCATCGTTCGTTTGAGCGGGGATGAAGCCTTTGACATCGGAGCGAAAGTGTTTAGGGGAATGAAGGGTACTTCCATGAAGGAGTTTGCCTCTCATACCATTCATTACGGACATATCATCGATCCGGATACCGAACAGGTAGTGGAAGAGGTTATGGTCTCTGTCATGAGAGGACCAAAAACCTTTACCCGTGAAGATATTATTGAAATCAATTGTCATGGCGGACTGGTTTCCGTCAATAAAGTTCTTCAGCTTGTCTTGAAGCATGGGGCGAGGTTAGCGGAGCCTGGTGAATTTACAAAGCGGGCCTTCTTGAATGGCCGCATCGATTTATCGCAGGCAGAAGCCGTCATGGATCTGATCCGTGCGAAAACGGACCGGGCAATGAACGTGGCTTTGAATCAGATGGAGGGACGCCTTTCCAATCTGATCCGGAAACTTCGTCAGGAAATCCTTGAGACCCTCGCCCATGTCGAGGTGAACATTGACTATCCGGAATACGACGATGTGGAAGAAATGACCCATCATGTCCTATTGGAGAAATCAAAACACGTACGAGACGAAATTGATAAACTGATCCGGACATCCGAACAGGGGAAGATCCTTCGCGAGGGGCTATCCACTGTCATCATCGGACGTCCGAACGTAGGGAAATCTTCTTTATTGAACAGCCTTGTGCATGAAAATAAAGCAATCGTGACAGATATCCCGGGTACGACCCGCGATGTCATCGAAGAGTATGTGAATGTACGCGGGGTGCCGCTCCGTCTTGTCGATACTGCAGGAATCCGCGAAACAGAAGACATTGTCGAGCGCATCGGTGTCGAACGCTCAAGGCAGGTTCTGAAAGAAGCGGATCTGATTCTGTTGGTACTCAACTATGCCGACGAGCTGACCCACGAGGATGAACAGCTTTTTGAAGCGGTAAAAGGGATGGACGTCATCGTCATTGTGAATAAGACGGATCTTCCGCAAAAGATCGACTTGGGTCGAGTCAGGGAACTGGCAAAAGAACATCCTCTTGTGACCACGGCCTTACTTGAAGAAGAAGGGATCGATGAGCTGGAAGAAGCCATATCGTCCCTGTTCTTCGCCGGATCCATTGAATCAGGGGATATCACATATGTGTCGAACAGCCGTCACATCGCACTATTGAATCAAGCATCGCAAGCAATCAACGAAGCAATCAACAGTGTAGAAATGGGAACGCCGATCGATATCGCGCAAATCGATTTAACGAGAACATGGGAGCTGTTAGGTGAAATCATCGGCGACAGCGTCCATGAAAGCCTGATTGACCAGCTGTTTTCTCAATTCTGCTTAGGAAAATAAACATTATATTAGTTGGATGGGTGGACGACTCATCCATAAGGAGGAAAAAATAAACCATGCAATATGACGCAGGACAATATGATGTCATTGTCATTGGTGCTGGACATGCCGGCGTTGAAGCGGGACTGGCTTCTGCCCGGATGGGAGCGAAAACGTTAATGGTGACCATCAATCTTGATATGGTTGCCTTTATGCCGTGTAATCCATCTGTCGGCGGTCCGGCAAAAGGGATTGTAGTACGTGAAATTGATGCCCTCGGTGGTGAGATGGGGCGTAATATCGATAAAACGCATATTCAGATGCGGATGCTGAATACAGGGAAAGGTCCGGCTGTCCGTGCCCTTAGAGCGCAGGCAGACAAATTCCTTTATCAGCATGAAATGAAGCGCACGCTTGAAAATGAACCAAATATGACCCTCCTTCAAGGAATGGTCGAAGAGTTGATCGTCGAAGACGGTGAATGTAAAGGTGTCGTGACCATGACCGGTGCCGCTTATCGTGCAAAAACGGTCGTCATTACGACAGGTACATTCCTGCGCGGGGAGATTATTCTGGGAGACTTGAAATACTCCAGCGGTCCGAACAACCAGCAGCCTTCCATCCGCTTGGCGGATCATCTCAGGGAGCTTGGGTTTGATACGGTCCGTTTCAAAACGGGAACGCCTCCGCGTGTCAACAGCTCATCAATCGATTATTCCAAAACGGAAATTCAGCCGGGTGATGATGTACCGCGTGCGTTCAGTTATGAGACAACAAAATATATCACGGATCAGCTGCCTTGCTGGCTGACGTACACAAATGAAGAAACACATAAATTAATCGACGAGAATCTACATCGTTCTCCGATGTATTCAGGTATGATCAAAGGGACGGGCCCTCGTTACTGCCCAAGCATCGAAGATAAAGTGGTTCGTTTCCATGACAAGCCGCGTCACCAGATCTTCCTGGAGCCTGAAGGAAGAAACACGCAGGAAGTATACGTGCAAGGATTATCGACGAGCCTTCCTGAAGACGTGCAGCAAAAAATCCTTTCTACGATCCCTGGTCTTGAAAAGGTACAGATGATGCGTGCCGGATACGCGATCGAGTACGATTCAATCGTGCCGACCCAACTATGGCCGACACTTGAGACGAAAAAAATCAAAAATCTTTACACTGCAGGACAGATCAACGGGACTTCCGGTTATGAAGAAGCTGCCGGACAGGGACTGATGGCCGGTATCAATGCTGCCTGCCGTGCCCTGGATAAAGAAGAAGTCATCCTCAGCCGTTCCGATGCTTATATCGGCGTATTGATCGACGATCTAATAACAAAAGGAACAAATGAGCCTTATCGCTTATTAACTTCCCGTGCTGAATACCGATTATTATTACGACATGACAACGCAGATCTGCGCCTGACGGATATCGGGAAAAACATCGGGTTGATTTCCGACGAAAGATACCAGCGTTTCACTGAAAAGAAAGAAGCGATCCAAGCTGAGAAGGAGCGTCTCGAAGGCATCCGCATCAAACCTGTGGAAGAAACTCAGGCCGTCATCCGTGAAGCTGGAGGCAGTGAACTGAAGGATGGCATTCTTGCAGCCGATCTATTGAAGCGTCCTGAAATGAATTACAGCCATATCAAACGCCTTGTACCAAGTGAGGCTGAGCTTTCTCCGGATGTTGAAGAACAGGTAGAGATCCAAGTGAAGTACGAAGGATATATCGAAAAATCCCTTCAACAAGTCGATAAGCTGAAAAAGATGGAAAACAAAAAAATCCCTGAAAACATTGATTACGAAGCGATCAGCGGCTTGGCTTCAGAGGCCAGACAAAAACTGATTGAAGTGCGCCCGCTGTCACTTGCTCAGGCTTCTAGAATCTCAGGGGTCAATCCTGCTGACATCTCAATCTTGCTTGTGTATATCGAACAAGGGAAAATTGCGAAAGTTTCAGGCGATCAATAGGCAAAGGAAGGGTAATAGCATGAATGTAGACCAATTCCAATCCATGCTCGAGGAGAAGGGGATTTCTCTTTCTCCCGGGCAATTAGATCAATTCGAACGTTATTTTGAAATTCTTGTCGAGTGGAATGAAAAGATGAATCTGACCGCCATCACGGACAAGGAAGAAGTATATTTAAAGCACTTCTATGATTCAATCAGTGCAGCATTTTTTATTGATTTTACCGATGTGAAAACGATATGTGATGTGGGAGCAGGTGCAGGGTTTCCAAGTATCCCTCTTAAAATCTGTTTCCCTCACCTACATATAACCATTGTCGATTCATTGAATAAACGTATTTCATTCCTGAATCATCTGTCTAAAGAGCTGGGACTGGAGAATACTCATTTTTACCATGACCGGGCAGAGACCTTCGGGAAAAAGAATGAACACCGTGAATCCTACGATATCGTGACAGCGAGGGCGGTGGCCAGAATGTCCGTGTTAAGCGAACTTTGCCTGCCACTCGTGAAAAAAGGCGGATTGTTCGTAGCGATGAAGGCTTCAAATGCCAGCGAAGAATTAAACACAGGGAAAAAAGCGATTGCGACACTTGGAGGACAGACAGAAAAAGTATTTTCATTTGTCCTTCCCGAAGAAGAAAGTGAACGTAATATCGTGAAAATAAACAAAGTAAAAGAAACACCTAATAAGTATCCAAGAAAGCCGGGTACACCAAATAAATTACCGTTGGAATAGGACTTGAACCAGAAAGGTTCTTCTTCTATAGGAAAAATGGTATGCTTTTACTGTAGTGATTTGTGTGAATATGTCTAGATGAGGCAGGAACTTGTCATATTTTAGAGAATTATAATATAGGGAGTTTCTTAAAGGTGGTGTAGGAAGATGAAGCATCCTTTCTCTCGTTTTTTTGGTCTGGGTGAAAAAGAGCAAGATGTTGAATCTGAAGAATCAAGTGTAGTGGAAGATCGAGATGAGGTAAAGAAAATACCAGTGGCTCAAATCGTTCCAAATCGCTTTCAACCAAGAACCGTTTTTAATGATGAAAAAATAGAAGAGCTATCCAGAACGATACACACGCATGGAATCATACAGCCGATCGTTGTCAGACAGTCGGCTGATGATCAGTTTGAAATTATTGCAGGGGAACGCCGTTACAGAGCCGTTCAAAAACTTGGCTGGGAAACCGTTCCTGCCATCGTCAAAAACCTGAGCGATACCGAAACGGCTTCAGTCGCTTTAATCGAAAACCTGCAAAGGGAAGAGCTTTCTCCGATTGAAGAAGCGATTGCCTACGGAAAATTGCTGGAATTGCATAATCTGACCCAGGAAGCACTTGCTCAGCGTTTAGGAAAAGGACAGTCCACAGTGGCAAATAAGCTTCGTCTCCTAAAGCTTCCAGAAGAAATTCATCATGCTTTATTAGATAAGAAAATTACGGAACGACATGCACGTGCACTGATTCCATTGAAAAAACCCGAGAAACAGATCGAGCTTCTTGGTGAAATCGTCGAAAAAAGCTTGAATGTCAAGCAGACAGAGGACAGAGTGGTAAAAATGCTGGAAGGCTCTGCCCAAAAACCAAAGCCGAAGCGTAAAGCATTCTCGAAGGACATGCGCATAGCCGTCAATACAATCCGTCAATCTCTTTCCATGGTCTCCGACAGCGGGATCAACCTCAACGCCGAGGAAGAAGAGCACGACGAATTCTATCAATTTACCATTCGCATTCCCAAGAAAAAATAGATTCATAAAAAGCGAGAAACAGATATTGGGTGTTTCTTGCTTTTTTGTTTGCTTTTTTTTAGGAATTTCATTATAGGTTTGTTCTGTTAATTACAACTCAACATAAGAAGACAGAGTGGATTGAAGCGGAAGGCACTTGACTCCGACGGGAGATAGAGGAAAGGTCGAGACCCCGCAGGCAGAATGCCGAGGAGGCTCGACTTCCTCCCCGCGGAAAGCAAGTGCCTGCAGCAGAAAGAAACGGTCTAGCATAAACCCTTCATTCATTAATTGATGACCAGCCTGGATATTTTCAATTTCAAATAATAATTTCCACGGAAATATGACATTTTTCACCGGGATTCTACTTTTCTTTTATGTAGAATTTATTTTTTCCAATTATTGAAAGAGAAGCTTTCATTATTTTCAAAAAAGAATCAGACATTTTCCCTCGAATTTTGATAGAATAGAAGAATACGATGAAGAAAAACGACCAAGCTTGGCCGTTAAAAGGTAGGTGACAACCTTGGGAAGAATAATAGCGGTGACCAACCAAAAAGGCGGTGTGGGCAAAACGACCACTTCCGTTAATTTGGGTGCGTGCTTAGCATACATAGGGCAAAAAGTTCTGCTCGTAGATATCGACCCCCAAGGAAATGCCACGAGTGGTGTTGGAGTGGAAAAAGGTGATGTACATCAATGCATTTATGATGTTCTCGTTGATGATGTCGATGTAAAAGAAACCATCAAACAATCCAAAGTCGAGAACCTTACAATTGTGCCTGCAACCATATCATTAGCAGGGGCGGAAATTGAATTAGTTCCCACCATATCTCGTGAAGTTCGATTGAAGAAAGCATTGGAAAAAGTCAAAGATGAATATGACTATATTATTATTGATTGCCCGCCATCTTTAGGGCTCTTGACGATTAATGCACTGACAGCTTCGGATGCAGTCGTGATCCCGGTGCAATGTGAATATTATGCACTCGAAGGATTGAGCCAGCTTTTGAGCACGGTGCGCTTAGTTCAAAAACACCTGAATCATGAATTGATGATAGACGGTGTGCTGTTAACCATGCTGGATGCCCGTACTAACCTTGGAATTCAAGTCATCGAAGAGGTCAAGAAGTACTTTCAAGATAAAGTGTACCGCACAATTATCCCGCGTAATGTTCGCTTGAGTGAAGCACCCAGTCACGGTGAACCCATCATTATTTATGATGCTAAGTCCAGGGGAGCGGAAGTTTATTTAGAACTGGCAAAGGAAGTGGTGGCGAATGGCTAAAGGTTTAGGGAAGGGTATTAATGCCCTTTTTCAAAACGTACAATCTCCTCAAAATGAAGAAAGTGTTCAAGAAGTAAAGCTGAAAGACATACGGCCGAATCCTTATCAGCCGCGTAAAATTTTTGACCCTGGTGCAATCGAAGAGTTAAAGGAATCGATTTTGGAGCACGGGATTCTGCAGCCGATCATTGTCAGAAAGTCGATTAAAGGGTACGAAATCGTGGTTGGAGAACGGCGTTACCGTGCAGCGACCGCTGCCAAGTTAGACGTTGTCCCTGTGGTGGTCCGTGAATTGAATGACCAGCAGATGATGGAACTTGCCGTACTGGAAAACCTTCAGCGGGAGGATTTGACTCCGATTGAAGAAGGGGCAGCGTATCAGATGTTAATGGATAAGCTGAAAATCACCCAGGAGGAAGTGGCAAAACGCTTAGGGAAAAGCCGTCCTCATATCGCAAACCATATTCGGCTGCTTTCATTGCCGGCACCGATCCAAGAATTGATTTCTGAAGGGAAATTAACGATGGGTCACGGCCGTGCCTTGCTGGGATTGAAAAACAAAAAGAATCTTTCGACCCTCGTGAATCGTATCCTGAAAGAATCATTGAACGTTCGCCAGCTTGAAAAAATCGTCGGTGAAATGAACGGAAGTGTTTCACGTGAAACAAAGAAGCCTGAGAAGAAGAAAGATGTATTCATTAAAGAACAGGAATCCATGCTGCGTGAGCGATTTGGAACAACGGTGACAATCAAACAATCCAAGAAAAAAGGGAAAATTGAACTTGAATTTTTCTCCAAGGAAGACTTGGACCGGATATTGGAGCTGCTTCAGGATAAATAAAGAACGCGGCTGAATTTAAAGGTTGAATCAGAGAAAGGACTGCCCCTTTTTATACAAAGGGTCAGTCCTCTTCCCTTTTAAGAAAATAGCAAAAAGATTCTAGTCTGGATAAGGGGAACGTGTATGGTATTATTAGGGACGCTTGTAAATGGAGTATGTATTATTATCGGGACGCTGCTTGGGGTCTTCCTTCACCGCATCCCCGAAAATATGAAGGGTACCGTGATGAAAGCCATTGGATTAGCGGTAGTTGTCCTTGGCTTGCAAATGGGACTGAAAAGCGAGAATTTCCTCGTTGTCATCATCAGTCTGGCTCTCGGGGCGGCCTGGGGGGAATGGATGAATTTAGAGGACAAGCTGAACGCAGTCGGTGCATGGTTGGAAAAGAAGCTGGGAAGCAAGAAAGAAACATCCATTTCACAAGGATTTGTTACTGCCACTTTGATCTTTGTCATTGGTGCAATGGCTGTCATCGGGGCTCTTGACAGTGGTATAAGGGGAGATCATGATGTTCTCTATACAAAGTCGATCATCGATGGTTTCACTTCCTTGATCTTGACGACTACGTTGGGAATCGGGGTCATGTTTTCTGCTGTCCCGGTTGTCCTTTATCAAGGGCTGATCGCACTATTTGCCACTCAGATTCATCAATGGGTCCCGCAGGAGCTTATGGATGCTTATATTGTGGAGATGACGGCGACCGGCGGTATCATGATTTTTGCCATCGGGCTGAACCTGATAGGAATCACCAAGATACGGGTAGCCAACTTATTGCCGGGTATTTTAGTGGTAGCGCTTGTTGTCGGCGTGATCCACGCTTATCATTTATATATGTAAGCTGACAAAAAGGGAGGCAATAGCGCCTCCCTTTTTTATATCAATGTAATTCTTCTCTCCACTTTTCAATGCTTATTGCATTCCTGCGTTCGATGATTTCTTCAGCCAGCACAATGGCTTCCACCATCGTTTTCGCCATCTTCATCACAAGGTTTAATCGGGTATTTTGAAGGACAAAGAACTCCATGAAGCCACTGACGTTCACAATCCCAGTGAGGTGTATGTTCCCTACCTCGGGCAGTTCTTTATTAACACCTGCACCCGGTTTTAACGGTCCATCACACAGCTGGATGGCCCCCACACTTTTCAATCTGCCAAGACAGGCATCAATCCCAATGATAAATGGATTGAGGTGCTTCCCTTTGATCTCCTGTATCTTCTCCTCAAGGTTCACCGCATGAATCGGATCATCCAGGGTCCCGTACACATGAAATATGCCTATGGCCTGCTCTTCCAGCAGGGATCCTATCAATGGACCCAACGAATCACCAGTGGATCGATCGGTGCCTATACAAACAAATACAATCGGACGTGTCCTATATAGAGTGGGAAGTATGGATGCCAGTTGAACGGAAAGATCCCTTGCAGCGTGCTCATCCTGATGAAAGACCCTGAAAGGCTCAGATTTCCGTTCGAATAGTCCTTTTTTAAGATTCATGACTTCCACTCCTTTGATTGGTAGGTTTCCGGGAAAGAGTTTTTATCATTATACGGCCGATATTGTTTTTTCATACATAAAGAAGGATGATTTTTCATAAAATAAAAAATTTCGTTTTAATTTGTAAGTATAGGTTAGAACTACCCAAGGTTCGGGAAACTTGATAGAATAATACGTAACTTATTACTGAAAAAAGCAGGTGATACTTCAATATGGCAAACACAACTCCTGAAGATGTTAAAAAAACAGTTGATGACACGGTGGATAAAATTATCGACAATGACCTATGGGTAACATTAGGAACGAACACACTTAAGATCGCAGCGATCATGCTGATTACATATATTGCGTTGAAACTGGGCAGGACAGCCATCCGTAATATATTCAGGGTGCGTTCGAAGGCTCCCCTCAAATTCACGGAGCGGCGCGAAGCCACTTTGTTAAAGCTGCTTGAGAATGTATTGACATATGTGGTGTACTTCATCAGTCTGATGACCATCCTCTCGACGCTCGGCATCGATATAAAAGGGTTGATCGCAGGTGCCGGAATCGTCGGTCTTGCCATCGGTTTTGGAGCCCAGAACCTTGTACGTGACATCATTACAGGTTTCTTCATCATCTTTGAAGATCAGTTTTCCGTCGGTGACTATGTCAGAATTGGGTCTGCAGAAGGAACTGTTGAAGAAATCGGCCTCCGTACGACGAAAATAAAAAGCTGGACGGGTGAACTGCATATTTTCCCGAATGGTAACATCACAGAGGTCACGAACTTCTCCATTCATAACAGTATCGCTGTCGTGGATGTCAGCATTGCCTATGAGGAGAACATAGATGAGGCAGAAAAAGTCATTCAGGACCTGCTTATCACTCTTCCGCAAAAATATGAAGACCTGGTGAATCCGCCAGAGCTGCTGGGCGTCCAGACGCTTGGAGCTTCGGATGTGGTCATCCGGATCGTCGCGGAAACTGTACCTATGAGACACTGGTATATTGCCAGGATGATCCGAAAAGATGTGAAACTTGTTCTTGATAAGCATGGTATCGAAATTCCATTCCCTCGCATGGTCATGTATTCGAGAAATGAGGATATCCACGCACAGCCATATCATGATAAAAAAAGACTTGGACAGGAGGAAGGCTGATGGAGCAAAAGACATTCCAATTAAATGATGTAGTAGAGATGAAAAAACCTCACCCTTGTGGAGTCAATCGCTGGAAAGTGATCCGTCTTGGTATGGATATCCGTATCAAATGCGAAGGCTGCGGCCACAGTGTGATGATTCCACGTAAGGATTTCACAAAAAAAATGAAAAAAGTACTGGCAAGTTCCCAAGAATAATTACTTTTTTCATACCCCTGTCTGGGAAAGCTTAATCCTCCTGCTGCAAGGGGATGGCATACTCAATAAAATAATGGACACCCTCTCGTTTTTCTGCGGCAGGGTGTTTTTTTATGTTCGGTATCAGAGACCGTATCAATAACCACTACTTGTCTTTTCCCTCCATTAACTCTATAATTGTGAAGGGTTCGACCATTTAGAAGAATTAACATCAAAACACGATTTTTCATAGATAAGAACAATAAAGAGGAGTGACCGAAATGGCTTTAACAGCTGGTATTGTTGGGCTGCCGAACGTTGGTAAATCAACACTTTTTAATGCAATCACGAAAGCAGGAGCAGAATCTGCTAACTATCCTTTCTGTACAATCGATCCGAACGTAGGAATCGTAGAGGTGCCAGATCACCGCTTGGATAAATTGACTGAGCTGGTGGATCCGAAGAAGACCGTCCCTACTGCATTCGAATTTACCGATATTGCCGGAATCGTTAAAGGCGCAAGTAAAGGTGAAGGGCTGGGAAACAAATTCTTATCCCACATCCGCCAAGTCGATGCGATCTGTCAGGTAGTCCGCTGCTTTGCAGACGACAACATCACACACGTATCCGGAAAAGTGGATCCGATTGCTGATATTGAGGTCATCAACCTTGAATTGATCCTTGCAGACCTTGAAACGGTTGATAAGCGTCTTGCCCGCGTTCAAAAGATGGCGAAACAAAAAGATAAAGAAGCGGTATTCGAGCATGATATCCTTGTGAAACTGAAAGAAGTACTTGAAGCGGAGCAGCCTGCCCGTACGGTTGAATTTTCCGAAGAGCAGATGAAACTCGTGAAGCAGCTTCACCTTCTTACTTCAAAGCCAGTACTATATGTAGCGAACGTAAGTGAAGATGAAATCTCTGATCCATCAGACAACGAATATGTTCAAAAGGTCCGTGAATTTGCGAAAGAAGACAACGCTGAAGTAATCGTCGTTTGTGCGAAAATCGAATCTGAAATTGCTGAACTTGATGATGAGGAGAAAGCGATGTTCCTTCAGGAGCTTGGAATTGAAGAATCAGGCCTTGATCAGCTGATTCGTGCAACATACTCACTTCTTGGACTTGCCACTTACTTCACGGCAGGTGTACAGGAAGTCCGTGCTTGGACGTTCCGCGAAGGCATGAAAGCTCCTCAATGTGCCGGAGTCATCCACTCCGACTTCGAAAGAGGCTTCATCCGGGCGGAAACCGTATCCTATGATGACCTGGTGGAAGCAGGAACAATGGGAGCAGCCAAGGAAGCCGGTAAAGTACGACTTGAAGGTAAAGAATATCTCGTAAAAGACGGAGACGTCATCCACTTCCGTTTTAACGTATAAGAGTTATACTGAAAGGCCGGGGCCACTCCGGTCTTTTTTCTTTTTTTGTGTTTTTTGATTTTATTGCAGTATTTATGCAGATGCATTTTTGTGAGTATATACCGTTTCTAGCTTTTGATTGGAGTGGCAGACGAAGACTCCTGCGGGAAAGCGAGACAGGTGAGACCCCGCAGGCGAAGCCGAGGAGGCTCACCGCTCGCCCGCGGAAAGCGAAGTCTGCCACGGAAATCAAAAGCGGTGATTAAAATTGGATGAATATAAAATCTATCAGATATCCTACGATATATTGCAATACTAGAAAAGCTGTGATATAATTCTATTTCGTGAGTAATGAACGCATTGCTCCTTGTCCTTTCAAAACGAAAGGACCGCATAGACCACGAGGAGGTGACATTCAGATGAGAAAGTACGAAGTTATGTACATTGTCCGCCCAAACATTGACGATGAGTCAAAGAAATCAGTAGTTGAGCGTTTCGATAACGTTTTATCAACGAACGGTGCGGAAATCATCGAGTCAAAAGATTGGGGTAAACGTCGTTTAGCGTATGAAATCAACGATTTCCGTGATGGTTTCTACCAACTAGTGAAGATGAACGCTAACACTGAAGCTGTAAACGAATTCGATCGTTTGGCTAAGATCAGTGACGACATTATCCGTCATATCGTTGTTAAAGAAGAAGAATAATCCGAACGTTTTAAGATACACTTCTATGAATGTTTCACGTGAAACAGGATACTAGAAGGAAGGGGTTGATTCTGATGATGAACCGAGTTGTATTAGTAGGGCGTTTAACCAAAGACCCTGAATTAAAATATACTCCGAATGGAGTAGCTGTTGCTTCGTTTACTCTTGCAGTGAATCGTAGTTTTACGAATCAATCAGGAGAACGGGAAGCAGATTTTATTAATTGCGTTGTATGGCGTCGCCCTGCAGAGAATGTAGCAAACTTTCTTAAAAAAGGCAGCTTAGCTGGCGTTGACGGTCGCATTCAAACACGTAATTTCGAAGGACAAGATGGACGTCGTGTGTTTATGACGGAAGTTGTAGCAGAAAGCGTTCAGTTCTTGGAACCGCGCAGTGCGAATCAAGGCGATCGTGGAGGAAGTCCGGGCTATTCGGGTGGAGGTCAGCGTGACCAAGGAAATCCTTATAGTCAGAATCAGAATCAACAGCGCAACAACAACAATAATAACTATACACGTGTAGATGAGGATCCATTTGCAAATGACGGTCAGCCGATCGACATTTCTGATGATGATCTGCCATTCTAAACGAACGATACGAATAATCTAAAATGATAGGAGGCGAATCACATGGCAGGAGGACGTAGAGGTGGACGTAGACGCCGTAAGGTATGCTACTTCACAGCAAACGGAATTACACATATCGATTACAAAGATGTGGATCTTCTTAAGAAATTCATCTCTGAGCGTGGAAAAATTCTTCCACGTCGTGTAACTGGAACAAACGCTAAGTACCAACGTAAGTTGACTCGTGCGATCAAGCGCGCTCGTACAATGGCATTGCTTCCATACGTTAGCGGTGAATAATTGAACGGTGAAAGCAGCAGGGACTTTGTCTCTGCTGCTTTTTTGTTGTTCTGATGGATTTGGTGTTACTTCTCCCCGACCTCAAAACAATCGAAATCCCCCATTCCTATTAAACTATGACGAAACGTGTCGATAAATTAGAGGAGAAAAGGTTTACGCCAGCCATGGCACAAGGGGGAAAAGAAGTGAAAAGAGAGAAACTAAAAAAGAAACATCCTAAAAGTAAAGATAAAAAAGGATCTTTGAAGCTATCATCCATAAGAGCGAAGCTGATCATGGTCTTCTCCATCTTATTTGTCGCTTCACTCATCGCAATCATTGCCATCACGAGCTGGCAGACGAGGATGAAGACCGAGGATCAGGTCATCGGTCAGACACAGGGGGTGGTGAAGGAGCTGAATAGTTCGGTGCAGCTTTTTCTCGAACAGTATGAGAAAAGCTTGAATCAATACTCAGTTTCGAATGTTTTGAAGAACTATTCCAAAGCACAGCTCGACCCGGAAACAGATGCAGCCCGGGATACGGAGTTATATGCGGATATTCAGTCAGATTTCAAGAATTATTTAGGTTTATACCAAGAGGCTACGTCCATTTACATCGCGTCACCGAACAAAGAGCTTAAGATCGTACCAGCTGTCGATCTGCCCGATGATTTCGATCCGACAAGCCGTGAATGGTATCAGGAAGCCGTGGAAGCGAAATCGGGTGCTGTTTGGAGTGAACCGTATATCGATACAGCTACGGAAGAGTATATAATTACGGCTTCAAGAGCGGTCGTTTCCGATAATAAAATCATCGGGGTGATCGGGGTCGATGTCAATCTGACAAAATTGACAGACAGTGTGTCGGATATGGAGCTTGGTTATGAAGGCTATCCATTTCTTTTTGGCCTTGACGGCACAGCGATCGTTCACCCGACTTTACGAGGGGAAAACCTTTCCGATCGACCGTTTATCAAAGAAATGTTGGAATCTGAGAATGAGCAGGGGACCATCCACTATGAATTAGACGGCGAGAAGAAGGTGCTTGTCTACAATACGGTTCCGAAAACGAATTGGAAAGTCGGATCGGCTTATGAGATGGATGCGCTTTTGCAGTCATCAAAGGAAATTGAACGACTGCTGCTCTTGACGGGGGCGGTGACCCTTGTGGTCATGTTGATCATGGTCGTTTTTGTCTCGGATAAAATGACCAAGCCAATCAAAGAGCTTCAAAAAACAGTAACGGAAGTGGCTACCGGAGACCTTTCCATCCAGTCATCGATAAAATCGAAGGATGAAACGGGACTGCTTGCCTCAGACTTCAATAAGATGATCGAGAGTATGAGAGAAACGATCAAGATTGTTCAGGAGTCTGTCTTGAACGTCCGTCAGTCAGCTGAAAGCCTTAGCGCTGTCTCGGAAGAAACCAATGCTTCCAGTGAGGAAATGGCTACGGTCGTAAATGAAATCGCACACGGTGCCTCTCAGTCGGCTGCAGATTCAGAAAACGCTCAACAAAAGTCCGAACTGCTCGGGACCCGCATCAATGAAGTGTATGATAACTCGAAAGCGATGGCTGAAATGGCCGGCCGGGCAGACGAAATGAATCAGACCGGACTCCTTCAAGTAGAGGAACTCGTCAGTGCTTATCACTCTTCAAATGAATATATTTCTTCCATGGAAAAGGTCATCATGAGCCTTGAGTCCAAGGTGAAAACGATCGAGTCTGTCATGGAGACCATCACGGACATTTCGTCCCAAACCAATCTTCTTGCCCTGAATGCAAGCATTGAAGCGGCAAGGGCAGGTGAACATGGAAAAGGATTCGCGGTAGTAGCAGATGAGGTCAGGAAGCTTGCCGATCAGTCTGTGCAGGCTACAGAACAAGTGAAAAGTACAATTAACGAAATTCAGCAGGGATCGAATCAGGCGGTCGATGAAATGGCGAAGACAAAAGAAACATTCGAGACTCAGTACGTCGTCATTCAAAAAACAAACGAAGTCTTCGATCAAACGTCTGCCCTGATGAAAACGATGCAGAACGAAATCGAACAGATGTATAAACAAGTCGGACAGATCAATCTGGATAAAGATGAAGTGGTCAACGTCATTCAGTTGATGGCGGCGACGGCGGAACAAACGGCCGCTTCCTGTGAAGAGATGAATGCGTCTTCCGAAGAACAATTAAGGGCGATCCATTCGGTCACAGAAGCCGCGGAAGTACTGACAGACTTGAGCCAGGAACTGCAGGACTCGATTCAGAGATTTAAAATCAAATAATCAAATCGGGAAGGTGCCTTCTGCATCGTCCTTCTGTGAACCCTCAGGAATACTCTTCCATGAAGCGAGTATATACTAAGGGAAAGAAGGATGGCATGCAGGGGCATTTTTTGCGCCTTCTGTTCGAAATGGACAAGCCGTTAAGATGAAATTCATTGATAAAATTGATATGATTATTCTATTATGGTTGTTTCGCCTGAAATTAATGTTGGGAGAGTTAGATATTGAAAAATAATCGTGTTTTAACGGAAGGTGTACTCATGCTTGTCTCCTTCACCGGGTTATTGCTATTGACTGTATATATACCCATTTTAGGGATAGCGGCGTTTTTTGTCCTTCCGCTGCCTCTGATGATATTCAGTTCCAAACATGCACTGATGCGCTCTTTATTTGTATTCGCCGGTACGCTGGTGCTTGGCTTTTTAGTTGGGGGACCTATAGCGCTCATGCTTGCCTTTGCAGTTGGAACTACAGCCATCGTGATGGGCTGGTGCATCAAAGAAAAGCGGGACAAACTCAGGATATTAATGGCGGCGACCTTTACGTTATTAATCAATATCGTCCTGGGCTTTATACTAACGATTGCTATTTTCAACATTAATATTGTTGAAGACAGCCTTGAGGAATCAAAAACTACATATTATTCGTTATTTGAACAAATTGGTCAGGAGCCGGATCAGAAACTGGTCGAAAGTCTTGAAAGCTCGATCAATTTACTTCAGACACTGACTCCCACGATGTTCTTGGGAATGGCAGCAAGTACAGCCCTCATCTTCATCTGGGTGAATTTCCCGCTATTGAAAAGACTGGGCGTCACGGTACCTGTTTTCAAGCCCTTCAGGGAATGGATGCTTCCTAAAAGCATTTTGTGGTACTATCTGATTATTTTAGTTGTATCGATGATCGCACAGCCGGAGCAGGGTTCCTATTTGTATACGGCAGTATTGAATGTGCTTTATGTATTACAGACACTGATGGCTGTCCAAGGCCTGTCATTCCTTTATTTCCTGGGCCATTTCAAGGGATGGTCGAAGGGGATTTTGGTATTAATTACAATCATTTCGATTCCACTCCTTTATCTCGTGAGAATTTTAGGTATAATTGACTTAGGATTTAATCTGAGAGAACGGCTGCAACGTAAGTCATAGATAAAGATAATATAATTTAAGTTCCAGGAGCTGAAATCATGCCATCTTATTTTAATAAGCGAATGATCCGGTACCCTTTGTACGGTCTAGCTATATTAGCAGCTCTCTTGTTAGTAGCGGTCGCTTTTTACAAATGGATTATTTCGTTAATCGGGTTGATTGTCTTTGGAAGCGCGTTTTTTCTCGCTTTTTATTTCGAGAAAAGATCTCATGAAGAAACAGAAGAGTATATCTCCACTTTATCTTACCGGGTAAAGCGTGTCGGCGAAGAGGCATTGATGGAAATGCCGATCGGGATCATGCTGATAAACGATGAGTACTACATAGAATGGACGAACCCTTTCCTGGCGTCATGCTTTAATGAGGATACCGTCGTAGGCAGATCTCTCTATGATGTGGCAGAAAATCTTGTCCCGCTCATCAAGCAGGAAGTGGATTCTGAAATCATTACATTGAACGAAAGAAAGTACCATGTCATTTTGAAGCTGAAAGAAAAGCTTCTGTACTTTTTTGATGTAACCGAACAAAAGGAAATCGAAAAGCAATATCATGAGGAACGTACGAATATCGCCATCATCTTCCTTGATAATTATGATGAACTGACCCAGGGGATGGATGACCAGACACGAAGCAGTCTGAACAGCCTGGTGACGTCGATCCTGAATAAATGGGCAAAAGAATATGGGGTTTTCTTAAAAAGGATTTCCTCGGAACGATTCATCGCGGTCATTAATGAGAAAATCCTTCAAGTGCTTGAAAAAGAGAAGTTTGGTATCTTGGATGATGTGAGGGATACGACTTCGAAGCAGAATGTCCCGTTAACCCTGAGCATCGGTGTGGGGACGGGGGTTCCGTCCCTTCCTGAACTGGGGACGCTTGCTCAATCAAGCCTCGACCTTGCTCTTGGCCGCGGCGGTGATCAGGTCGCCATCAAGCAGACGAACGGTAAAGTGAAATTCTACGGCGGTAAAACGAATCCGATGGAAAAACGCACACGGGTGCGTGCACGCGTGATTTCACATGCACTCCGTGAGACGATGATTGAAAGCGACAAAGTCATCATCATGGGGCACAGGCATCCTGATATGGATGCGATCGGAGCGGCTATCGGTATCCGCAAGGTCGCCCAGATGAACCAGCGCGAAGGATATGTTGTGCTGAATTTCAACGAAATAGACACTGGTGTCAAACGAATGATGAAAGAAATCAAGAACAATTCAGACCTTTACTCCCGCTTCATCACACCAGAAGAAGCGCTTGAGATGGCGACTGAAGACACCCTTCTTGTGGTCGTGGATACCCATAAGCCGTCACTTGTCATTGAAGAAAAGCTGTTGAATAAAATCGATAAAGTCGTCGTCATCGATCATCACAGACGAGGCGAGGATTTCATCAAAAATCCGCTGCTGGTCTATATGGAGCCATATGCTTCATCAACGGCAGAACTTGTGACAGAGCTCTTGGAATATCAGCCGAAGCATGAAAAGATCTCGATGCTCGAAGCCACGGCCCTGCTTGCCGGCATTATCGTCGACACAAAGAGCTTCACGCTCCGCACCGGTTCCAGAACGTTCGATGCGGCTTCCTATTTAAGGGCTCAGGGGGCTGACACGGTCCTCGTTCAGAAGTTCCTGAAAGAAGACGTCGATACTTATATCAAACGGGCCCGTCTAATCGAATCGGTGGAATTTTATCATAAAGGTGTCGCCATTGCGAAAGCGGACGAAGACGTCATTTATGACCCTGTCCTGATTGCACAGGCGGCAGACACGCTGTTAACCATGGACGAAGTCATCGCATCCTTTGTCATTTCAAAAAGGGAACCCGATACGATCGGCATCAGTGCCCGATCATTGGGGGATGTGAACGTCCAAATCATCATGGAAAGCTTACATGGCGGCGGCCATTTAACGAATGCCGCCACTCAATTAAAAGATATGTCTGTTGGGGAAGCGGAACAACAGTTAAAAGAAGCACTAAATGATTATTTCGAAGGGAGAAAAGAGACATGAAGGTAATTTTCTTAAAAGATGTTAAAGGTAAGGGTAAAAAAGGCGAAGTGAAAAATGTCGCAGACGGTTACGCGCATAACTTTCTGCTGAAAAAGGGCCTCGCTGTAGAAGCGACGAACGCCAATATCGGTCAGCTTGAAGGCCAGAAGAAAAAAGAAGAGAAGCTTGCACAGGAAGAGCTTGAAGAAGCAAAGCAATTAAAGGCAACTCTGGAAGAACTTACGGTGGAAATGAAAGCGAAATCCGGTGAAGGCGGACGTCTTTTCGGTTCCATCACAAGCAAGCAGATTGGTGATGTGTTAAAGAAAGAACATGGCATCAAGGTGGACAAGCGCAAGATCGAAATGAACGACGCTATCCGCTCTTTAGGTTTTACAAATGTACCGGTGAAGCTGCATACAGACGTAACGGCTACACTGAAAGTTCACGTGACGGAAGAATAATTTCCCGAACATACGAAATTTGGTAACTTCATTTACCGAAAAACATGATAAAATGAATATAGCTTGATAAAAAATGTGATCTGGATTCTTTCCCGATCACATTTTTTCGGTAGGAAAAAAGTCTTGAATAATTGATTATAGAGAAGCTCTTCCACCTGTTTTTCGAAATGGAGGTAATAAATAGATGAATGAGATGTTACAAGAACGGATCCCCCCTCAGAATATAGAAGCGGAACAGGCCGTGCTCGGGGCCATTTTCTTAGAACCGAGTGCCTTGACCACTGCTTCTGAAGGACTGATCCCTGAAGATTTCTATCGTCACTCTCATCAGAAAATATTCAATGTCATGCTGAAACTCGGGGATGCCGGTAAAGCGGTCGACCTGATCACGGTGACAGAAGAACTGGCAGCTGCCAAGGAACTTGAGGATGTCGGCGGGGTCGCTTATTTAAGTGAACTTGCAGGGTCTGTCCCGACTGCTGCCAATATCGAATACTACGCGAAAATCGTAGAAGAAAAGTCTTTACTCAGAAGACTCATCCGAACGGCTACTGATATAGCGTCCGACGGCTATGCACGCGAAGATGAAGTGGACATGCTTCTCGGAGAAGCGGAAAAAAGCATCATGGAAGTCGCGCAGCGGAAAAATGCCGGTGCCTTCCATAATATCAAGGACGTACTCGTTCGTACGTACGACAATATTGAAACACTCACTAATCGAAAAGGAGACGTAACCGGGATCCCAACCGGGTTCGCCGACTTGGATCATATGACGGCTGGATTCCAAAGAAATGACTTGATCATCGTCGGAGCCCGTCCGTCGATGGGTAAAACCGCCTTCGCCCTGAACATCGCTCAGAACGTAGCGGTCAAAGCGAAGGAAAATGTCGCGATCTTCTCGCTTGAGATGGGTGCGGAGCAGCTGGTCATGCGTATGCTCTGTGCTGAAGGAAACATCAACGCGCAAAACCTCCGTACAGGGGAACTTACGGACGAAGATTGGAGAAAGCTGACGATGGCAATGGGAAGCCTTTCGAATGCCGGTATCTATATCGATGATACACCGGGGATCAAGGTCGGGGAAATCCGTTCGAAATGCCGCCGTCTCGCGCAGGAGCACGGACTCGGCATGATCCTGATCGATTACCTGCAGCTCATCCAGGGGAATGGACGCGGAGGCGAGAACCGTCAGCAGGAGGTTTCTGAAATCTCCCGTTCATTGAAAGGACTTGCCCGTGAGCTTCAGGTCCCTGTCATCGCCCTTTCCCAGCTCTCCCGTGGAGTGGAGCAGCGTCAGGACAAGCGTCCGATGATGTCCGATATCCGTGAATCAGGGAGTATCGAGCAGGATGCCGATATCGTAGCCTTCCTATACCGTGAAGATTACTACGACCATGACGCAGAAAATAAAAACATCATTGAAATCATCATCGCTAAGCAGCGTAACGGTCCGGTAGGGAATGTATCGCTTGCTTTCGTGAAGGAATACAATAAGTTCGTTAATCTGGAACGGCGGTTTGATGATTCCGGGGTTCCGCCGGGGGCTTAGATCAGCCTCCGGATTGATAGATATGGACGAAAAAACCAAGCATGGTGTATGCTTGGTTTTTTTGCGTCTTATAAAATCGTCGCATGCTGATGAGCATGAAGCTTCGTAAAGATCCCATCCTCAATCGACAATAACTCTTCATGCGTCCCATCTTCTGCAATCCCGTTCTCGGTTACCACAAGGATACGGTCCGCTTTCCGAATTGTTGCCAGACGGTGGGCGATGACCAGCGTCGTGCGGTCTTTCGCGAGTTCGTTCAGCGCATCCTGGATGATGGCTTCAGTCTCTGTATCAAGTGCTGATGTCGCTTCATCAAGAATCAGGATCTGAGGATTCTTCAAAAACATTCTCGCGATTGATAACCGCTGCTTCTGACCGCCAATAACTTCAATCCGCGCTCTCCGATCTGTGTATCATAGTCATCGGGAAGCGACGCAATCAGCTCGGTCAAGTGAGCCCGTCTCGATGCTTCCTCGATCTCTTCCTGGGTCGCATCCAATCTTCCATAAGCGATATTCTCACGGAGCGTCCCGGTGAACAGGAAGACGTCCTGCTGCACGATCCCGATCTGTGAACGGAGCGACTCCTTTGTCATATCCCTGATGTCGATTCCATCGATTGTGATCGAGCCTGCCTCGATATCGTAGAAACGCGGGATCAACGAGCAGATTGTCGTTTTTCCAGCTCCGGATGGGCCGACGAATGCCACGGTCTGCCCCGGCTCGATCGCGAACGACAAATCATTCAGGATCGGCCGTTCCGGTTCGTATCCAAAGTGGACACGGTCAAACTCGATACGTCCTTTTAAGGTAGATACTTCTACTGCATCGGGGCGGTTTTCAATATCCGGCTCCATATCCATTAGCTCCGTGAACCGCTTGAAGCCGGCCATCCCTTTTGGATAAAGTTCAAGCAGTGCGGAGATTTTATCGATCGGTTTGAACAGGACATTGATGTAAAGGATGAAGGCTACCAGCTCCCCGTAAGTAAGGGCACCAGAGAAGCTCAGCCAAGCCCCGTATACGAGAATCACAAGCGTCATCAACCGCGTCGTGATATAAATCCCCGACAGGTTCACACTCATGACATTGTACGCTTTCAGTTTTGACTTTCGGAAGAACTGGTTGTTTTCATTGAAGCGGTCCATCTCGTATTGTTCATTTGTAAAAGACTGAACCACCCGCGATCCGGAAACGCTGTCCTCCACCCTGCTGTTCACATCTGCGATATTGCCGTACATCTTTGTCCATGCTTTATTCATCTTGATATTTGAAACCGAAATCAGCCAGACAAGGAATGGAACGATGATGATCGCAACAAGTGCGAGTTTCACGTTGATCGTCAGCATGATCCAGAAGGCCCCGATGAACGTCATGACCGCAATGAATAAATCCTCCGGCCCGTGGTGGGCAAGCTCGCCGATATCCATCAGGTCATTCGTCACCCGGCTCATGATGTGCCCGGTCTTCGTGTTGTCGAAGAAACGGAACGACTGCCGCTGCACATGGTGGAAAAGTTCACTCCTCATATCGGTCTCGATGTTGATCCCGAGCTTATGCCCCCAGTAGTTCACGACGAACTGCATGCTCGAACTGAGCAGGTACAGAACCAGAAGGCCTGCACTTACGGCGATAATCGTGCTCCAGTTCCCTTCAGGCAGGAGGGTGTCGATGAACCAGGACACAGCAATCGGAAACCCGAGTTCAAGCAGTCCGACCAGAACGGCACAAAAGAAATCTATGTAAAACAGCCGCCTGTGAGGACGGTAATAACTGAAAAAACGTCTAATCATATCACTCACCTCAATATCCAATTGTATGTAAAATTCAAAATGCTTATTTAACCATACCAAAAATAAAAATATCGGGCTATTACTTTTTTATCAGTCAGGCTCTCTGATGCGTTAAAGCACCGAGGGACGGGCCTTTAGTATGATAAAGTGAACTCCTTTTCACGAACATAAATATAGATACATATAATAATGTTCGTGTTTTGATTGACTTTCTACTCTACTGTTGATAAAATGAGTTTGTTTGAAAAAAGAGGGAATACTAATTCCCGTCGGAGGTGCTTAATATGTCTTCAGTAGTAGTAGTAGGAACACAATGGGGAGACGAAGGAAAAGGAAAGATCACTGACTTCCTTTCTGAACATGCAGAAGTAATCGCACGTTACCAAGGTGGTAATAACGCAGGTCATACAATTAAGTTTGACGGTGAAACATATAAGCTACATTTAATTCCTTCTGGTATTTTCTATAATGAAAAAATCTCGGTCATCGGGAACGGGATGGTTGTCGATCCGAAAGCATTGGTAAAAGAACTTAAATACTTACACGATCGTGACGTCACGACTGAAAACTTACGAATCAGCAACCGTGCGCACGTCATCCTTCCTTACCACTTAAAGCTTGATGAAGTGGAAGAAGAGCGCAAAGGCGCCAACAAGATCGGTACGACGAAAAAAGGGATCGGTCCTGCATACATGGATAAAGCAGCACGTATCGGAATCCGTATCGCTGACCTTCTTGACCGTGCATCGTTCGAAGAAAAGCTTGCACGCAACCTTGAAGAAAAGAACCGCCTTCTAGAGCGTTTCTATGAAACAGAAGGATTCAAAATCGAGGATATCCTTGATGAGTACTATGAGTACGGCCAGCAGATCAAGAAGTACGTAGTTGATACATCCGTTGTATTGAACGATGCGATTGACAACGGCCGCCGTGTCCTTTTTGAAGGTGCACAAGGGGTTATGCTTGATATCGACCAGGGTACATACCCATTCGTTACATCTTCGAACCCTGTAGCGGGCGGAGTGACGATCGGTTCCGGTGTCGGCCCTACGAAGATCAATCACGTCGTGGGTGTTTCCAAAGCTTACACGACCCGTGTCGGTGACGGTCCATTCCCGACTGAACTGAACAATGAAATCGGAGATCAAATCCGTGAAGTCGGCCGTGAGTATGGTACGACGACTGGACGCGCGCGCCGTGTCGGCTGGTTTGACAGCGTGGTCGTACGTCATGCACGCCGTGTGAGCGGACTGACGGATCTTTCTCTTAACTCAATCGATGTATTGACAGGCATCGAAACATTGAAAATCTGTGTCGCTTACAAATATAAAGGCGAAATCATGGAAGAGTTCCCGGCGAACCTTAATATCCTGGCTGAATGCGAGCCGGTATACGAAGAGCTTCCAGGCTGGACGGAAGACATCACAGGATGCAAGACGCTGTCTGAGCTTCCTGAAAATGCACGCCACTATTTAGAGCGCGTATCTCAACTGACAGGTATTCCGCTTTCCATCTTCTCTGTCGGACCGGATCGTTCCCAAACAAATGTGGTCCGCAGTGTTTGGAGTGCAAGATAATTTTTATAAAAAAGAAGCTGATCCATCATTGTGGATCAGCTTCTTTCGTTTATTCAGTTGATCGCCGTGAGCTGTTCAAAAACACGATCGTGACAAACCACATAAAGGACGTCGGTATTGTGCAATTCACGGTTGATGGCATCCGTGAAGTCCATACTGTCATTGACTGCGAGCAATATGGCCCCTTTTTGCAGAAGTTCTTCCGACGCTTCTTTGATTGTCTTCCATTCAGGGTTCGGCTTCAGTTCATGAATATTATTGCCGTAACGCTTACTCAGCAGCTGCCTGAACAGACTGGTCGTTCCAGGGTGAATCGTCGCTTTTGCCATTAAAAAAGAGACCGAATCAGTGGAAAGGATGAAATCCTCGACGGCAATATGCTTGAATTTAGGGATATGCCGGTCTTCTGAAATCTCTACAATCGTATGGATTTCTTTTTCATATGTTTTCGACAAACCTTCAACCGCTGAAGCAATCAAGAGCGTCTTCCCATCAATCAGCGATGGGTCTTCGATGCGCGAATCGGAAAAGATCGCGACTCTCTTCGCCTCAAGGATATTTGCCCGCAGTAATATGTCTTCATCCGACGGGTCCCCTTGAATATAATGGATTTGTTCATGATCGACTGGCGATTCACTGAGTGTATCGATCAGCACCATTTCTACTTCAGGCGAATGAGCCAGCACTTCAGTAATAGCCCGTTCCGTCTTCTTGGACCAGTTGATATAGATAAAATGATCATTCATGGTATACTCAAGCTTCCCTTCCCGTTTGTATTTTTGAAACGTCGTGATGGCATCCACCGTTTTGCTGATCAAGACCCCGATGATCCCGATTCCGAAGATAAAGAGGAAAATGCCCAGCAGGCGTCCGCCCACGGTGACGGGATAATAATCCCCATATCCGACAGTGGTCAACGTGGTCATCGTCCACCAGAAGCCGTCAAACAATGAAGGAAAGCCTTCCGGTTCTAAAAAATATATACCGAACGTACCCAATAATATAATGATAATGGATAACAATAAGATAAAACCGAAATCCATTTTGGATACTTGTTTCCATAGTCTCATAAAAATGGCCATGCAACCGCTCCTTAGTAAGAAATCATAGTATAATAATACCAATAACCGGGTTGTAATTGAAACCTTTCCTTTTATGAATCGTATACATAGAGAGTGATTTGGGAGATGGCCGGTTTTTCATCGTTCCGACAAGAAAAAACGATATAGAAGAAAACAACACCAAGGAGGAGGATAAGGATGAGACCCATATTGGAATACCGTTTGCTTAAGGGCATGAACGGCTTCGAGCCCATTTTTCATTATCCGGATATCGAACTCGAACAGATCCTTGCCCGCAGGGAATGTGAGTTTTTTGTCAAGGAAGGCATCACCTACAAACAGGTCTCCTCAGCAAAGGAAGGGAACCTCTTTCTTATTTATGTAGAAATATTTGAAGAAGAGCCTGTCAAGGATCCGCTGTTTCCGCCGCAGGGGCTGCTGCTCGAGATCCGCGAGCTGAATATGCGGAAGAATCATCCGATCATAAAACAGGACACGTACGAAGAGCACCTTGATATTCTGAGTGTCATCGGTTCTGTATATATCTATATAGATGGTGCGGAGTATGAACGGGACTCTGCTGAAATCGATGAAGACCGATCCGTTTATATCTTATATGTGAAAGCAACTGGCGTAATGCTGGAGGAGGAAGCACAATGAACAAAACGAAAAAAATGATGGCGGGAGTCGTCGCGTCCGTCATGGCCATTTCCGTCACAGGCTGCGGGAACAATCAGGAACTGCCGCCTGAGCCGACGGACACCGACTGCGACGACTGGGATTGGGATGACGAAAGCGGTACGTACTACTGTGATGACAGCCGCTCCTCTCATTTCGGCTACTTCTGGTTCGCCGGCCGAATGTTTAAAAATAAATCCAGCCTGAAGAATTATTCCGGCTACAAATCCTATTCGAAATCGTATAAATCAGGCATAGGAAGCGGATCGAAAGGCGGTTTCGGAGGGTAATATGGCTACTTCCCATCGTGAACAGAGAATCAAATTTTATGAAGGGATATCGGATTTCTGGCATGACCTTTTCGGGATGGAATATGCTCTTTTAGATCTGAAAAAAGAATCGCATGAGGTTGTGGCTGCGATTCGTGATGGCTCTGAAAAAGTCTATAAAGTGTACCGGAAAACGGCAGATCTGCTCCGGGAACTCAGTGATGAGTCCCTGCTGGAGTTAGGCTTTCCCGAGGAATCCCTTTCGTATATACGGTTTAAATCGATCCCCCAGGAATGCATCATCGGCAGGTTTGATTTTGTCGTCAGGGATGACGGCAGGGTGAAATTACTGGAGTTCAATAGCGATACACCGACTTTCATTAAGGAGCTATTTCACGTGAATGGCAAAGTGTGTTCGTATTTTTCATGTGAAGATCCCAATGATGGGCTTGAAGAGCGGCTGGGTCTTGAGCTGCGTCGATCGCTGCTTGCTTCTTGGCGGACACTGGAGCGGGGCGGCTCGCCGAAGATCGTATTTTCATCTCACAGTGATCATGAAGAAGACTATTTGACGACGCGGTACCTGCAATCATTGGCAGGCGTCCCCTCTGAATTTGTCAGCTTGGATCAATTGCAGATCAGGAGCGGTCGTGAAGCCGGCGTCTATACTCCTTCCGGGGAGCGGATCGATGTTCTGTACCGTCCTACATATCCCGTCGAGCATCTGGTGGATGACGTCGATCCTGAAACCGGTGATAAAGTGGGACTGGAGTTGATTAGGCTTGTGCTGGACGGGAAACTGGCTTTGTTGAACCCGCCTTCTGCCTTTTTGATGCAGTCAAAAGGAGTGCAGGCCTTGATATGGGGTCTTCATGAGTCGGGCAGCGAGTTTTATACAGAAGAAGAGCATGAATGGATTTCTTCGTTTTTTTTACCGACGTATCTGGATCCGGATGCGTTCGAGGAAAGCGGCGTGACCTATGTGCAAAAGCCAGCCTTCGGACGTGAAGGGGACACGGTCAAAATCATTGAAGCCTCAGGTGAGGTCGTGATGAAGGATCCGAAAGAAACGTATAAAGAATCATTGCCTGTCTATCAGGAGTATATCGAACTGCCGCGTTGTGACATCAGGGTTGATGCAGGTGTTGTGGAGGCAAGCCTGATGGCCGGCAGTTTCATCATAAACGGTACAGCGGGTGCCGTCGGGTATCGCGCCGGCAATGCCATCACCGACAACGAATCATACTTCCTTCCGATTGGGTTCGGGGAAGATTAAAAAGGAGAGAAATCCATGCAAATCATTACAAGTGAAGCACTTATCAGTTTTCTTGCCCATGTCGGCACCGGTCTTGGACTCATGATCCTCGGTGTCATCGTATTCGCATTCACCACCAAATTCTCGGAAGCCACCCTCATTCGCGAAGGCAATGTGGCCGTCGCGCTGAAACTGTGGGGAAAAGCCATTGGGCTCGCAATCGTCATCTACACCGTCTGGGCGAACAGCGTCAGTTTATTCGATGCCTTCATATGGGGCTTGATCGGTATCGCCACACAGGTCATCGCGTACTGGATCATCGAGTACGTATTGACGCCTAAGACGAACCTGGCCAAAAAAGTGGAAGAAGGAAACGTCGCGATCGGATTCAGTTTGTTTTCGGTTTCGATTGTGGTTGGGTTGGTCGTGGCGGCTAGTTTGACTTATTGAGGTGTTTGGGGTTGGGATAGGATGAGGCTGCAGCTTGGTTCCTGGGATGGGGCTGGGCTGTGGTTTTTTTTGTTTAGCGAGGCGGTTGGCGTCTTAAAACATGGTAGTTGAAAATAAAAGTGCCAAAGTTGAAAATAAATATACAAAAGTTGAAAATAAAATCGTGAAAGTTGAAAACAAAAGTTCAATAGTTGAAAATAAACCCACTAATATTCAACTTCTAAGGTTCATTCATTCATTTCTAGAACCCAATTGAGGGTTAAATGCTAATCTTTCAAGATTAAAAACATTAATTTGTCTATTTTGATAAAAAATTTCTACATAGTTAGTTCATTCATTTAATATTTGAACTCTGAAATTAATATTCCTTTGTTACGTTAAGAGAATTAGCAGGAGATTTTGCTTTTATACAGAATAAAGTAAGGATAACATTGATTGGAGTGATTTAATGCCCGTGAAAGAACGTACCATCCCCTGGAAAGTTCTGAAATTGCAAGCCATCCTCGAAAGGCTAGCCCCCAATTACCCCAAGGTGCCACTTCTCAAAGAAAACCTCGCTAAAAGTCTAGCTGGTTACAACGGTGAAAAGTCTTTAGATTTCCATCTTAGCTTTCTTTCTGAAAAAACCTATTATGTTCTACACGATGTTAGATTGTCAGATGGTGAACGTTATTTTCAGATCGATACATTAATTCTAACTGACAAATTTGCATTAATAGTTGAAATTAAAAACTTAGCTGGAACAATTCATTTTGACACAGATTTCAACCAAGTCATTCAGACAAAGAATGGTATAGACTATGCACTTCCTGATCCTATACTTCAAATACACCGACAAGGAGCACAGATGAAAGCCTGGTTAAAACGCAACAAGTTACCTTCTATCCCTATAAAAAGTGTGGTCGTCATAAGTAATCCTCACGCTATACTCCGCACAAACGACTCCCTTCTTCATGAAAAAATAATACGCTCTGATTACCTCCTTTATAAGATAAAACAACTTGAAACACAATTCCCTGTAAGTGTCATTTCAGATAGAGAGTTAAAAAAAATTATTAAATTCATTAAAAAAGATGATACCCCTTTGAACCAGTCTATTCTCGATCTATATAATATCGATAAAGAAGATATTATGACCGGTGTGTTTTGCAGTAATTGTAATCAACTATCGATGAATAGAATATATGGAACCTGGCTTTGCCCTCACTGCTATGAAAAGAAAAAAGATGCCCATCTAGATGCAATTTATCAGTATTTTTTGCTGTTTGGACAAGAAATTACAAATAGACAATTAAGAGATTTTCTTAGAATTTCCTCTCATTCACTTTCTACTAGAATCTTGAATTCTGTTGCTCCAACAACACGTGGTAAGAATAAAGACAAAGTCCACATCTTAAACCTTGATAAAAGATCATAAAAAAGCACCCCTTCTCTTGGGATGCATCTACTTACTAAACGATTTTATTCCCCAGAAAATAATTTTCAACAAAATTCTACAAAAAACTATTGCCCCCTTCCTCCATACGTGATAATATTAATTTCGTTGTCACGAAAGACGTCGCGAAACTTTCGTGTTGATATATATTGTGAGCCATTAGCTCAGTTGGTAGAGCATCTGACTTTTAATCAGAGGGTCGAAGGTTCGAGTCCTTCATGGCTCACCAAAGATTTTTGCGGAAGCAAAAGATCTATCATCATGCATGGCCCGTTGGTCAAGCGGTTAAGACACCGCCCTTTCACGGCGGTAACACGGGTTCGAATCCCGTACGGGTCATATCTTTATTTTTTACTAGATTCATTGTTTGGCAACTTACTTTTTTGCTAAAGTAAGTTAATGACAGTTATTTTGCTAAAGCAAAGCGATTTAAGGATAAATATTTTGCTAGCGCAATTATTGAAAGTTCTTTCGCTAAAGCGAAAAACTCTGGTCCGGTAGTTCAGTTGGTTAGAATGCCTGCCTGTCACGCAGGAGGTCGCGGGTTCGAGTCCCGTCCGGACCGCCATTTTATTTTTTGCATAATGAATCATCTGATCTGAAACAGATGCTGTTTGATTCTATGTGGAATATACATATATGGCTCAGTAGCTCAGTTGGTAGAGCAATGGACTGAAAATCCATGTGTCGGCGGTTCGATTCCGTCCTGAGCCATCTTACAAAAAGTACTGCGATGACTTTGACTCTCGTAGTACTTTTTTATTTTGTGTTTGTAACATGGGTGTAACAAAAAGTAACAAAATTCCACTTTTTTCTTCCTGAAGAATTTTTCTCCTCTGTAACCTTATACCTAGATATAAAAGGGATTTCAGTATGTAAATCATGAATTAGACTCATTGAATTTTCGGTTTATTATACAGTTTCATTACAATCGTGATACTTTTCCCCGTATTTCGTCGAATTATGGTAAATTGGTAAAGTACAAATTTACAAGAATATTTACTAAAATTAGGCATAATGAACGACCAACACAGTGATTTTTGCTTTTTAGTGTACAGGGGGCAAGAGAATGAGGTTTGGAGAAGTATTATTACCGAAATTAGAAAAATATAAGAGTCGCTCTTCTCAATTCATGAAGAAGGTTGCGATCACAACATTAGCACTTTCAACACTAACATTTTCATCTGTTTCTGCGGATGATTCATCTGATAAAGAGCTTAAGACCATCTATCATGTGTATGTAAACAGTCATTATGTAGGGGCTGTTACGAACCAGGATGATGTGAAGAATATGCTTGAAGATAAACTTGAGGATGCTCAAGAAGAATATAAAGACTTTCAAGTGACGTGGAATAACGACATCACATACATACCTGAAAATGTTTTTACAGCAAAGACAAATAATCAGGAAGTATTAAATAATGTTACTAAATCGATGGCTGTCGAAGCGAACGCTTATGCATTGGTTGTCGATGACAAACCGGTTGCTTATGTAAAAGATAAAGAAGCTGCTGACGAAGCGTTGAAAAAGATCAAGTTAAAATATGTTTCTGAAGACGAACTAAAAGAATTAGAAGCTCGTAAGAAGGATCCTAATTCTTCTCTACCCGCTTTAAAAGAAAATGAAACACGTTTATTGGAAGTTTCTTTTAAAGAGGATGTAGAAATGGAAAAATCTTCAGCAGATCCAAAAGAAATCCTTTCTTCAGATGAGGCTGTCAACCTTCTTCTTAAAGGAAGTCTAGAAGAGAAGAAGTATAAGGTCGAAGAAGGAGATGTACTTGGTTCTATCGCTGAGAAGCATAAATTGACGACTGCCGAGCTTTTAAAGTTAAACCCTGAACTTGATGAAGAGGGTGCCTTGAAAATCGGTTCTGACTTAAATGTCACAGTGAGTAAGCCGTTTGTTCATACGGTTGTGAAGAAAGAAGTCAATAAGATCGAGAAAATCGCCTATGAAAAACAAGTCATTGAAGATTCAACAATGAATAAGGGCGATACGAAAGTGAAGCAAGAAGGAAAAGACGGTGAGAAATCAGTTACCTTCACATCTACAGAAGTAAACGGATTTCAAACCGAGAAAAATATCAAAGAAGAAAAAGATTTGAAAGATCCTGTGAAATATATCGTTCTTAAAGGGACGAAAGAAACACCTTCACGCGGGTCAGGAAAATTTGCATGGCCGACAAATGGCGGATACATTTCTTCCAAGCAGGGACCTCGCTGGGGAAAACATCATAAAGGGATTGATATTGCCCGTCCGAGTGACAAAACGATCAAATCCGTTGACAACGGGGTTGTCGTATCTGCAGGCTGGGACGATGGCGGTTACGGGAACAAGGTTGTAATCGATCACCAAAATGGCTACAAAACTATTTACGCTCACCTGGATTCCATTTCTGTATCAGCCGGTCAAACAGTTGGCAGAGGCGAAAAAATCGGAATCATGGGAACTACCGGAGAATCAACCGGAGTTCACTTACACATCGAAGTATACAAAAATGGATCCCTTATCAATCCATTGGATGTACTATAATAAATAAAGAAGATACAATACGGGACTGACAACAACCACCAGCTGTCAGTCCCCTTTGTTGTATTTGGGTTTCTTTCTTTTTACTTTTAATTAGCAAAAATGAAGTGACTATGATAAAAAAATAGGTGTATATTGGCTTCTTTACATCGTACTAGGTTTTAAGCCTCTCCAGCTGTTGATTGGAGTGCAAGACGAAGACTCCTGCGGGAAAAGTAGCCCATGTGAGACCCCGCAGGAACGAAGTGACGAGGAGCATTCCTGTTATAAAGTAAATTGCGTTAATATCGAAGTTTTTGCGATGTGCATAAAAAAAGCCCCCTTGGTACGATAGAGAGTGTCATGCATGACCTCGAATTAAGTACCGAAGGGAGACTTCTATTATGGATTTTACACAAAATGAACGACTTAAGCAAATCAATGAACAGACACTAATTATAGGAATTGATATCGCCAAACATAAGCATGTTGCCAGGGCGATTGATGATCGGGGAATCGACTTATCCAAGCGCTTGGTTTTCCCTAACACGTTAGAAGGATTCAAACTATTACTCGAGTGGGCTAAGCAGTTAAGCGCTCAAACATCCCGTCCCAACCTGATGATCGGTATGGAGCCCACAGGGCATTATTGGATTAATCTAGCGTATTTCTTGAAATCTCAGAGTGAAAGGCCAGTCGTGGTAAACCCGATGAAGGTGAAGAAATCAAAAGAACTGGATGATGATTCGCCCACCAAAAATGACACCAAAGATGCGAAAGTCATCGCTCAAGTCATGCGAGCGGGTCGTTATCATGAGCCCATCTTACCTGAGGGGTTGTATGCCGAGTTACGTGAAGGAGTCAAACTCTATGACATCATCCAAGAGGATTTGTCATCCATTAAAGCTCAAATTCATAATGCGCTGGATCGCTATTTCCCTGAATTCTTAACTGTATTTAAAAAGTGGGATGGGAAAACAGCTTTATATTTATTGAAGTGTGGATATCTTCCAGATGATATTCAACAGAAAACAGAAGATGAACTTCTAAAAGAAGTGAAAACTAAAGTAACTAAAAATATTGGGATAGCGCGTATGCGCCATCTGAAAAAGGCAGCTGCCTCCAGTATTGGACTGACCGTAGGTCTTCGAATGGCTCGTGAAGAACTTCGCTATCTTGTCGATCAGTATGAATTATTAAACGGTCGTCTAGAAGCCCTTAAGGGAGAACTTGAAGAGCTTGTTCGAATGGTTCCTGGGGCCGATAGTATGATGGCTATAAAAGGCGTCGGGCCTATGACAGTTGTTGGCTTCTTTGCCGAGATTGGTGACCTTTCAAACTATAGAGATCCACGACAAATTATCAAATTAGCAGGACTCAATCTGATGATAAACCAATCCGGCAAGCATAAAGGGCAGACGACCATCACCAAACGAGGGCGGCGGAGATTACGTACAATTTTATATCAAGTCGCTCGCCCATTAGCCTTTCATAATAAAGGGTTTAAGGCCCTGCACAATTACTACAAACACCGTAGAAACAATCCTCTAAAGGGGAAACAATCTTATGTCGCTTTAGGTCGTAAACTGATTAAAATTCTATTTGTGATGGGGACACGGAAGTGTGCCTTTAGTGAAGAACGCATGCTTCGTGATATCCCGCATATTACTGATGTGCAGGCTGCTTAATACGTAATAGGTTATAGTTTCACATTATACTCTGTTTTTTAACGAATTTTTTTGTAAATCAAAAGAAGCACGGATAAGCCGGTCAACATTCCGAGCATTAGGGCATAGACCCACCCGAGGAGCATATCCGGCATCCACACATGGTCAGGTCGAACGAAGGAATTTGCGCGCATAGACGCCGAGAGAAATGGGAGGGTCCACCACCATGTCGCTTGTGGAGATCCAAAGGTGCGATCATATTATTTAGTACCTTTTATTGGAAATAACCCTTTCCAGTCTATTTAAGTGCCAAGTATGTTTCCAGATATATTTAAATCTGGGTGTATCTGTTTGACCATGTCATGTATCTTCTTTTGAACACTTAAGAAATCCAGAGAAAAACAAAGGTATTTTAAGTAACCTGTCATTATCGTGAGGGAGGCTCACGGGCTACCCGCGGAAAGCGAAGTCTTGCACGTAAATCAACAGCGGCGTAAAAAAGCATATATGCAATCAACCAGTCTTTGTAATGAAAAACCTTGGTAAAAAAGACATGAAATCAACCAAACATAGAGTAAAAGATGAATTAAGACGCAGAAAGTGATAAATTTAAAGGAAGAATCCTATACTAAGCAAAATTACTTCAAGACCGAATTTAATTGTCAAAGGAGATCAATTGATATGGATAAAAAGATTCTAGTTGTTGACGATGAAAAGCCGATTGCGGATATTTTACAGTTTAATTTAAAGAAGGAAGGCTATGAGGTTCATTGTGCTTATGACGGCGATGAGGCTGTGAAGATGGCGGAGGAAGTGAAGCCTGACTTGGTTCTTCTGGATATCATGCTTCCGAATCGTGACGGGATGGAAGTGTGCCGTGAGATTCGTAAGAAATATGAGATGCCGATCATCATGCTGACGGCGAAAGACTCGGAGATCGATAAGGTGCTGGGACTTGAGCTGGGTGCGGATGATTATGTGACGAAGCCGTTCAGTACGCGTGAATTGATCGCGAGGGTGAAAGCGAACCTTAGACGTCATCAGGCAGGGGCTGCGCAGGCAAGTGACGAGGATGAAAATAATGAGATCACGGTTGGTTCGTTGACGATTCATCCGGATGCGTATGTTGTGTCCAAACGCGGAGAAACGATTGAACTGACACACCGTGAGTTTGAGCTTCTTCATTATCTGGCGAAGCATATTGGACAGGTCATGACCCGTGAGCACCTTCTTCAGACGGTGTGGGGGTATGATTACTACGGTGATGTCCGTACGGTAGACGTAACGGTCAGACGTCTTCGTGAAAAAATTGAGGATAATCCCAGCCACCCTACTTGGATCGTAACACGTAGAGGAGTCGGTTATTACTTGCGAAATCCTGAACAGGAGTAAGGTTGAATGAAGAAAGTTGGTTTAACGCGTTCGATCCATCTTAAATTTGTCATGATTTATGTGCTCCTGATTCTTTTGGCAATGCAGATCATCGGGGTTTATTTTGTCAGGGAATTGGAGCATAAGCTGGTTGATAACTTTCAAACCAGCATAAAAAGCAGGGTGGATCTACTTGAATATTCGGTCAGGGAAGAGATGGTCAAGGATCGTGCCGAGGATGATCCCACGAAAGAAAGTGAAATTAAGAATCTATTAGAAGACAGTGATGAGCCAACATCCGATATTTATGAAATTCGCGTAGTGGATGATCGGAGCAGGATCGTAGGCACCTCTGACGAAAACAACCAGGCGCTGGTTGGGCGCCCGACGAATGAGATTTCGGTTAAACGGGTACTCGCCGGCGGAGGCACTTATGATAACATTTTTATTGATGAAAAAACCGGAGACCGGGTCTGGGTCCTGACTTCGCCTATCATGACGTCTGAAGAAGTGATCGGTGCCATCTATCTGGTCGCTAAGATTGAAAATGTATATGACCAGATGAATGAAATAAATAAAATTTTCACGAATGGGACGCTGATTGCGCTCGCCATTACAGCCATATTGGGAGTCCTGCTGGCTCAGACCATCACACGTCCGATTTCGGATATGAGAAAACAGGCACTCGCGATGGCAAAAGGTAACTTCTCACGGAAAGTAAAGGTCTACGGCTATGATGAAATCGGTCAGCTTGCGATGACTTTTAATAACCTTACCAAGCGGCTGCAGGAAGCCCAGGCAACGACAGAAGGCGAAAGAAGAAAACTTTCTTCCGTTCTTTCCTATATGACGGATGGGGTCATCGCTACGGATCGAAAGGGCAGAGTGATCCTGATCAATGATCCGGCTGTCGAAATGCTGAATGTTTCACGTGAAACAGTGCTGTCCCAGCCGATCGTAGCACTCCTCGGCCTGGATGAAGAGTATACGTTCGAAGACCTTTCGAATGAGCAGGACTCGATCATTTTGGATTACAGTACGAAGGATAAGCCATATATTTTAAGGGCCAATTTCTCGATCATTCAAAAGGAAACCGGTTTTGTTAACGGGTTGATCACGGTGCTTCATGATATTACGGAGCAGGAAAAGATCGACTTGGAGAGACGGGAATTCGTTGCGAATGTGTCCCATGAATTACGTACCCCTTTAACAACGATGCGAAGCTATTTAGAGGCATTAGCCGAAGGGGCATGGCAGGATGAAGAGATTGCGCCGCAATTTTTAAATGTGACTCAAACGGAGACGGAACGGATGATCCGCCTCGTAAACGATCTACTTCAATTATCTAAGATGGATAGCAAAGACTACCGATTTAATAAAGATTGGGTGGACTTCATCCTATTCTTCCATCGGATCATTGACCGTTTTGAGATGACGAAGAATCTGAATGTCACGTTTGAACGCTATTTACCCGATGAGGCGATGTTTGTAGAGATTGATCAGGATAAGATTACTCAGGTATTGGATAATATCATTTCCAATGCGTTGAAGTATTCTCCTGAAGGCGGAACGATTACGTTCCATGTGAAAGAAAACAATGGGTTCATTGAAATCAGCGTCTCGGATCAGGGACTCGGTATTCCGAAAGAGAACCTTGAGAAGATTTTTGAACGATTCTACCGCGTTGATAAGGCCCGTTCAAGACAGATGGGCGGTACCGGGCTGGGGCTTGCGATCGCGAAGGAAATGATATCAGCACACGGTGGTGATGTGTGGGCAACAAGTGTAGATGGCAAAGGAACGACGATCACGTTTACACTCCCATACGATTCCGCACAAGAGGATGATTGGTCATGAATTATGAAAAAATAAAATCCATTGTATTAACGCTGCTTGTGGCCATGAGTATTTTTTTGACGTGGAATCTATGGACCTATCAACCTGAATATGATGTGATTGAAAGTACCGAGGCATTTGATGTATCCATCGGAGAGGAAAGAAAAGTGCTGGAGTTGGTCCAGCCTTATAAAGTCTTCTATTATCATGATGATCAAATTTCGGGCACCCCGAATGAAAGTGAAATCGACAAAGTATTGGAGCAGATGAGCAGCTGGCGGCTGACCGATGCAAAGGATATCAGCAATCAATTCTCTCAAAGTGAACTTGATAACCTGGTCCATCGACCGGGAATCATAGACTTGGTATTTCCGGACAGCCTTCCTCTGACCGTGTACAATCAAGTCATTAAGTTTGATGATCAGAATCTGCCGAAGACTTCTTTTAACCGCATCCTTTTTGATATCAATACCAAAAAGGGAGATAAGGGGATTGTCTATTTCGTCTTATACGGGGATGACGACCGGGAATACGTGGTCGAGGCCAAGGTCGATGGTGAGAAGATGGACTCCCTGAAGGATACGTTCGTACAGAGAGCGCTGTACAATGATAACTTCCGCAAATATTATACGTTCAAAGTGAACGCCCGTAAAACCATCCTTCTTCCCATCAAGGAAGAGGAGTATTACGGATATAAGTATTCGACTGAGCAGTTAGAGGCCGAAGATTTCATGAAGGCGTTATTTAATGATCCGAACAATGTCAGTCGGAATTTGACGGATTCAGAAGAAATCTACCGGGATTCCTCGAGTTTGATGAAAGTGAACACGAATGTGAATTCTCTTTCTTTCGTCAATCCGGGAGTCGATCCGGATCCTGGGATCACGGAGGAACTATTGGTCCACAACAGTGTCGAGTTCGTAAATGAACACGGGGGCTGGACGGATCAGTTCAAACTATTTTCGGTCAGTCCTGAAGAAAGTAAGATTGAATACCGGATGTTTCTATTAAACTTTCCAGTATTCAGTGATATTGCTGGGACGACTGAAATTTCCCAGGTCTGGGGAATGGACACGATTCACAAGTATCAGCGTCCATTCTTTCAAATAGGGGATGACTATTCCATGTTATCGGAGCCTGTTAAAGTTCAGCTCCCATCCGGATTTACCGTTCAGCAGACGCTGGAGGAAAACAAGATGATCAACCTGGATTTTGTCGAGGATATAGCGATCGGATATAAACTGACGAGGGATATGAACTTCCCAGATATGCTTTTATACGACTTAACACCTTCGTGGTATTATAAATACAGCGGCAATTGGCTGCGCCTGCCTCTTGAAGAAATGGGGGCGATTTAAATGGATTGGAGTAAAACAAAGACGATCTTCATCGTGGTTTTCATGATTCTGAATATTTTTCTATTAACCATTTTCATTAAAAAAATCTCGGAACCAGAGGTGTTGGCTGATACGAGTACCCAGCAGTCGCTGGAGTCCGTCAACATCACGTATCCCGATGACCTGACAGCCCCTAAGGAAGGCATGAATGAAACGGATATCAGTGCAACATCCAAGAAGTTCACAGATGGTGTAAAAGAGAGTCTTAAGAACCAAGAGGTCAGCGTCCTGAATGATAATACTCTGTACTCGACTCTTGATGAGCCATACGCTTTGGGTGGTAAGCTATCAGAAGATGAGTTGAAAGAAAATCTGAGAGGATTCCTGGAAGAGTATACGATTGACGGTGATCAATATGCTTTCAGGGAGTATAACAAAGAAAATCTGACAGTCAGTTATAACCAGACATACAACGGAAAACCATTATTCCACAATGCCAGTGCAGAAATTGTGTTAGAGCTAAATAACGAGAATGAGATTGTTTCTTACAAGCAAACGATGATGGAGGATATTCAAGCGTTTGGTAAAGTAAGCAGGGTCATCAACCCGCTTGAGTCCCTTCAGATCCTTGCTGACAGTGGTAAAATTGAGCCGGATAGTAAAGTCACAAGTTTCGAGCAAGGATATTCCACAGAGGTTCCGATCTCGGATTCACAGGTACTGACACCAACGTGGCACTATGTCGTGGAAAAGAATGATAAAAAACAGGATCTTTACTTTACTGCATTTGAAGGAGAAGTCATCGAGTTTTCAAAAAAAGAGAAAGAACTACTGGAGTGAGAGGTATGACCATGCATTTTAGTGTACTCGCGAGCGGCAGTACAGGGAATGCGATATTTGTTGAATCGGAAGAGCATTCCTTTCTTGTCGATGCAGGCCTTAGCGGCAAGGCGATGGAAGGGTTGTTCAGTCAAATCGACCGTAAAATCGAGGATCTGTCCGGCATCCTAGTCACACATGAGCACAGCGACCATATAAAGGGGCTTGGCGTTCTCGCAAGAAAGTACAAGCTCCCGGTCTATGCGAATGAGAAGACGTGGAATGCGATGGACGGTCTCGTGGGGAAAATAGAGACAGATCAGAAGTTCACGTTCGACATGGAAACGGCCAAGCATTTTGGGGGCCTGAGTATCGAGTCATTCGGTGTTTCACACGATGCCGCTGAGCCGATGTTCTATGTGTTCCACCAAGGGGAAAAGAAGCTGGTCCTCGTTACTGATACAGGCTATGTGAGCGACCGGATGAAGGGCATCATTTCGAATGCCGATGCTTACGTGTTTGAAAGCAATCACGATGTCGGCATGCTCCGGATGTGCCGTTACCCATGGAACATCAAGCGGCGTATCCTGAGTGATGTCGGACACGTTTCAAATGAAGATGCAGCCGTTGCCATGAGTGAAGTTATCGGTGACAGGACAAAAGGCATTTATCTTGCCCACTTGAGTCTTGATAACAACATGAAAGACCTGGCAAGAATGAGTGTGACACAGACACTGGAGTCAAGAGGAGTAGGCGTCGGCGAACAAATCGACTTGTTCGACACCGATCCTAAAGTCCCAACCCCATTAGTAGCCATCTGACCCATTTATGTGTTTAAATGGGTAATTTTAGAGGAACATAAAAAGGTGAAGGCTGCTAATGGCTTTTGCCTTTTTATTTTGTGATAAAAAAGAGGATGACTGGTTTATTCGATTGCTTTTTGCAGATTATTGATCCATTAAGAACACAGAGTGGATTGGAGCGGAAGGCACTTGACTCCGACGGGAAATAGAGGAAAAGTCGAGACCCCACAGGCGGAACGCCGAGGAGGCTCGACTTCCTCCCCGCGGAAAGCAAGTGCCTGCAGCGGAAAGGAACGGTCCGGTTTATTGCTTGAAACCCTTTAGATAAACAATTCTTAAAGGATATGAGATCAAGCGCCCCCAATTCATTAACTGTTTTTAATCATTTTTTAATTTAACCTGACTATAATCAGGCTTGTAAAGATAAAATAACAAAAGGTATATCTGATGAAAGGATGATGGTAGATGGGATATTATGATGACCAGGATTATAATAGAGAAGGCAGAACCAAACAAAAAGGCAACCGGGGCGGTATGTTCCTTGCCGGGCTGCTTGGTGCGGTTCTAGGAGCTATTTTGATTATTATCGCGATTCCCCAGTTACATAACCTCAATGTTTTACCTTATTCAATCCAGCCTGATCAGGATTTAAAAGAGACTGACGATGAATATCATAACGGGACGACAAAGAACGTGTCGGTTGATGTAACGACTGATATCACGAAAGCCGTGGAGAAATCGAGTGATTCGGTCGTCGGGATTTCAAATATCCGTTCCCAAAGTTTCTGGGGTCAAAGCGAATCCCAGGACCAGCAGGCAGGGACAGGCTCGGGTGTCATTTATAAAAAAGAGGGAAATAAAGCTTATATCGTCACCAATAACCATGTCATTGAAGGTGCCGACCAGCTGGAGGTGACGTTGGCTGACGGAACAAAGGTGCCGGCAACCCTCCGCGGGGCGGATGTATGGACAGACCTTGCCGTCCTTGAAATGGATGGAAGCAGCATAGATAAGGATAATATTGCCGAAATCGGTAACTCAGATGAACTGAAAGCCGGGGAACCGGTCATTGCAATCGGGAATCCACTAGGTCTGCAGTTCTCGGGTTCAGTCACACAGGGTGTCGTGTCCGGAGTCGAAAGGACAATCCCTGTCGACATCAATCAGGACGGGATGGAAGATTGGAATGCCGAAGTCCTGCAAACAGATGCAGCCATCAATCCTGGTAACAGCGGCGGCGCGTTGATCAATATTTCCGGTCAGTTAATCGGGATCAACTCTATGAAAATCGCCCAGGAAGCGGTAGAGGGCATCGGACTTGCGATTCCTATCAACTATGCAAAGCCGATCATCGATGATCTTGAACAGTATGGTGAAGTGAAACGGCCAGCCATGGGTGTCATGCTTGAAGATGTGAACCGCATTTCCGCTTATCACCAGCAGGAAACGTTAAAACTTCCGAAAGAAGTCAATTATGGTGTCATGATCAGACAGGTAGTTCCGAATTCTCCTGCAGCGCAAGCGGGTCTGCAAGAAATGGATGTCATCGTGGAGCTTGATGGTGAGAAGGTAGAGAACCTGATTGACCTTCGAAAACATCTGTACAACAATAAGGACGTCAATGACCAAATGAAGGTCACGTACTACCGCAATGGAGAAAAGAAAGAACTGACGATGAAATTGACGGATGAATCACGTTTATAATCCATCGTTGTGGATAAGTGAAAAGCAGGAGGGGAATTGCACCTTTCCTGCTTTTTCTATACGTGATATGATAACCTGTGGATAAATAATAGACATGATATTTTATTAAAAACAAGGAGGAATCAGCTGTGATATACTGCTGTTTAGACCACGTGGAGCTTGCTATGGACATCATTGTAGACGAGCATGAAGTAGCGCCGGACTTAAAAGAATTGTCCAAAGAAGAACAGTTATCCACAACATGTGAATATTGTGGGAATAACGCAATATATATTGTGGCGAACTAATATTCCCATACAGTATGTGGATGGATGGTGTGGATATGTGGATAAGTTCTGTGGATAATGTGTTTGTAAATTGTTTGTAAAGTGAGGATGAAGTGTGAATATCACGATTGTAACGGTTGGAAAGCTGAAAGAAAAGTATTTGAAGCAAGGAATCAGCGAATATGTAAAGCGGCTCGGCGCCTATGCCAAGCTGGATATCATTGAATTGGCGGATGAAAAAGCACCGGAAGTGTTGAGCGATTTAGAAATGGAACAAGTCAAGAATAAAGAAGGCGAACGCATCCTCTCCAAGATTTCACCAGATCACCATGTCATCGCACTCGCCATTCAAGGCAAAATGAAATCATCCGAGGAGCTGGCGGATAATCTCGATAAGCTGGCCACCTACGGAAAAAGCAAAGTCGCCTTCGTCATCGGCGGATCACTCGGGTTAAGTGATGAGGTAATGAAGCGGGCTAATGATACATTATCTTTTTCTAAAATGACGTTTCCTCATCAGTTGATGCGGTTGATTTTAGTGGAGCAGATTTATCGGGCGTTTCGCATTAATCGGGGTGAACCGTACCATAAATAAAAAAATTGGTTGTTAAAATTCATTTACAAGAGATAGATGTCTTTCCTATTGACAAACAACCCAACTCCTACTAAAATAATCAACTATTCGAAGCAAAACGAGTAACCAAACAATTTAATTACGTAGAAAGCTATGATTGCTATGGATCATACTATAGCAGGAGCAGCTTCTGGAGAGACCGCGAGTGTTTTCGCGGCGCCGAAGGGTTCATAATCTCAGGCAAAAGGACAGAAGAGTATCGGATATTTATTTTGGCGTGCCGGCATTGATTACTGCTGGCACGCAGAATCGTATTTGTTATTCTTATGACCATGAGATTGGAGCGCATCCAGTCTCTTTTTTTATGCTCTAAATATTGCTTTCTGAATGTTTGTAAGGAGGAGTTAAGATTGGAACAACGAGAATTGAAGAGGGATTTATCCAATCGCCATGTTCAGCTGATTGCGATTGGCGGAACGATCGGGACGGGGTTATTTTTAGGTTCCGGGAAAGCGATACAGCTTGCGGGTCCCTCGATCATCTTTGCTTATTTAATCGTTGGAATTGCCCTGTTTTTTGTGATGAGGGCGCTGGGGGAACTGCTGTTGTCAAAAGCGGGTTATCAATCGCTGCCGGATATTGCGGAAGAGTATCTTGGAGTTTCTGCTGCATTTGTAACGGGATGGACCTATTGGTTCTGCTGGATCATGACGGCCATGGCTGATGTGATCGCTGTTGGTGTGTACGTGAATTATTGGTTCGATATCCCGCAGTGGATACCGGCACTCATCTGTGTGATCATTTTATTAGGGTTCAACCTGCTGACTGTAAAGCTATTCGGGGAAATGGAGTTTTGGTTCGCTCTGATCAAGGTCATCACGATTCTTGCGTTGATTGGTGTCGGCGTTGTGCTGCTGGTGATTGGATTCAAAACGGATGCAGGTGCTGTTACGATGACCAATCTGTGGGAACATGGAGGACTATTTCCAAATGGAGTGTCAGGATTCCTGCTGTCATTCCAGATGGTCATCTTTGCCTATGTCGGTGTGGAATTAGTGGCCGTATCGGCAGCGGAAACCTCTGATCCGAAAAAGAATATTCCATCGGCCATCAATAAGATTCCTTTACGGATTCTATTTTTCTACGTCGGCGCGCTGATTGTGCTCTTATGCATCAACCCATGGACGGGCCTCAATGCCGCGGAAAGTCCGTTTGTGAAAACATTCAGCTTAATCGGGATTCCCCTGGCGGCCGGCATCATCAATTTTGTGGTGCTGACATCAGCGGCTTCTGCCTGCAACAGCGGCATGTTCTCCACAAGCCGAATTCTATATAACTTGAGCAAGACCAACCAGGGGCCGTCTCTATTTGCAAAACTGAATAAAAACCATGTGCCAAGTAATGGGTTATTCATCTCCACACTGGTCGTTTCTGCGGGAACCCTTCTAAGCAAAATGCTGCCGGAGCAGGCCTTCGGGATCGTGACAACGATCAGTGCGATCTGCTTCATCTGGGTGTGGGGCGTCATTCTCATCTGCCATATAAAATATAAGAAAACACGTGGGGATTTGCACGTGAAATCAACATTCAAAGCACCACTCACGCCATTTATCAATTACACTGTGCTGACGATGTTCGCCGTGATCCTGGTGATCATGCTGGTTTCTGAGGCCACGCGTCCAGCCTTATTGCTGACGCCTTTATGGTTCATTCTTTTATTTATTTTATACGGGATAAGGAGTAAGAAGGAAAAACATCAAGGGTTGATGCATCAATCGTAATCGTAGTCATTATTCAGAAAAATCAGGTATGATGGTTACGAACGAAACCAATAGGGGGAACGTAACCATGAAATTTGATAAAGTCCGGTGGGGAATCATCGGCTGCGGAGATGTAACCGAAAAGAAAAGCGGTCCTGCTTTTCAAAAGGTTGAATACTCGGAACTTGTGGCGGTCATGAGAAGAACGGGTGAGCTGGCCAGGGATTATGCGGAAAGACATCAGGTCCCTAAGTGGTACGATGACGCGGATGCATTGATTAACGACCCTGAGGTGGATGCAGTTTATATCGCTACACCGCCTGGTTCGCATAAGGAATATACGCTGAAGGCAGCCGCAGCGGGGAAACCTGTCTATGTGGAGAAGCCGATGGCCCGCAACTTTAAGGAATGCAGTGAAATGGTGGCTGCCTGCAAAGAAGCCGGTGTTCCTTTATATGTGGCTTACTACAGACGTGCGCAGGAGCGCTTTTTGAAAATAAAAGAACTGCTGGATCAAAAGGCAATTGGGGACGTTCGTTATGTCTCTACGACTCAGTATCAAAAAGCGGGGGACGACGTGAAGGATCCTGATAATCTTCCATGGCGCGTGCAGCCTGAACTAGCCGGTGGCGGCTTGTTCTTTGACCTGGCGAGCCATACCCTCGATATTCTCGACTTCCTGCTCGGACCGATCCAGGAAGCAAAAGGCTTCTCTTCGAATCAAGCCGGCTATTATGAGGCGGAGGATATGGTGACGGGTACATATCTATTTCAATCTGGAGTCCATGGGGTTGGAAAATGGTGTTTCACTGCGTTTGAAAACGTGGATAGGAATGAGATTGTCGGAAGTAAAGGAAAAATCAGCTTTTCTACCTTTGGGAATGATCCGGTCATCTTGACGACCTGTGAAGGACAGCAGCAATGGAGCTTCGAACGCCCAGAGCATGTCCAACAGCCGCTTGTAACGACGATTGTCAAAGAGTTAACAGAGGTCGGCAGTTGGTGTCCGAGTACCGGAGAATCGGGTGCGAGAACCAACCGCGTGATGGATGAGGTCGTCGGGAAATAAAGAATATAGATATGGGTGAATTTGCTGTGTCAGCTCAGCAAGTCTCTACCAAAAAGAAGAAGTTTATCCAAATTGAGATAAACTTCTTCTTTTCTAATTATTAACGCGCTTCAGCAGACACCAGCACATCCTTTTCCACTTCCAGCTTTCGATACCCAAGCGCAATGAACATCGCCGGCAGGCTGCAGGCAAGCATTCCGATGAAGGCGTATCTTGGCTCGATTTCATATAAGAACCCGCCGAATATTGTAAACACCGCCGTGCTCCAGCTGAGTGCAAAGGCTGAATACATGCCCTGAGCCTTTGGGATTTGTGTATGCGGAATGTTTGTCGTTAAGTATTTCATAAATGCATAGTGCCCCATCGCAAACGAAAATGCATGCAGGGTCTGAGCAATGCAAAACACCACAACGTTTGGAAACGTAAACACCAATATCCACCGCAGCGAAGATCCGGCTGCAGCCAGTGCCAATAAGGTTCCTGGTGAAAAGCGGTTAAAGCGTTTATCAGCCATCGAAAAAAAGATAATTTCTGCAATAACGGCAATGTTAATGATGACACCGATGAGATAGATCGGTGCGTGTATCTCCTGTAGAAAGATGTAGCCATAGTTGTAATAGGCAGCGTGGGCTGCTTGAAGAAGTACCACAATAATCAGGACGACCAGGAAATGTTTTGTCTTGAATAAATCAAGGATATTGACCTTCACGGCCTGATTTACTTGCGGTTTCTTCGACAAAATCTCCGGGCCGTTCGTTAAGCTGAGAGCGACAAAGCAGCTGATTCCAAGCAGCAGTGCCCAAAAAATCATGTCATCCCCAAACATTCCTGTAAAGACCGTTAACAGGATCCCCACTGAGACAAATCCGATGGATCCCCACTGGCGGCTTTTCCCATAGTGCTTCAATTGCTTGCTTTGCACTAGAACACCGGCAACACTATCTAAAGCAGGCATCAAAGTCGGGTAAAAGATGTGCAGTACAACGGTTACGATTAGTAAGGCGGTAAACGAGTCAGCCGGGATATAACTGAGAAGCGCGGCCAGTGTACCCATTCCGGCTATGTTCAAGAGTACCTTATTACTGACCCTTTCCAGTAAATAAGGAAAGGCAAACAGTGTTGAAAGACCCCTTGCCACTAAGCCTATGCTCATGATTAAACTCGCTTCTGAAACCGTGATGCCTTTTGTTTGTATCATCCATCCTGACCAATAAGGGAGAAAGATTCCCCATGTCAGAAAGAAACTAAAAAAATGAGTGCTCATCCAACGTTGTGTATTCATTGTGTATCCTCCTTGTCAAACGCATGATATCATGGGATCAAGGAAGATTAATATGAGATATCTCATATTTTCGAGGTGGATGATGGAAATTTATAAAGGTGAGAAAAAGCGGATTTATCTAGAAAATCACTCAATCGCTCATCGATTTTCTTTTCAGATTGAAGAATATCTTGAAATGAGGGAATATAAGCGGGATGAATGGATCATACAAGAAGGGAATAGACCCGATTACTTATTTTATGTGACAGAAGGAAAAGCAAAAATATATGTCACGCATCAAAATGGTAAAGTGTCACTTATCAACTTTATCAATGCGCATGATTATATTGGTGAAATGGAATTATTGAACGATGTGTACTATACAAAAGGAATTCAGGCATCCACAGAAACCGTCTGTTTTGCTTTGCCTTTTTCCAAGTACCGCACCAAACTGCTTGAAGATACGAAATTCCTTCGTGAATTAACAACATTCTTGAGTCTGAAGGCAACGTTAATGGCGGCCAAGTATTCACAGAGCCTTGCTTTTCCGCTTGAGAACAGGCTTGCAGACTTTATTTTACAGACGTCCGATAAAGGGGTTTACCTGGAAAAGCACGTCATTGTTTGTGATTTTTTAGGCGTCTCTTACCGACATCTGCTGCATGTACTGACACAGTTTTGTGAAAAGGGGTATTTACGAAAAGAAGGCAGGAATTATAGGATTAAAAATCAGCATGCTTTATATGAGCTTGCCGAAGCGATTAAGAATAAATAAATTTTATCTTCAAATAAAAAAGGTGAATCTCACCATATAGAAAATGAAGTTTTATCTATACAATGAGTTAAAGAGACTGTCTCTTACTACTAGTGACAATCTCTTTCAACTTACTTGTACTTAAAACCCAGCCAGCACCTTAGCATATTCAAAAGGGGTAGGCAGTATATAAGGCAGGACCCGACGCTCATCCATGGTTCTCTTTGCTTTCCTCTCTGCAGCATAATTCGGCTGCATTTCTAACACCCACACCTTGCACTCACTATCCAATATGAAATCGAAAGCAACATCCCCGAGGTGTGTTTCTTCATCACTCTCCATCACGCTTAAGATGCTCATACATAACTGGGTGATCTCAACTATTTTTTGTTTCATTTGATCTTCACTCAGATGATATATTTCCTTAAGCGCTGCTTCTCCTGGCAGTACTTTCTCTCTGTTGCTTGAGTTTGAGATGACACTTCCGACCATTGCTACTTTTGTTTCCATGCCTGAATACTTCCAGTTCTTTGTTTCATCTTTTTGAAGGTACAGCCGGAAGTCGATTTTTTTCCCGGAGTGGGTAAAAGGGATTTCCCGTTGAATAATATATCTGCTCTTTTTCATTATGCTTGATTGTAATCTCTCGTCCAACGTCTCTATTGATTCGATAAGAACCTTATCTCCGGTGATGCTGGATAATATATATCCTTCATCCGCTTTTTTTATATGGAAAATTCCCCTGCCTCTGCTTAATGAAGTAGGTTTTAAAAAGACGGATTCATATTTTGTGAGCATGTGAAGCAAACTTTCTACTCCTTTATACCTTCTTGTAAAAGGTAAATGCTCTCGTATATAAGGGATTTTGGACATGTTGATCCAAAAAGAATATTTATTGTCATTGCGATATGGGTAGTTGAATATCTTCTCACCAATATGCTCTTTAAAGTGTTTATAAAGGTTTGGGTTCATAGGAGAACGATTGTAGATGGCACAGGGGTAAGGAAAGGTGCCTTTAATGAGGCGATTTGCAGTTGGTTCGTAATAATAGCCGGAAATCGTTTTAGTGGATTGATCAATCGTCTTACTATTAAAAATGTAGATTAACCCCTTAATTGTATCATAATTTGAAAAACGCAACTTGGCGGTCTCTTGCTTGGGATTGAACCAAGGTGTTTCCAGAAAACCGATAACCGGCCCTAAGAATAATTGATTCTCAATAAAGTAGGAATCATATGGGAGATCGGGGATGGAGAGGTTTTCGTTCAAGCAGGAGGAAAGTTTCATTTGATTAAGTTGCAGATTATGAACGATTCCGATCATAAGTTCTTTTTTGAAATGACCGAAATTCAGTATGATGGAGTTTGACTCAATATTTAATTGTTTTAATGTTTCTTCATTCAAGTAAATATAAAGTGGATCAAGCTCCTTATCAAGATGTACTGAACAGAAATAGGGTTCTTTCATCGTATATGCAGCTCCCTTTATTTTTATAAAAAGCCTTATACCTATGTTGCTTTTTGAACAGCCAGTTTCGCCAGTAGAAGAGTTGGATCAACCATCTTCATGTCAGCTTTGAATAAATGAAACAATAAGGGTATTTCAGTGCAGCCGCCTATAATCATTGAAATTCCGTTTTCTTTATACTCATTTAAGACTCAGTTAAGGTCTTTTATATATTGATTAGAAGAAATCCTTCCCAATTTTACATCGTTAATGGCGTTATCAATGATCGTTTGTTCTTCTTTGAGAGGAGTGAGTATTTCACTAGGGCTGTTATGAAATGCTTTTTGATATAATCCATGATTTATGGTGGTTTCAGTAGCAAGTAAGAGGATTTTTTTATGGGCAGGGTCTTCTTCTGAAAGTATTGATTCCACAGTGGTATCAATGATGCTGTGGAATGGGATTTGAATGGCCGCTTTTATTTGTTCAAGCCAAATATTGGCTGCGTTACAGGGCATAATAAGGAAATCTGCCCCCGCCTTTTCCAACGATATCGCAGATTTGATGAGCCCGGGTAATGGATCCGATTGCTGCGTTCGAGGAGGGATTTTAGGGTTATTGTAGATGATGATGCGATGATGTTCTTGTTCTGTTTGTACTGGAGTATTTACTATAATTTTATGAAATAAGTCCAACGTTGCTGCTGGACCCATTCCTCCGAGGATTCCGATTGTTTTGGACATATCATTCTTTCCTCCTTTTTTTAAACTTATATATGATGATTCTAGTAGTAATATATGTTGATAGAAGAGTTGGAGTGTGGACGAATTTCCAAAAGTAATTATTTCTAATTAATAGGAATAGCCATACCACAAGGTTGAAACCTTTTTAGGGTATGGCATCTTTTATCTATTTATGAACGTTGCAATCAGTTTGTTTTGAATTGTATTCCCATAACGATCAAGTTAGTGTCTTATTGGTGGAATAGTTATATTTTTTTCATCTTTTAAAGAAACATGCAACTCGAGATTTCGATTGACTGAAGCAAAAAACACATTGTTTATATCGATATTTCCTTTATGAGATAATTGTTGTTCTATCCAAGCTTCATTTAGATTAAAATCCCTTAGGACATTGGTGTAAATGGTGCCTTCTACGATAACAGGAAAGGAAATTGAAGATGTTGTTTTTGTCATGTTCATATCTTCTAACGTCACTGAATTTTTTTGTGGCTTTTTTAACACGCTTAAAGCCCCGTTAGGTTCGATAATGGCTGTTTCAACTTCACTAATATCAAAAATACCTTTTTCCCTAAGCATTTGAAGTATATTATCAATCGAATAACGAATTTTTTTTAGGTTTTTATCAAGGAATTTTCCATTCTGAATGACCACAGTTGGTTCAAATGTAAGGTATCTCCCTATTTTTCGATTGGAAATTTTCCATTTTGCGACCACCTTCTGGAGAATTCCAATCCCAATGATCGCTACTGCAGTCGGAAGATGTTTAATATTAGGGTCTGCGATATCCGCTCCAACCACAGCGCCTAATGTTAAGATAACCAAAAAATCAAATATAGGCAGTTCCCCAATTGCACGCTTTCCCATAAATAGGGTGATAATTAATAGTAAGGGTAAAATGGTAATGATTCTCCCAAGGATCAAGAGTAAATCTTTCAAATGCTCCAACATTTCCCACTCCTTTCTTACCTTTTTTTGCATGAGTTTGGAGAAATAGTCAAAATAACCCTATAACTAGCTTAATAGAATGTGTAATAATTCCACCATTTACTCCCCAAAAAGTTTCTTAAAGAATAGTACACTATCATCTTTTCCAATATTTAACCCAAAAATACATATACAAAAAAATATAGACAGATTCATATAAATATATAGAGGCTGGGACAAAAGTGTTTTAGCATATAAAACCCGAACTAAATTGCTAGCTGGCAAATTAGTTCGGGTTTTTAGTTTAAATGTATATTTATGGGCACTCATTCCAGCGGTTGATTGGAGTGCAAGACGAAGACTCCTGCGGGAAGAGTAGCTAATGTGAGGCCCCACAGGGAGGTACGACCGAGGAGGCTCACGGGCTACCCGCGGAAAGCGAAGTCTTGCACGGAAATCATTAGCGGTATTAAGAGACTACTCTAAATGTTCGTCTTAAGGCAGTCGTTTTATAGTTTTGTCCCAGCCTCTTTATTTAGGTGATAGTCGGCGAAACATATCTTCAGGAAATGAGATTTGATTATTTCTTTTGATACCGTGTATTTACGCCCTTTTATGTAAAAGATAATTGCATATAAATAAAGATGGTGACTACTATGAAAACGGTATGGGTTTTTCTGATTTTAGCAATCGTATCCTTTATTTCCTTGTACATCTTGATGAAAAAAATGAACGTCATTAACGTCTTGGGTTCTTATTTTTTATCCAATATCCTGCTTACAAATACCGGTGTGATTATTAATTTAAATTTAAAATTAACAAAGCAAGATCCATCAAATGAGTTGATTTTTTGGGCACAAAAAATTCCTGAGTTGTCACTCAAGCCGGCACTGCTTTTGTGGATCATTTATATTTTGTTCTCTAGTAGAACTATTTTAAAAAAACTTATTCATCTATTCGTCTTTTTAACAGCACTTGTTTCAATTGAAGTCTATTTCGTACACATTAACTTTTTGGAATGGGTAAATTGGAATGTGTTTTATTCTTATGTACGATACATTCTGATCATTTTATTAATGGCTGTTTACGCATTTTATCTGGAAAAAAGTATGTTTAGAAACAAAGAGGTGAATACGATATGATTTTCCCTCTCCCTAAGGAATTTGATGAAAATGAACTGTTTATTATGATTTCCACCATCATTACCTGGGCGCTTATGTTTATGCTTCCAAGACGCCTGTCGGCTGTTACGATCACGATTATTTGGACGTTTAATGTCTTTCTTGCGCTGCTGGCCGATATTACACTTACGGTGAAACCATATGAGCTTTACTTTACGATCGATCATAAAACCCATGAGTTATTCGATGTGGTACTGCACTTTATCACGTACCCGACTCTTCCTTATTTTGTAGTGAACTCTTATCAACATTACAAACCTAAAGGGCTGAAATTTTTATTTTTTGTTGTTTTTTGGGGAGGGGCAGCGATAGCACTAGAATGGACATCCGTGCTATTTCATGTTTTCACCTATACCGGCTGGAAGGTGTATCTATCCTTTCTTGTTTATCTGATTGTGTTTGCCGTTACCATTTGGCTAGCGAACTTTGTTGAAAAGAACTATCCTTCCAGGTGGAATTCGAAGGTTCTGAATATGAAAAAAGGGTCAGCCCCCCAGTAAGTTAACGCTCACTGGGGGCTGACCCTTTTTTTATATAAAAATTACTTAGAAACAGAAAAGCCTTCATCTTCCTTCACTGCACTTGCATACTCATCAAGCAAAGCGCGTACTTCATCTGTGGTTTCTGTCTCCATCAGACGATTTCTGAGCTCGCTTGCGCCGCGGAATCCGCGGACGTAGATCTTGAAGAAGCGGCGGAGCGGTTTGAACGGACGGGGCTCAAGTTCATCATTGTACTGATCATGAAGATCCAGCTGCAAACGAAGAAGGTCGAGCAGCTCCTCACTCGTATGCTCCTTCTTCTCTTTTTCGAAGGCGAACGGATTTTGGAAGATTCCTCTTCCGATCATGACGCCGTCGATCCCGTATTTCTCGGCAAGTTCGAGTCCCTTCTGGCGGTCAGGGATGTCTCCGTTGATCGTCAGTAAGGTGTCTGGGGCAATCTCGTCACGGAGTTTCTTGATCTCCGGAATCAGCTCCCAATGAGCATCGACTTCACTCATTTCTTTTCTTGTACGAAGGTGGATGGACAGATTGACGATGTCCTGTTCCAACAGGTGTTTCAGCCAGTCATGCCATTCCTCGACTTTCGTATAACCCAGGCGGGTCTTCACGCTGACGGGAAGACCTCCCGCTTTGGCTGCCTGGATAAGTTCGGCAGCGACTTCCGGACGGCGGATCAAGCCGGAGCCTTTCCCGTTCGCTGCGACGTTGTGTACAGGGCAGCCCATATTGATATCGATTCCCTTGAAGCCCATTTCCGCCATTCCGATACTCATTTCGCGGAAGTATTCGGGCTTGTCCCCCCAGATATGGGCGACGATCGGCTGCTCATCTTCCGTGAACGTCAGACGCCCGCGCACGCTGTCTTTTCCTTTCGGGTGACAGTAGCTTTCCGTATTCGTAAATTCTGTAAAAAACACGTCAGGTCTCGCCGCTTCACTCACGACGTGGCGGAACACGACATCGGTCACGGCTTCCATCGGTGCCAACACAAAAAACGGCCGAGGCAACTCATGCCAAAAATTATTTTTCATAATATATTAAACCCTTTCCTTAAGGGAAACATGTTCCCAAAATTAAAAAGTAAGATGACTTAGTTTATCCATTCCCAGTCAGGACGGATTTCAACCAGTATATACTTTAATGGTATTGCACGAAAAGTGCAAGGGGACCGGTTCATAAAATAGAGGAAAAAATGGTTCATTCCGCCAATATGGAAGCTCTGGGCTTGCTGGAGGTCAAGCCCTAATTTCTTGAATATTTTTCAAATATAATAAACAAAATTTGTAAAAAATTGCTATAATGATTCTTAGGAGCGGCAGGGTAACTCCTGTCTATTGATTGACAGTAAAGGGGAGCGGTCAATGGCTGAATTGAATGAAAACCCGTTAATGAAGAATGATGATAAGAAACCGAAGGTCAAGGTGGAAAGAAAAGAAGGGGAACCAACTTCCGCTTTTAAAGGGGCGAGCTGGGCAGCGTTGGTGATAGGTGTTTCCGCTTATCTGATCGGCCTGTTCAATGCGGGGATGGAACTGAATGAGAAGGGGTATTACTTCGCTGTACTCATCTTCGGATTGTATGCAGCGGTATCGCTTCAAAAAGCGGTCAGGGACAAGGAAGAGGATATCCCTGTTTCCGGCATCTATTACGGACTCAGCTGGTTTGCCGTGATCGTCGCCATTTCATTGATGGCGATCGGACTTTATAATGCCGGCAGTATCATCCTGAGTGAAAAAGGGTTTTATGGGATGGCATTCGTTCTTAGTCTGTTTGCTGCTATTACCATTCAGAAAAATATTCGGGATACGCAGGTGGCTAGGGATAGAGATTGATAAGGGGGGCAGTGCTGTTGACAGTACTGCCTTTTGTCGATCTGGAAGAATTCCTTTTTCCCTTTCTTGACTTAGAAGTAAGACTAAACTAATCTTCCTTGTCCCGTGTTGATGAAGAGTTTGTGAAAGACAACAGGGATAGAGTGCAAACTGTAAGTATAATAGCACTTGTATTAATGTCAGAGCTTTTAATCAAACTGTATATAAAAGAAATGCCACCATATATTGCTGCAAAAACCGTAGCTATTTTTACCAAATTCCTTTTCTTAATAACATAAAACAATCTATCCAACTCCCTTAACTTTCGGTCGAAACAGGATACTTCCGCGCATTCTTCACCATTTTCTCTTCGATAATCTCTTTCACATCCAAATCAAGTTTAGAGCAAAGCATTAACGAGTAGATCAGGACATCCGCGATTTCTTCACGGATGTTTTCTTTGTTCTTTTCTAGAGCTTCTTCGCTGCTGATCCACTGGAAGTCTTCTAGCAGTTCGGCGGCTTCAATGGAAATGGAGATAGCGAGGTCTTTTGGGGTTTGGGAGGGTCCCCAGTTACGTTCTTCTATGAATTGGTTGAGTTTTTTTGTTAGATCTTGGATTTCGCTCATTTTGCTTCTCCTTTCAGATAAAAGAAAATTGTTTAGTAGAGTGATAGGTATATTTTAACATTATTTAATCGGAAGAAGTGGGAATGCTCAGAATGATTGTTGTACACAAACATCTATCTTCTTTGATAAACTCACACCCACACTAATCCCCATCACAATGAATACCAAACTTTTAAGAAAGCATTAATAAAGCTCAGAGGTCATGCACCTCTGAGCCGCTGATCAAAATTTTTTCAATTTTATGATAAAGAAGTTGTGCGATAGTCTACCTCGATGTTCCCGCTTGTAGCTTTAGAATAAGGGCAGACACCGTGTGCTTTTTCAACAAGCTGTTCCGCTTCAGTAAGATCAACACCGCCTACTGCAACGGACAGGATGACACCAAGCTTGAAGCCGCCGTCGGCAGGATCTTTTCCGATCGACACTTCAGCCGTCACTTTGGATTCGATCTTTTGCTTTGCTTGTCTTGCGACCAGATTCAACGCACTGTCAAAGCATGCGGCATAGCCGGCTGCGAAAAGCTGTTCAGGATTTGTCGCTCCTTCTGCACCGGTGCCTCCAAGTGATTTTGGCATGGCCAATCCAAGGTCCAATACCCCATCGCTGCTCTTTACTTTACCTGCTCGGCCGCCTTCAGCCGTCGCTTTTGCTGTATAGATTGCATCCATTTTTGAACACTCCTTAAAAGTTCTTTTTTAATTGTGCACAATTTAATAGTAGTGTGCGTTATATTAATTGTCAACAATTAAGTTGTGTACAATTTAATTTGATAATTATTATTGGATTTTGTATGATTATTTCAACAATCAGTATGTACAGGGAAGGATACAACAGATATGGATGATGTACTTTTATTGGAGAATCAGATTTGTTTTAAGATCTACACAGCGGAAAGGGAAATTACAAGATTATACCGGGGCCTCCTTGAAGAGATCGGGGTAACCTATCCCCAGTATCTTGCCCTGCTTGTCCTTTGGGAGAAGGAGAGCATCACGGTAAAAGAATTAGGGAAAAAGTTATTCTTGGATTCCGGGACACTTACCCCTATGCTGAAAAGAATGGAGGGCAATGGCCTATTGATCCGGGAGCGTTCGAAAGAAGATGAACGCAGTGTAATCATCAGCCTGACGGAAAACGGAGCCCGTTTGAAAGAAAAAGCCAGCTGTATCCCGACCCGATTATTGGAGAGTCTGGACATGGAGGGCAATGAGCTTGAGCAGTTTAATGATACGTTGACCTCGATATTAAGGAAATTGAAGGATAGGGAATAGCGGCTTGCAGGCCGCTGTTTTTTTATTTTATAGAAATGATAAGGATGTTGGGGGAACGTCATGGGGGTAGGTTTTTATTTTTACTTATTTTTTCAAAATGACGGAATTATCGCTGGAATCGAAAGATTAATTGTCCAAAGTGAAAGATTATTGGTCCAAACTCAAAGATTAACGGCCCAATCTCAAAGATTATAAGCTGAAACTGGCTGGATAAGAGGGGTGTGTAGGACATCCCTCGGGATAAGACTGAGGTAAAAGGTAGGTGTTGAATTTTTCAAATGTTTTTGCTACAGCTTTTGAGTTCAGCACCTGAGGATGGATAGGATAACAAGCGTTTCCAGTTAACGTGTTATGAACACGTCCGCCGAATTCCTCTGGACGGAGGCGACGGTGCACAAGCCACTTTTGATACCAGGCTCCTTCTAAGCCGGAACGCGCTGCTCTTGTGACGAAATCCAATATATGAGGAATTCCGAAGGTGGAAAATCCGATTTGAGTGTCAGAGTTGAGATAAGGATTATTCTTATCCAATGCGGCAGGGCCATAACTAAGCATGATCAAACATGCGTCTAAGCCACTTTCGATGGATAAATCATTATGAACAAACTCTGCCATATCCCGTGCATTTCGGATATAACGCGGGGTAGGGTCATAGTCAGGACCCGGAGGTATGGCACCATTCTGTACAGCCAGCCACTCATCGTAGTCTGTCAAATAGTCTATACCTGGTTTCGTGGTACGGTACTGCTGCACAATCTTTGTGGAAATATAAGGGGTGTCTTTCAACAGAAATTGGGAGATATATGGCCCTGTCAACGGTCCTGGGAGATTGTCCCTGAATAAAGTCTCCGTTGTTACTTTCCATCGACTTTTGGTCCATTAAAATCAAGCAGGCTGGACAGCTCATTTGCTGCTGCAATCGTCAAATGATTGCTATCATAATCGTTGAAGGAAACATCCCTTGTAAGTGCCTGCCAGTAAAGCTCAACCATTTCAGCGGCTACTTCTGCACTACTGAATGATGGAGGGGGAGATGTCACCAATTGATGACTATCAGGACCAACCATTTCAAACGAATAAGCAGCTTGTGGATTAACCAACTTCCTCTCCCCGGCCAATGGGAGGTTTTCAAATTTATCTGAGTCCCCAGACTTCAATATTTCAATATACTTTTTATAAGCATTGAGGTCTACTTCACCCAGCTCATTATGTGGTAACCCCTTAGAAAAGTTAGCAATCTTATTACGGTACCTTTCTTCATCACCATTAGTAGAGTGATTGGAGAACGGTTTACTTGTATAATATAAAGCTGCCCTGAAACGTAATAGGAAAGCCTGCAACCTTCGTTTCCATTGTGATAACGTCTCTTTTAAAAAGCTCAATGATTTTTACTCCTTCCTATATAAATTTTTAATAGTATATGTGAGGAAATCAGTTTTTGATTGGACTAATAGTTTAATCATAGTGCGGAGATTGTGTCATTCTATCAATTTTGATTACATTGATTAATTTTTGGTCCTGAATTTGAAATAGGGTCTGATCCCCAGCATATAATGCTTTAGTACACTGGGGATCAGACCCTATTTTTTAAAAACGATTCCAACGTATCAGAAGCGCCTTATTCTTGTTTAATTACCATACAGTTAGTTAAAGAACAATACAAGTATAAGTGTTAAGATTGACTTGCATCCTGTTCTAAGTTGCCTTCGCCTGACTCGGTACCTTGATTGAATCGATCATTTGGCTGAGAAGCGGCATTACCTCTGGTGGTAGCTTGAGCGGAGTTAGGATCAGCAACTTGTGCTGTACCGTCACCACCAACTGAAGCTGATTCAGGGTTCGTACCTGCAGCAGCAGAACCGTCTTTACCTACAAATGCAACATTAGCGTTTTCGCCTGCTGCAACGCCAACCTTTCCGATTGCAACCTCACGAGCAGTGTCATTTACAATATTAATCCCTTCGCAACAATACTCTTCTTGATGCTTTTTATCTCCCATCATGTTCACCTCCTTTACAGGATGATTCATTTAATGGTTTGGATGAATGATAGTATCTTATTGGCTTGCATTCTGCTCCAAATTACCTTTGCCTGACTCGGTACCTTGATTGAATCGATCGTTTGGTTGGGAAGCTGCATTACCTCTGGTGGTAGCTTGAGCGGAATTTGGATCCGCAACTTGTGCCGAACCGTCTCCCCCAACCAAAGCTGACTCAGGGTTCGTACCTGCAGCAGCAGAACCGTCTTTCCCAACGATTCCAATGTTCGTATTCTCCCCGGCACCAACACCTTTTTCGCCAATCGCCACTTCGCGTTGGGTGTCGTTTATGACATTAATTTGCGGATTGACTTCAATATTAATCACCATATTTCTAAGTGCATTCTCAACTTCGGATTTAATGATATTTTTTAATTCATCCTTTTTCAGATATTTTTTCCTGTCACCCATATCTCTCCCTCCTTCCTACTATTAGTAGTATTCATAGTCTAGTAAAAGAGGAAGGGCTTTTGATTGATATTATTCACACATTTTAAGTAGATGGGATCATTTAGTTCCTGCATTCCATCTATTTATTCTCTTTTTCTTTTCTTCTATCTCTAGTAAAAGCAGGTCAAAGTCACCTGGGGGTGAGCGCCCATTTTATAAAATAATAAAAAACCCGCCTCACCCCGAGACGGATTTCCGATGGTACCATTCATAAAATGTTCCCGCTTCTTCTTTCGACACTCCATACAACAAGCTCTCATGGGAAGGGTCCGCCCGGTTCGAGAACATGATGGTGGCGACCCCGAATTTCCGCTGCAGCCATGAGTGTTTGACGGTCACCTGCTGGATCCGATGAAGATGGGTGACGAACGTTTCGTTCATCCATCCTCCATGACGGATCTGGACGGTGTGTCCGTGGCGGGTGTAGCTTGTGAACATGTAGTCCAGGGCCCGCAGGAGGATGGAGAGTGCGAATACGATCGCTGCAATCCATAGCCAATCTTTTTTGTAAAACCATAATCCGATCAGGGCGGCAAGCGTCAGATAATACGGCTGAATCAGTTTCAGCCAAAGGACCTTGACGGGGAAGCGCTCCATCCCTTCTTTGATGTAATAGTGCGGCAGGATGGTGTGAAGCATGTTGTAGGCTTCGTGCTTCGGCATGAACGGATACAGGGAACTGATTTCCTCCTCCCCTTCTGAGGTGCCGGCACTGATCAGCTTGATCGACACCAGGCTGAATAACCTTTTTACAAGGGTCTGTTCTACTTTGACAGCCTGTACTTTCTTCTTGGCGATTGAGAAACTCATTTCATTTCCTATGCCTTTTTCAATATAAATCCGTTCTTCATCATCACGGATGACATAATTTCCGTATTTGATTGACGTCTTGATGAACCCGATGCCTATCGACAGCATCATCGCCACTATAAAGAGCACGACCAGGACCCATACATGATCCAGCAGGTAGGCCAAGGCACTTTCCGCCGATTCTTCAATGGCAAAGAAATCGGCCAGGTTGAAATAGATGGCACTCAGCAATGGGAAGATGGCGAGGAAACTGAGTGACGTGAAGGATGCTTTCAAAAGGTCTTTCCGCGTTGCCCGGAAGTGGACGATGGGTTCCGGCTTTGTCTCTTCTGCCGGCTCATCCGGAACTTGCTCTTGTTCCAGATGCCAGAGGATGCGGTCCTTTTCAGCCTGCGTAATGACCGGAAAACCAAATTCGGCATTTTCCCCGCTCGTCCCCGTTTCCAGTGTCAGGGAAGTCAGACCGAACCAGCGGTGAATGAAGGTCGTGCTGGTCCGATGGCTGTGGATCCGGTCCCAGGCGACCGTCCTTTGCTTCTTAACGAACATCCCTTCTTTGACGATAATGGTTTTGGGTCCGAGTTCATAGAGGCTGAACGCCCATTTGGAAAGGATGAACAGGATGGAACCAAAGGTGGCCGCCAGCAGGGCGTAACGCCCCCATACGACCCATCCTGCGGTAGAATTTGCCTTTAAAAGAAATAAGAGAAGATAAAAGCCTGCCAGGCCTTTCAGCGATGCGAACACTTCAACTGCAATATATGCCGGATGATAACGCTTGGCGGAAGGGTTCATGCCCCGATCTCTCCTTCTTCTGAGTCTTTGTCGGTGATTTTCGCAAAGGTCGCGATCTGTGCTTTCAATGTTTTTGCAACATCCTCAGGTATGGCAGGGATCTTGTGGCTTGAAGCCGTCGTGCCGACTTCAAGGTCGTAAAGCCCGTAACGGCGTAAGAGAGGTCCCTGCTCCGTGCGGACGTATTCCACTTTTTCCATCGGTATCAGGATATGCTGCTGTTCCCATCTCCCGAATTTCAGCTGGACGAATTCCTTGTCCACCTGGTAGCGCCATGTCTTTTGCAGATAAACGGGTTCGATGAATATCGAAAAGGCGGCAGAGACTATGAACAATCCGCCAAGGACGTAAAGTGTGATCCCGATCCAGTTGTACCAGTCAAATTTATCTGAACAAAGGAGCAGAATGCCGATGATGATGAGGACAATCGTATGCCCGATGCTATTGGAGATCCGCCACACTTTTGCTGCGTTTTTTGATATGGTTTCCGTTGGTTCATCTATGTGTATGTACATGTTCTTCACCTCAGCTTTACTTACGCTGGAAACGGTGTAAAGGTTTCAATTAATCAGGTAATTTTGTAAAAATTTATCAATTATATCTTGCAATACAAGATAGTGGTGAATATAATAAACTTATATCTTGCAATACAAGATAGCGGTGAATATAATAAACTTATATCTTGTATTGCAAGGTACTGGAAGGAGATATTCAATGGCAGGTACAACTCAGATGTTAAAGGGGATATTGGACGGATGCCTTCTATCCATCATAAAAGACGGGGAAATCTATGGGTACGAGCTGGCAGCGCGGCTTGAGTCTTATGGTTTCACCTCGTTCAGTGAAGGGACCATTTATCCTTTATTGCTGCGGATGCAGAAGGAAGGCTTGGTCAGTGCCACGTTAAGAAAGTCGACGGCCGGGCCCAAAAGGAAGTATTATTCCCTGACCGAAAAAGGTGAAGGGGAGCTGGAGTCATTTATCAAGAGGTGGGGACAGTTGAGTGCCACAGTCAACAATGTGTTGAATAAAAGGGAGATGTGAGAAATGCTTTCCAAAGAGTCGGAACAGTTTTTAATCGAACTTCGCATGCATTTGATTTCGAAAGGGAAAAACGACAACGAAATCAATGAAATCACGGAAGAATTGGAAGACCATCTGCTCCAGGCTGAGGCAGAGGGAAAAGATGTCACGCACATCGTCGGGGAAAGCCCGAAGGAATATATGAAAAGCATAGGCGAATCGATGAAGACGGATTATCGGCAGCTGGTGGGGCTGGTGCCGATGTTCATCCTGTTATTGGCTGCTTATTTCAGTCTTGGGCCAGCCATTGAAGGCAACTTCTCGCTGTCGGGAGGCACGATCATTATTGCATCCGTTGGCTCTATCGCCGGAGGTTTGATCTATGCTGTCCTGCTATTCAAAGTGCTGCCTGGATACATCCAGTCTAAATGGGGCTACTTACTGATATTTGCGACCACGCTTCTCGTCACCGGATTGGGCGTTGCCGTCTTGTTTTGGTACAATGCGCAGGAGTTTCAGCCGGTGTTCACAGCGTCGCCCCTGCAAAACAATTTGATCCTCGCTGCGTGCATCGTGATTTTCATTGCTGCAGCCATCTATACGAAAACATGGTTTACCATCATCATCCCGCTGTTTCTTTCGCTCGGACCGATTGCGAGCCGTTTTATTCCTGAGGATGCCAACGAAGACCCAACCCTGATCCTCTATACGATCATTTTGTTGGCGGTCATTTCATCAATTGTTGTATTTGTTCTAGTTATAAGGAGGAAAAAGCAAAAACAGTCGACTCTGTAACTTTCTGAGCCCAGGTATCAAACCGGTGCTATTTTTGTACAGAAAATGAGTTGTGATGTTCATCATCCGACCATAAGAGCAAGAATCAGGAGGAAAGGTGAGGGGCGTCCTTGATAATATAGTAAACAAACAGTATGTGAAGACAGAAAGGGGGGTGTGATGATGACTGAGGTCAACCTGACGTTCGAAGAGATGTGGGAAAAGATCATGGCTTGCGACCGGAAGTATGACGGATTGTTTTTTACGGCTGTGAAGACGACAAAAATTTATTGTCGGCCCTCTTGCCGGTCAAGGAAACCGAAAAAAGTGAATGTGGATTTTTATTTTGACATCCATGAGGTTGAGAAAGCCGGATTTCGTGCCTGTAAAAGATGTCAGCCTGAAGTGGAGCATTCCCCTAATATCGAGGTGGTAAGGAACGTCATCGGCTATCTCGTCAATCATACGAACAAACCCCTGGTGTTGAAGGATATTGCGGATCATGCTGGTCTGAGCCCCTACTATCTTGAGCGCATGTTTAAACAGGAAACAGGGGAGACGCCGCGTACGTACCTGGAAAAAATCCGCGTCGATAAAGCGGCTCATCTGCTGGTGACGACAGGCCTGACGAATCTTGAAATCGGCTATGAGGCCGGATTTCAAAGCTCCTCCAATTTCTATAAAGTGTTTAAGCAGCTGAAAGCATGTTCACCTAGCGAATATCGAAAGCGTATGTCGGAGGTTTCAAAAAATGAAGTGGACTGACGGACAATCTTGGATCAAGATTTATCCTCCAAAGGAATTTAGCTTTGATGAGTGCCTGCTGTTTTTAGGAAGGTCGAATTTGGAAATTCTTCATGAGATTGAAGAAGGTTGTTTATTGAAATTGGTCCGAGTGGATGAAGAATTGATTTTGTGTAAGATTGACTATATCCATGAGTTCTTGAACGTTGAATTTCTGAACGGCACCCCATCTGAAGACGCCAGGGAAAAAGTGGCGGAGTATATATGGGAGTGGTTTGAATTGGATGTGGATCTGGCGGGGTTTTATGAATGGGCGGCCGGTGATGCCATTTTATCGGGACTCACCCAGAGCTATTACGGACTGCGGATGATCTGCCTTCCCGACCTGTTCGAAGCATTGATATGGGCGATCCTCGGGCAGCAGATCAACTTATCTTTTGCCTACACATTAAAAAAACGGCTTGTTGAGCAATATGGTGAAAGTGTGACGGTCAACGGCAAGCGGTTTTGGCTATTTCCTTCTTTTCACAAGATAGCTTATTTGGATGTGGAGAATCTGCGGAAGCTGCAAATCACAGGCAGGAAGGCTGAATACATCCTTGGGATCGCGGTGGCGATGGAGACGGGTGAATTGACGAAAGAATCTTTGATGAAACTGGATGAGCGGCAAGTGAGAAACACGCTCTTGCAGTATAAAGGCATTGGAGCCTGGACAGCGGACTATGTCATGATGAAATGTCTGCATGTCAAATCGTCATTTCCAATCGCAGATGTCGGCCTTCAAAATGCGTTGAAGGTTTTATTGGGATATGACCGTAAACCGACGCTTGAGGAAATGGAGCAATTATCGGCAAAATGGGAAGGGTGGCGGGGATATGCCGCCTTCTATCTTTGGAGGTCTTTATATGACGAAACTATATAACAAACTGTACCGGTCACCGATCGGATTGATTGACATACAGGGAACGGATGAAAGGATCACATCCATTCTGTTCATCGAAGAACAGGAGGCAGATGATTGCGGGGATGAATGTCCCCTGGTGCTTGAAGAGTGCGAAAAGCAGCTCGATGAATACTTCAAAGGCAAGCGGCGTACGTTCACCTTCCCCTATCAGCTTGATGGAACCCTTTTTCAAAAAAAGGTGTGGGAAGCATTGACGGGAGTATCGTATGCGAAAACGTCCACCTATAAAGACATCGCCGTCACGATCGGGAATGAGAAGGCGGTCAGGGGAGTGGGCAGCGCCAATGGAAGAAACCGTCTGAGCATCGTCGTCCCCTGTCACCGGATCATCGGATCGAATGGAAAGCTGACCGGCTATGCGGGCGGTTTGTGGAGGAAGGAATGGCTTTTACGGCATGAGCGGGGTTTGATCTAAAGTGAAATAGGTTTATACCCGTGTGTGTATTGGAAGTAGGATGTATAATGAAATTTGTCTAAAAATCAGTAGTTCGCCCTTATATTTGAGATATCGCCCTTAAAATGAAAATTTCGCACATATATCGAGAATTTCGCCCATAAATCCTGCCCCCGGACCCTCCGAAACCTCGTAGGGATTTCCGAGCTGGAGAGACAACATACCAGCGGGAATCAAGCTTTCTTCCGCCACCAACTCAATAAATCCCGCTGAAACGTAAATTCCCCTTATATCATCACTCTCCGTTGTAACATGATGAATCAACAAAAAACGCATGGTGCTTTCTAAAGTGAAAGACCATGCGTTTTGGCATTGTAGACCGTTTATTTTGATGTGAAACGTTCCTTTTTAAGGATCAAGCCTCTTTCGTCGTCTTCGTGAAGTAGATGATCGTCTCAATGATAAAAATCGCGAGAACGGATAATCCGAAAAGCGGCATAAGGATACCGAGTATCATGATTGTTGCGATTGCACCTATCGACCATGGCTTGTTGATCCTCTTCGGACCCTTCGCTCCACCAGGTTTCACCCGCTTCATCCATGACATGAAGCCCATCGCGATCGCTGCAAGGAATGCGATGCAGACGAGCAGGTTCAGGATCTTGTTGGCCATCCCGAATAGATGCCCTTCATGAAGAGGGATTCCCCACGTGAACCACTTGCCGATGATGCCGTAGTCCTCAAAGTCGATTTGAGCGATCATGTCTCCGGAATACTGATCAAAGTAAGCGGTTGTTTCTTCGTCCGGATTGACATCGAGTCCGGTGACGCCCGTATTGCTTCCTTTGGACACGGTGAAGACACCGGTTTCATCAGAAGGATAGACAATGGAGAACGGTCTTGAAATATTGTTCTCTCCGGATTCCGTGATGATTTCTTCGATGGTTTTCTGGCCGGCTATCGTGTCATCAGTACTGCTGTCGGAGTGATGTCCCGCGTGCCCCTTATGTTCCGAAGCGGGCTGGTCCATGCTTCTTGTCGCCCAAGGGATTTCATCCACATCCGACTGAGGGGGATTGTACCGAAGCTCCGTCCTGCCCCAATCAGGATGGTCGGCTGCGAATTGCCCAATTTTACTTCCCGTAAAAACTGACCATGGAATCCCGGTCACCACAATGATGATCAGAGGTACGGCAAGTGCCAGTCCAAGTATTGCATGTAGTTTCTGGAACCTGAGAGGGTTTTTCCTGGAACGGTTCTGGAGCAGTTTCTTCTTGAATGTCATATAGGTCCCCGACACGATCAGGAAGATGGCCCAGCAAGCCGTCAGTTCGACCAGGTAACGGACAAAGGTATGCTCGGTCAATAAGGAACTATGGAATGTCCTCATAAAGTTGGAATAGGTATTTTTCGAATTTTGGCTGGCGACGATCTGATTGTTTTCGTCTAAAAATACATATTGAGACTCTCCTTGATCATTGCTGATCGTCACCCTGTTGTTATAGGGTTCTTCCATCATGCTGATTTTACTGACGGAGTAGCCGTTGTATGTTTCTTTTATTTCTTCGATCGCTTCATCTATGTTTTGCATCTCCTTGTTATCACTTTGCCCGAAAAATTCATGTTCATAAATCATATTTTCGACTTCTGGATAAAAGAGAAATCCAATCCCTGAAAGGGTCAGTGTCAACAATAATGGTGTGATGAACCAGGCTGCATAAAAATGAAGCCTTCTGAATGGATTGAATGTGTTCCTGTTCATATGAATCTCCTTCTCTTGCTCTTTTTAATAGGTTGATTGGACTGAATCGTCTTCATTATTCAGTTTATATAGAAAATGTGTTGAAAGAATGAAATAAAAATAGATATTTTTTAACAGCAGGTACCCGCTTCCCGCATTATTTTATATATAGAAGGTAAAGAGGTCTGGAGGTGAGAGTGATGATATGATTTTATGGAAAAAAATAGACGGGAATCTATGTAAGGTGAAACTAGTTTGCTGCGGTACGAAAAACGTACTGTATTTCTTTTTGTGAATCAGACATGAATCAGGTTTGCAGCAAGTTTGATTCAGAATCGAAAACAGAAAGAAGAATGTAAAGAAAGAAAAGAATGAAAAGAATGAAAAGAAATATCTCACCACCCTAACATACACTTTGGCAGATAGTAGGGCGTGCAAGGCTTGACGATGCTGACGGGGAGAAGTCGAAAGCCATAGCGGGATTCCTGGAAAAGCGATACAATTTACTAGAATTCAATTTTTTTGAAAACCTTGGAGGAACGATGAAAAAGTTTAAGAGAATCATGAAACGGACTTTGCTGGGTGTTGGTATTCTGGCAGCGTTCATGTACATAAACAACACATCTTTATTTACAAAAACCGAAGATAAAAACCCTTTACTGCTTGCACACAGGGGGATGTCGCAGACGTTCCCGATGGACGGCATCAAGAGTGATACTTGCACGGCTGAAAGAATCCATGAGCCTGAACATCCATACCTTGAAAACACAATCTCCTCGATGGAAGCTGCCTTTGAAGCCGGGGCGGACGTTGTCGAGTTCGATGTCCAGCCGACGAAGGACGGAAAGTTTGCGATTTTCCACGATTGGACACTGGAGTGCCGGACGGACGGCGAAGGGGTGACGAGGGAACATACGATGGAAGAGCTTAAACAGTTGGATATCGGCTATGGATATACGGCTGATGACGGGAAGACCTACCCTTTTCGCGGGAAGGGAGTCGGAATGATGCCGTCACTTGATGAGGTGATGGAGCATTTCACGGAGGGCTCTTTCCTGATCCATATCAAGAGTGACGACCCCGAGGAAGGGAAGCAGCTTGCCCGCTATCTTGAAGGTCTGCCTGAGGATCGTCTGGACCGGCTCACCGTGTACGGCGGGGACCGGCCGATTGCGTCGTTGAAAGAAAAGCTGCCGGACCTTCGCGTGATGTCGATTGCCACGATGAAAAGCTGTATGCTGCCATATATCGCTGCAGGATGGACTGGATACGTCCCTTCCGCCTGTGAAAATACACAGATCCATTTACCCGAGAAGTATGCCAAATGGATGTGGGGATGGCCAGACAAGCTCATCAAGCGGCTGGAAGATGCAGGCACGCGCGTAATCCTGGTGGCGGGTGACGGAGGCTGGTCGGAAGGGTTTGACACCCCTGGGGATCTTGAGCGGCTGCCTGCCGGTTATTCAGGCGTTGTTTGGACCAACCGGATTGATATAACGGCCCCTATTTTACACGAAAAATAGAAAAATGGGTCAGCCCTCAATTACGAAGCACTGTGCTTTTTTACCGAAAAGTCCGCCTTGCTTCCAGCCCTTTTAAAAAATTTAAATCGTAATCGAAGTACCATCAAATTTTGTCAAAGTGAATCCCTTGAACGCCTCATTGTAGGTGGACTTGTAATCCCTCAGGATCCCGATGGCTGCCTGCTCTCCAAGTTTTAAACCGTTGATGCCGCTGGCCCGAAAGTGGACTCCTGCTGCGTCCCGTCCATTGGCGATATTATAGGCGAGTTTGTTCAATTCACCGCCGACAGTGAGGGGCGGCCCTTCATAGTCTATTAATTGGAGGCCGTCGCTTGTCGCGATGACAGGGTCGGGAATCACGAATGATTCGTCGAACAGTGCCTTCAGCATGGTCACCATCGCCCCGACAAATGCTGCATGGCCGGCGGGATAGGCAGGATGTAAAGGAGAGCCTTCCGGGTAAGACTGCGGCAACAGGTAGGAACCATAGATTTCATAGGTTTTTGCCAGTGCTACTGAGTTCAGTACGTCCGGGTGTATTGGATATTCAGCCTTTCCGGTCAATTTGTTGTGGATGCGCCCGCCGAATTCTTCCGGGCGGAGACGTCTGTGGACAAGCCATTTTTGGAACCAGGCAGCTTCTAGTCCGGGACGGGCTGATCTTGTAACAAAATCGAGGATATGCGGAACCCCAAAGGTAGAGAATCCGATCTGGGTGTCAGAATCGAGGTAGGGGTTATTCTTATCCCATGCGGCAGTCCCGTATTGGAAGATGATCAAACTAGCGGCTAGTCCGCTTTCGACGGATCGATCATTGTACACAAATTCGGCTAAATCCCGCGCATTTCGTATATATCTTGGAGTGGGATCATAATCGGGACCGGGTGGGATAGAACCGTTCTGAACCGCAAGCCAGTCATCGTAATCTGTTAAAAAGTCTTCTCCGGCCTTGGTTGTCCGGTAGCGTTGGATGGTCCTGGTTGATACATAAGGAATGTCCTTCAAAAGAAATTGTGAAACATACGGGCCCGTCAATGCTCCCGGGAGATCGTCCCGGTATAATGTCCCGGGGGTGACTTTCCCAACAATTTTAGGTCCACGGAAATCTGTTAAATTCGACAGTTCATCTGCAGCTGCCAGCGTCAGAGGGTTCGTGTCATAGTCGTTGAAAGGAACATCGCGGGTAAGAGCCTGCCAGTACAGCTCGACCATTTCAGCAGCCATCTCTGCACTGCTGAAGCTCGGAGCGGGCGGTAAAACCAATTGGTGACTGTCCGGTCCGGTCATTTCAAATGCATATGCGGCTTGAGGATTAACCATCTTCCTTTCACCAGCAAGCGGGAGTCTTTCAAAGTCTTCCGGATCGCCCGACTCCAATATCCCGATATACGTGTTATACGCCTCGACATCTACCTCGCCGAGTTCATTATGAGGGAGCCCTTTTGAAAAGCCGGCTATTTTCTTCTTATATCGTATCTCATCTTTGTTAGTGGGGTGGTTCCGAACAGGCAGAAGCTTATAGAATAAAGCTGCCTTCCAGCGAAGGGTGAAGGCCTTTTTCACGCGGCATTTCAGCGCTCTGACATAATCTATTACACTTGTTTTTTTGTATTTCAACTGTTCATCCTCCTTTCTTTTAGAGCTTGTATTATCTTATGTTGAAAAATACTGAACGGAATGGACAGATAAATTAGTCATCTGTAATAAGCATAAAAAAATCGGATGAAAATCAGTTTTTTAAAATAACATGTGTCGAGTCCGGGGGTACATATAATCACTTAATAAAATGGTATGGCCCCTATCTGAAATCACGGCAAAAAAAATAAATGAACGGTTTATTCCAAGCGAAAAAAGCCTTAGCCCTTGGAACAAGCTGGGTGAAGGCCTCTTTTTCTATATTTTCTTAAGACATGGGAGAGCAGTTTGCACTTTTTTATTATCTTTAAATAGTTTATAATTATCAGATAAAAGAAGTTATTTTTATCCATCAATCATTATAATAGACTATGATATATTTAGTTTGAGACAGAGAAGATGTGTTCCTGGAGTGACGCCTTGCATTTTTGACACCTAAGCAGGAGCGCCTGCTCTTTTTTATGAAAATATTAAAGGTAAGGAAGGTTATCATGAGCAGCATACAGAAGAAAACAGACGTTATCTTAATTGGTGCCGGAGTCATGAGTGCGACTTTGGGGTCATTACTGAAAGAGTTAGCACCGCAATGGGAAATCACAGTGTTTGAAAAGCTCAGTGAGCCGGGGGAGGAAAGCTCGAATGAGTGGAATAATGCAGGTACGGGACATGCTGCATTATGCGAGCTGAACTATACATCCGAAAAACCCGACGGCTCCATCGATATCACAAAAGCGATAAAGGTAAATGAACAGTTTCAGGTTTCGAGACAGTTCTGGTCTCATCTTGTCAACAGCAATCTAATCCGCAGCCCACAGGAATTCATCATGCCGCTTCCTCATATGAGTATGGTCCAAGGGGCTGAAAATGTGGAATTTTTGAAAAAACGATTGGAAGCGCTGTCAGTGAATCCGTTGTTTGAGGGCATGGAATTTTCAGACGATCCTGAAAAACTGAAAGAGTGGATCCCGCTGATCATGAATGGGCGAACGTCGAATGAACCGATCGCGGCCACCAAGATCGATTCCGGTACGGATGTCAACTTCGGTGCGTTGACACGCATGTTATTCGACCACTTGAAGACTCAGAATGTCGAGGTCAACTACGGGCACAGTGTCCAGGACCTTAAACAAATGAGCGACGGTTCATGGGAAGTGAAGGTGCAGGACCTTGCCAATGGAAGAATCGAAACCCACACGGCGAAGTTCATCTTTATCGGTGGGGGAGGCGGAAGTCTTCACCTGCTTCAAAAGACGGGCATACCGGAATCCAAGCGTATCGGCGGATTCCCGGTGAGTGGACTCTTCATGGTGTGCAACAATCCTGAAGTCGTGGCGCAGCATCATGCAAAAGTATACGGCAAGGCGAAAGTCGGTGCTCCGCCAATGTCTGTGCCGCATCTTGACACACGCTTCATCGATCATAAAAAATCACTGTTATTCGGACCGTTTGCAGGCTTTTCTCCTAAGTTCCTGAAGACCGGTTCAAACCTGGACCTGATTACTTCCGTCAAACCGAACAACGTCCTGACAATGCTTGCGGCAGGCGCGAAGAATATGGGATTGACAAAGTATCTGATCCAGCAGGTGCTTCTATCAAAAGAAAAGAGAATGGAAGAACTGCGTGAATTCATTCCTAACGCCAAAAGCGAGGATTGGGATATCGTTGTAGCCGGCCAGCGTGTGCAAGTGATCAAAGATACCGAAGCAGGCGGGAAAGGAACGCTTCAATTCGGTACGGAGGTGGTAAGTGCTTCCGACGGTTCGGTCGCTGCACTTCTTGGCGCATCCCCGGGTGCTTCCACTGCCGTTCACGTCATGCTAGAAGTACTGGATAAATGTTTCCCTCAGCATATGAAAGAGTGGGAACCAAAAATCAAGGAAATGATTCCTTCTTACGGCCTGTCGTTATCTGAGAATCCAGAGCTGTTCAGGGAAATCCACGCATCGACAGCCCATGCACTGGGACTGAATGGAAGAGAGCTTGCTCATAGTTGATGTTTGAAATGTAAATAGCATTGGTGAAGGAACCTTCGATCTGATTTTGATCGGAGGTTCTTTTTGTGGCTTCTCCATCAGAGTCATGATAACAACATAAAAATACAGCCGGTAACGAGCGGAATCTACTAATATAGTCAAGAGAATCTATTATTTCTTAAAAATATGGTTGTATAATTATACAGTAAGATGTTATCTTATTTATATTCAGAAAATTTAACGAACGAAATAAACAATATTCACGGAAACGGGAGGGTTTGATTATGCAGGCAGAAAAACTGCAGCACGTCGAGGCGGTAACAGGTAAAAAAGAGTATACAGCAAAGCAATATTTGAAGTTTTGGCTGCCTTCATTATTGGGGGTATTGCTATTTCTTGTTCCCATTTCGATTGACGGCAAGGTGACGATCGGCCTTGGGATCCTGGCGGACGGACTTCAGGCGATGATTGGTGATTATATTCCTGCCATTATGACCGGTATCATCGGTCTATCTGCGGTTGCCAGTTTAGTCGTCAGATTCAGTGACATTCAATTGGTCAAGAAGAGTCCATTCCTCACGGCTTTATTCGATGTTACGCCGTTTTGGCTGGCGCTGCGCTGGATCGGTGCGCTGTTCGCGGTCTCGACCTTCCTTAAAGTCGGTCCTGAATACATATGGTCGGAGTTCACAGGCGGGGTGGTCCTGTATGATTTGATTCCGGTGCTGATGGTTTGGTTTTTATTTGCCTGCTTATTCATGCCGCTGCTGCTTGAGTTCGGCCTGATGGATTTCTTCGGTACATTGGTTCGGAATGTAATGGTGCCTCTGTTCAAACTTCCAGGCAGGTCCTCCATCGATGCACTGGCTTCGTGGATGGGAAGCGGGACGGTCGGCGTCTTATTGACGACACAGCAATATGAAGGCGGATATTATACGAAAAGGGAAGCTGCAGTCGTTGCGACGAACTTTTCGATTGCGTCAATCGCCTTCAGTCTGGTAATTGCCAAATTTCTAGCGATTGATCACCTGTTTGTCCAATTCTACTTGACGGTGGTCGTGACGGGAGTGATTGCTGCCATCATCTGTCCAAGGATCCCGCCGCTTTCCTTTAAAAAGGAAACGTATTATGAGCCGGTCGGGAAGCAGATCGAAGAGGATGTGCCTGAAGGGGTCTCCAACTTCCGCTGGGGTCTCGAAACCGCGGTTGAAAAGGCCGATGGGGTCAAAAGCTTCCGCAGTGTGATCGGCAGCGGGATTAAAAATGTGGTGGATATCTGGTTCGCATTGATTCCTTTGGTCATGGCCATCGGGACGGTCGCCCTCGTGATTGCTGAATTCACACCGATTTTTGATTATTTGTCGTATCCGTTCGTGCCCCTGCTGGAATTGCTGCGTATTCCTGAAGCACAAGCCGCCGCACCGGCGATGATTGTCGGGTTTGCCGATATGTTCCTCCCGGCTGTAGTAGGAAGCGGGATCGAATCGGATTTGACCCGTTTTGTGATCGGGGTCATGTCCCTGTCTCAGTTAATTTATATGTCTGAAATCGGGATACTCTTGCTGAAATCAAAGATCCCGATTTCGTTCCTGCACCTGTTCATCATCTTCTTACAGCGTACGATCATCACACTGCCGGTCGCAGCATTGATGGCGCATTTGTTTTTCTTTTAATGAATGTTTCACGTGGAACATCGGGACGGGACTGTACTATGAAATACAGCTTAAAAGTGTATAACCGAGAGCATTGACACCCGTCAATGCTTTCGTTTTTTTATTGCAAGTTCGGGTAGAAGCTCCGGGGTTCTTCCTATACAATGAAAATAAACAAAGAATGGAAAGGTGTTTGATCGTGTGAATCCCCAATCTTTTTTTTCAAAAGACATTAAATCCGCATTGCAAAATGATCCCCCGGGGGAATGGATGCCCGTCATCCCTGACGGATGCATAAGGCTCAGTTCCGGCTACCCGGATCCCGGGCTTGTCCCGGTTGAGGAGCTGAAGAACTCGGTTGTGAAGCTTTTGGAAGAGGAGAAAGATTTGCCGCTTCACTATATTGGCAGCAAGAAGGTCGAGGATTTAAAAGCTTTCATCCAAAACCTGATGGTGGACCGTTCCATGCTGGACGAGAATGATGAAGTCCTGATCACGTCTGGTGCGTGCCAGGGAATCGATTTGATCGCCAGGATCCTCATGGACGACGAGACGGTCGTGGTTGTAGAGTCGCCGACGTATATGGAAGCGTTGGAAATCTTCCAGAACTATACGAAGCACTTTATCAATATCGAAGTGGATGAACATGGTCTACGGACAGATGTATTGGAAGAACTGCTGGCTGAACGGAAAAGCAAGGGGCACAAGCTCCCGAAAGTATTGTATACCATTCCTACATTCCAGAATCCGACCGGGACGACCATGACATCTGAACGCAGGGAACATCTTATAAAGCTCGCAGGTGAGTATGATTTCATCGTGATTGAGGATGATGCTTATGGGGAAGTGCATTTCGATCAGGGGATGGATTCATTGAAGTCCCTAAGGAGCGGGGCTGATCCACGTGTATTGTATGTCGGTTCACTTTCGAAAGTGGTGGCTCCCGGAATGAGGATTGGCTGGGTCGCCGCGGATAAGGAATTCATTCAGGCACTCGCATGGTTTAAGAAAGACCTTGATCATCCCTTTTCACAGGCGAGCATGGGTGCATTTCTAGGCAACATGGATCTGGATGCACACTTTACCACCTTGAGAAACGTGTATCGTGAAAAGTGCAGCCTGTTGCTTTCCGAACTAGAACGGCATCTGCCGGATTCTGTTTCCTGGTACGTCCCCCAAGGCGGATATTTTGTATGGGTCAGGGTACCGGGTGCCGATACGTCGAAGATTTTGGAAGATTCTGTTGCTGAAGGCGTTTCCTTTGTTCCCGGCAAGTATTTCTTTTTGAATCAGGAAGAAGGACTGGAGTATTTGCGGCTTTCGTTCAGTTATGCAAGTGAGGGGGATATTTCGGAAGGTGTGAGGAGGCTTGGCCGGGTGATTAGGGCTGCGATTGATGGATAATAATTTTATGAAAAGCATTCATCTTCTCAAGGATGAATGCTTTTTCTTATGCCCGCTTCTCCAAATCCTTCACCGTCTCACTGGAATCCACTTCCTTCTCCTCTTTCAACGTCCCGAACAAGGCATCAATAAACGGGGTAGAGACACCGTACCAATAATTTTCGTTTTTGTAGTGATGCAGGACATGTGTTTTCTTCAGCCACTTGCCGAATTTAGTTTTCGGCTTGAGCGGCCGGTGGGCTACGTAGTGTTTCCATTCGTAGACGAAGAACATAATCAGGATCCCTGCGCTGAAGGCCAGGGTTGTGGAAAGGGAGCCTGTGATGAAATAGAAAATGAGGCTCAGGGCAAACAGGCTGGGTGCGCTGTACCAGATGGGAAGGAATAGCAGCTTCAGGTCATTTGGCTTCTTGTGGTGGTCATAATGGAGCCGTTTGATTAATTTTAAAAGGATGCTGTTCTTCGGGGCCTTAATGTGAAAGACGAATCGGTGGGTGAGGTACTCGCTGAACATGTAGGTGACAATCCCGATCGCAAGGAACAGAGGAGTGAAAGCTGTCGTGCCGGCAGTAAAAAGAAAGGCCAGTACGGTCAGAAAAATACCGGCCATGATCAAAATGTCGATGTGCAGGAAAAAGTCCCGGTAAATCCCTTTATTCTTCATGTTCATCTACTCCCGTCATTTTAGTTTCATAGCGTTTGGACTTTCTATTATACGCTGAAAACAGGACAAAACGCCTACTAAATTACAGAAAATTCATATTTATTTTTCTGTGTAGATGGCAGTTTACTAGTTGCTATCCCTATCTTTTTCTGTTGACTTTTGTATAATTTAACATGTATACCAAAATATTAATTTCAAAATTACGTTAAATGAGGTTGTTCTATGTTTTCATTACCGGAATCACCGGACATCTACGTCCTGCAAGGGGAATACTCCCTCCCTATGGTGGTGTTGTCGATTGTGATCGCCTGCTGTGCTTCTTATACGTCGCTGTCGTTGAATCAGCGGATGCAGCAGAGCAGTTTTTTTCATAAATCGTTTTGGCTGGTGCTGGCGTCGGTGTCGATGGGGCTCGGGATCTGGTCGATGCATTTTATCGGGATGAGCGCGTTCATGCTGCCTGTTTCGATGACGTACGATTCGTTCTTGACGGCTGCTTCTGTCATACCGGCTGTGTTTGCTTCTTATTTGGCCTTTTCGTTTGCCAATAGGAAGAAGAAGGGGCATGTGCCTGCGATCATCGCCGGGATCATCATGGGGATCGGGATATCCGCGATGCATTATATCGGGATGGCTGCGATGGAGATGAATGCGGAGCATGTGTATAAGCCGTTGATCCTCATGTCCTCAGTCATGATTGCGGTTGTCGTTTCCTATGTGGCTTTGTTCATTTTCTCCAGCCTGCAGAAGTTCATGGGAACCCAGTGGATTAAAATCCTCACATCAGTCCTGATGGGACTCGCCATCACGAGTATGCACTATACGGGGATGGCGGCCGTCGTCTTTTATACAGTGACTCCGGGGAATGGCATGCACGGAATGCATAAAATGGACATGCCGCTGCTTGTTACGGTTGTGACGGCAGGTATTTTCATACTGCTGGCGGTTTCCGGACTTGCCGGCCTTCTGGACCGCTATGTGGACCACCGCCTTCATCAGTACGACGCGCTCACATTGCTTCCTAATCAAAGACAGTTCGAACAGGATTTGAAGAACTCGAAGACGGCCGGGAGCCTTGCCATCATCCATATCCATGACTTCGAAAAGTGGGTCAGCGGCTATGGCTATACCTTTGGCGACGGCGTGATCAAAGCGGTCGGGGAAATCATTGAAGAACGAAAACTGCGCACTTCAAAAGTCTATCGGATCGAAGGAAACCGTTTTGCGGTCTATCACAGTGAAAAGCATGAGTTTGAAATATTGAAGTCATCTATGGAAAAGGTACTGTCTGAATTGAAGAAACCGTTGTTGATCGATGACTACCGTGTCGTCGTTGAAATGGTATGTGCCGCTTCCCACTGTGAGGAAGGTGACTGCAGCCAGCTGCTGGCCAATACGATGGCTGTTCTCCAACATCCTTCCATTCAATTTCGGCACGGAGTAATGGAATATGACCCTGCTGTTCATACGTACAGCTTTGAAAGACAGATCGTTCAGGATATCAATCGGGCGATCGAATTCGATGAGCTGTTCATGGTCTATCAGCCGAAAGTGCTGCCCGTCACGGGGGAAGTAACGGGCGTTGAGGCGCTGCTGCGTTGGGAGCACAGGGTACACGGGATGATTTCACCAGGTGTATTCATCCCTGTTCTTGAAGAGAACGGAAAGATCTTCGAGGTGACGGACTGGGTCATCGAAACGGTTTTCCGTCAGGTCTCCAGCTGGCTGGAAGAAGGTGTTGAATTCAAGCGGGTATCCATCAACATCCCGGGGCAGTATGTGACCTCCTCCAGGCTGCTGTCGGTCCTGAGTGAGGGGTTGAGGAAGTATGGAGTCGACAGCCGCTTCATCGAACTGGAGATTACGGAAACGAGTGTCATCCATGACATCGATAACGCCATCACTGCCGTCGGACGCTTCAGGGAAATGGGCCTGTCCGTTGCGCTCGACGATTTCGGGACCGGGTTATCATCCCTCTCATATTTAAGAAAAATCCCGATTTCAACGATTAAAATTGATAAATCGTTCGTGGACGGTGTCCCGCTTTCCGAGAAGGATTCCGCGCTGCTGAGGGCGATCATCACATTATGTTCTTCCTTGAATCTCCGGGTGGTCATCGAAGGAGTGGAATCGCAGGAACAGATCGATTTCATCATGTCGATGATCGAGCGCCCTCACATTCAAGGCTATTATTTCTCGCCTCCGCTGCGGGAGGGAGAGTTAGTGAGCTGGATGGCAGAACGGGAGCTCACAGGACAAGTATAAATTCTGGATTCCGTGGTCACGGGGATCCCCCTTTTGAATACGATGGGTTAAAAAGAGCAGAGGATGATTACATTGTCCATATCGTTTCCAGTAAGTATAAAAACGAGGATGATCAGCAGCGGACCTAAGCAGACGGTCTATTATCCAAAAGCAGTGGAAATGCAGAATCGGGAATTACAACGATTCATCAACCGTTCCATTGTCCATGAGACCCAGAACCTGATCCATGAGCAGGCCGGCAATATGCCGACGAGCGTGGAGGAGATGCTTGGGTCATTTGAAATCAAGAACAACCAGCGTGAGGTACTGAGTCTATCACTCTCGAACTATACGTATCATTACCAGGCAGCGCACGGGCTGACGATCATCAAGTCGCTGACATTCGATCTCGGGAAAGAAAAGCTTTGCAGTTTGAAAGATTTATTCAAGCCCGGCAGCGGGTATGTGAAGAGGATCTCGGACCTGGTGGCCCAGCAGATCAAACAGCGGGACATTCCGCTCCTCGGCGAGTTCCAGGGCATACGCCCCGACCAGGATTTTTACATCGCTGACAAGGCGCTGGTGGTCTATTTTCAACTCTATGAAATAACGCCATACGTCTTTGGATTCCCGATGTTTCCGATCTCCGTCTATGATCTGCAGGACATCATTGAGGAAAGCGGCCCGCTTGGAAGGATGGCAGTCAATAATTAAGCCGCGGAGGCATGCTCCACGGCTTTTTTTCATTATTAAAAAATAGAAATCAATTTCGTCACTGCAAGGATCGCGAATAACAGGATACACGCAGCAAATACAAAATTAGCCAATGGACTGTTGCGGTAGTCCTTGTCCACTTTCTTTGAGTTTAACAGCCAAATCAGGCTGAATGATAAAAACGGCATGAACAACGCACCCAATGCTCCGTATAAGATGATCAGCTGGACCGGTTTACCGAAGAACAACAGCAGCAATGGCGGAAAGGTGAGCCATGCCAGGAAGAGGCGGTATGCCGGGTCCTTTTCCGTTACAGGCCGGTCGGTCCGTTTCTTTATAACCCTTATGAAATCGGCGAATAGATAAGGGACCCCGTTCCATACACCGAGCAGGGATGAAAATGCCGCAGACCAGAATCCGATCAGGAACATCCACGAAATGAATCCGCCATATTTATCCCCAAGCAGCCCCGTCAGTTTGATCAAGCCTTCTTCCCCTTCAATTTCTACGCCTGTCCCATATAAAAATTGGCTCCCCACGATGAGCAGGGCGAGAGTGAAGATAGCCGTCATCGTGTAGGCTGCCTTGGAATCGAGACGCATCGTCGGAATCCATTCCTTCCCGCTCCAGCCCTTTTCCTTCAGCCAATAGCCGTAAGAGGTCATCGTGATCGTCCCGCCGACTCCCCCCACTAATCCAAGGGCAAGGAGGAATGATCCTTCCGGAATGGTCGGGACAAAGCCTTTCATGAACTCACCGAGGTTCGGCAGGAATAAGGCTGCCGAACCCACGACTGTTACAAACATAAGCCCGATCAGAAACATCATGACCTTTTCAAATATCAGGTAGCGGCCGGTCCACACCAACAGGAAGCCTGCAATGGCATGAATGACTGCCCACGCCCAGAAAGGCATGACCGGAAACATCGTGGTCATGGCAAGCGCACAGGCCGAGGCTGCGGCAGCCCCGTAGACGAAACCCCAGATGACAGCATATATACCGAAGTATCCGGTCGCCCATTTCCCCATCTCCTGCCAGCCTTCAAGAATCGTTTTCCCTGTGGCAAGGTGCCAGCGTCCCACCCCTTCATTGAGGAAATGCTTCAGGATGGAACCGACCACGATCGCCCAGACAAACACGAGCCCGAAACCGGCTCCGGCCACCAGGGCAGCAACGAGATCCCCTGTGCCGACCCCGGTTGCCGCTGCAACGAATCCAGGACCGATCAGGGCGGCCCGTTTTTTAAAAGATTTAGGTGCTGATACATTCGTGTTCACTTCAAGTGACATCGTTTTGCTCCTTCCTTGATGTAAGCGACTACATTTTTATGTACGGAAAGCAATTATGTAGTAGAAAACAACCCTATATACAAAAAATTTAGAATATTAATACTTTACTATGTTAAACGTTTTTGTACAATCGTTACAACCCATCTTTCTGGTAATTAAGGCAGAGGTCTGATAGCCGCCGGGTCTTAGTACTCCTGTTATTCTTTTGAAATAGTTCGTATTGACCAAAAAAACCGAACACCATCATGTTCGGCTTTTCATATCGGGGAATCAACGTTAACACCACACGATTATCTTATAAGGCGTGGTCTGTGCGGGGATGCTCATGGTAGAAGGACCATATTGAACAATCAGATTTCGGTTGGCAGGATTACCTGTGAAAAGCTGCCCATTTCGCAGAAGGATTTGGGTATAGGGTGAAAGATTCAGCTTCAGGAAGCCGTCACTGCTCACCAATTGAGAATTGAAATAATCAACTTTCACATTCCGGGACGGATTTTCCTTTACCATGATCAGTGCCCGGTATTGCGGCGGATAGATAAGCGGGACAGGGGCATTTGCATCATAGTATCCCGTCACTCTATCACCCGCTGCGACCATCTCGTGATCAACAAAATAAGTGGCCGGTTCCACTACGAAATTGACGGTGCCCCCTGTATCATCCACTAAAGAGATCAGTTTATAACAGCCTTCTCCCTCCCCGTTCTGCCCAATCAAAAAATCACTGATCGCGGTGATCGTCCCCTGAAAGAAATTGAAATTGATCATGTTGTGCACTCCTTCAAAATAACTTTGAATTTCAAGGTAATCCATATGCTTCATGGAGGATGAAAAGAACAAGTGATTCTTTATGGGAGGTCTGCTCAATATGAAGGTATGAGCCAGGCCCGGGGCATCATAAACATAAGATGTAAAAAATAGTAAACAGTCTGGAGGTAAGTGAATGTACAGCATGTATCCGTATCGAACCAACCCGCAAGTACCTTCCAATGGACCGATGCAAGTGGTTGTAGTGGAGCCTTATGTATATGCTGCCCTTAAAAGTCTTATCGGGAAAAGAGTGGTCATTGATACATCACGGGGCTCGGTAAGCGGTACAGTGGCTGATGCTAAGCCTGATCATGTCGTGGTGAAGGAGCATGATTCTTCTTTCTTTGTCCGTATTTGTGAGATTGTGTGGATTATGCCGGAGGACTGAAGCCATTTAAAAAAGTGTCTGCCGCTCGTGCGCAGACACTTTTTATATGTTTGGGTAGTTTTAAACACTGCTGTTGATTTCCGTGGTAGACTTCGCTTTCCGCGGGTAGCCCGTGAACCTCCTGTCCTTTTTCAGGGGGAGGAACTGTCCAGCTGCAGGGCTTAGAGGCACATGTCATAAGCAAAAACGACCAAGAAGGCAAAGAGCGCCTTCCAGGCCGATTCGTCTTATGCCACACGCCTCTCTTCAAAGCCCTTCCTCTTTTCTTCATTAAGCCTGCGAGTCGATTGATTTAACGATCCTCTCACAGATTTCATGGGTGATGAGGGAATCCTCGATCGAAGGGTCCGGTGTCCGGTTGTTTGCAGCACAGTCGATAAAGTGATCGACCAGCTGGTAGAATCCGCGCTTATGGAGGGTCGGTTCCCAGTCACCGAACTTGGTGATGCTGATATCTTTGTTATGGTAATGAGTGGTTTCAACCAGGCTGTTGACGACATATTTGTGATGTCCGGTATGATACTCGATGGTTTCTTCCGTCACCCCGCCATTTCGGTTCATGATGCCGATGGCTGTGCAGCCATCGCCGAGCAGCTGGATGACCAGGTGGTGGAGCTCATCCCCGTCTTTCAGGCATTCCACTTTGACATTTCGGACATCCGTATTCATCAGGAAGCGGAGCGTGTCGACTACGTGAATGAAATCTTCAACGACAAATCTCCTTACATGGTCAGGGGATGCGAACCGGTTCTTCTGCATCAGGATCAAGCTTGCTTTTCCATGTTCCTTCAGCTCATGTACACGAGGGATGAAGCGTCTGTTGAATCCGACCATGGCGATTTTGTTTTGCTCCTTGGCGAGACTGACGATTCTATCGGTTTCCCCGAGGTTCATGGAAATCGGCTTGTCGATGTAGACATGAATCCCGCGTTCAAGGAGCTTCTCCGCTATTTCAAAATGGGCTTCCGTTGCGGTGCTTATGAAAGCAGCGTCGATTTCTTTTGTGATCAATTCATCTATTGACTGGACCTTCTCCTCGATTCGATACTTATCCGCCAGTGTGTTCAGCGTCTCTAAGTTTCTTGTACATAGGACAAGCTCGATTCCTTCCTTTTGGGATAGAACGGGTAAGTATGCTTTTTTTGCGATATCGCCTAAACCGATAATGGCTATTTTCATCAAAATGCCTCCTGTCTGTTTTCTCATTACCCTGAAGATTGGCACGGTAACGGCTGGACTTTCGTATAAATTCTTCTAAATCGGTCAATGATGATGACAGCAATGATAAGTAGGTGTGTATATGTATTTACTATTGGTGATCGTGGTTTGGATTCTGTTTGCATATAAATTCGTTGATTGGTCCCAGTGGGGAAAACAGTATCCGACGCTATTATTTTTCATGCTGGTCAACTTTGTATACAATTATTTTTATTATGACTATACTCTCTGGGCCTTCAGGGGTGTGACCGCAGAGTGGCTGAATCATTCCATCATCAACACGGCGTTTACTTTTTTTATCTGTCCGGTGGGCCTCATCATTTATCTTCAACGTTTTCCTGAAAAGAGAACCAGCCAGCTTCTCTATATTTTAATATGGACCGCATTTTATACTGCCATTGAGGCCCTTTTCGCTCACAAAGGCATGTATGTGTATGACCATGGATGGAATGGATGGTGGAATATCCCGTTGAACCTTATATTGTTCAGTGTACTGTATCTGCATTACAGGAATCCACTGAGAGCCATTGGTGTGTCGGTTTTACTTGTGGTCGTCTTTTATTTAATATTCCCGTTCCCTTTGGAAAGTTTAAAATAATCTGGGGTGTGACGTCATGTTAATCCAAAATGTTCTTTCAGTACCGGTCTTCTTAATCTTATTATTCGCCACGTACATGGCGATGTGGCTGTATTTAAGGAAAAAAGCCGTTAATAAAAGCAAGCACGAAGAATAGACAAGGTTTTTCCCTGCAAATGATCAATCTCCTTGATGAAAGAATCTTTCTTTCATCTTATTTTATTTGAGGACAAGGCGTCCGTTTTTCCAAAATATTCTATTAATTGTGGTAAGATAATACGAAAAAGGAGTGACCTTTAGTGAATAAGGAATTCGAAGCCCGCAGCCGTCCGAGAGCATGTGCTGCAATCATCAAAAACGATCATATCCTCATGGTGAAAATGAAGCGCGGGGATAAAGTATGGTGGTCACTGCCGGGCGGAGGACTGGAAGAAGGGGAAAGCTTTGAAGAGACCGTTGTGAGGGAAGTGAAGGAAGAGGTAAATCTTTCCGTGAAAGTGGACCGGCACTTATTTACCTATGACTACGGTGCGGGGGAATGCCGCGTCTTTTCAACCGATCTTATGGGCTCCCATGTTCCGCAGCTTGGTTACGACCCGGAATATGCCGGGGATGAGCAGAAGCTTCAAGAAGTAAAGTGGTGGCCGCTTGAAGCAATGAAGGATGACCTTGAAGTCTCCAGGGTCATTGAACAGATGAACATCATGACGAAATAGATACATAGAAAACCTGACTGACCTTCCATGATTCAGTCAGATTTTTTTATAGCCTCCCTTTAGTGAATTAACGCATCGCGGGACGGGCCTTTGGTGTATAGGGATTGTACAGGATGGTTAGGTGGGTTGCAGCCACAGATTCCTTTATTTACAGGGGTTTGGCTGCTTTTTCATATTTGAATAATGTTATTTGTGGCAATTCACTTTTAATATATGTATAATGATTGTATAACTTTTGTACGAATGGGAGGTCTTGTGAATGGGTAAGCGGATTATCGTGGTTGGAGCAGGTCCCGGCGGCTTGGCGGCTGCCATGCTTCTGGCCGGTAAGGGATATGATGTAAACGTTTTTGAAAAGCAGGATTATATCGGCGGCCGGAATGCGGAGATCCGCCTGGGAGATTACAAGTTCGATATGGGACCGACATTTTTATCGATGTTTCATATTGTCGAAGAGTTGTTCTCCGCTGCGGACCGGAAAGCGTCGGATTACATGGAGGCGGTCGAACTGAGGTCCATGTATGAATTGATCTTCGAGAACCGCAGAGTCGTCATGTCACGGGACCGGGAGCGCATGAAACAGGAAATCGAAGCCCACTATCCGGGCAATGGGGAAGGGTATGAACGCTTCATGAATGAAACGGCAAAGAAGATGGAGGCCCTTTCCCCGGTGCTGCAGTCGAAGATGGACCGCTTCATGCATTATTTTCAGCCCAAGGTGCTTCAGGCACTTCCGGAACTTGAACTCGGACGTTCCCTCTACGATGTGCTGTCGCGTTATTTCACAGAAGAGGAACTGAAGCTCGCCTTTACGTTCCAGTCGAAATATCTCGGCATGTCGCCGTGGGAATGCCCGGGTGCCTTCTCGATCCTTTCTTATATGGAACATGCCTATGGGGTCTTCCATCCGATCGGGGGCGTGAATCAGCTTTCGAAGGCGATGGCCCGGGTGACTGAGGAGCACGGCGGTAAGATCCATACCGGCTCCGGGGTGAAGAGCCTGTGGATCGAAGGAAAAAAGGTACGGGGTGTCTATCTTGAAGACGGCCGCAGCGTGGAGGCGGAAGAAGTCATCATCAACAGCGATTTCGCCCATGCGATGACAAATCTTGTCGATGGCAATCAGCTGAAGAAGTACTCGCCGAAAAAACTCGCGAAAAAGAAGTATTCGTGTTCGACGTTCATGCTGTATCTCGGTCTCGACACGATTTACAAGGATATGCCTCATCACACGATCGCTTTTTCAAAAGACTACAAAAAGAATGTCGAGGAAATCACGAAGGAGAAGATCCTCTCAGAAGATTCCTCCCTCTATATCCAGAATGCAAGCGTGACCGACCCGACGCTTGCTCCGGAAGGGAAGTCCACCCTGTATATCCTGGCCCCAGTGCCGAATAACTTCAGCGGAATCGACTGGGAACAGGAAAAAGGAACCTTTCGTGAACTCATTCTGAAAACGGTCGAAGAAAAGACAGGATTCAAAAATCTTGAAGCTCACATAGACGTGGAAAAAATGATCACACCGAAGAACTGGGAACAGGATCTCTACGTCTATCAGGGAGCCACATTCAATCTTGGCCATCAGCTCTCGCAAATGATGGTGTTCAGGCCTCATAACCGTTTCGAGGAACTGGAATCCTGCTGGCTCGTCGGCGGCGGTACACATCCGGGCAGCGGGCTTCCGACGATCCTTGAATCGGCCCGTATCACAGCTAACGGCATCCTGGAACAGGATCTGCAGGAATCGATCCCTGTATCTCCTCTTCCCATTATGGAGGGATTGTAATGAATACAGCGATCATTGGAGGCGGCGTCGGAGGGCTGATGAGTGCCTTGCTCCTGTCGAAACAGGGTGTAGAGGTGACCATTTATGAAAAAGAAGCACAGTTGGGCGGGAGATTGGCATTCGTGGAAAGGGACGGTTACCGGATCGACCAGGGACCGACCATCGTCCTTCTCCCCGAGATGTTTCAGGCCCTGCTGGAAGAAGCGGGAATTTCCCGGGACAGATACGAACTGCTCTTATGCGACCCGCTCTATTCCCTTCAATTCCCCGACGGCCTGACATTCACGAAATACCCTGATCGGGACCGGCACCTCGAGGAAATGGAGAACGTGTTTCCACGTGAGGTCGAGGGGTTCAGGCAATTTTTAAAAGAAGGAAAAGAACGGTTCCGGATCGGGAAGAAATCGTTCCTGGAAGAGTCATTCGTCAATCCATTTGATTTCTGGAAGCCGGGTAATCTCAAGTCGCTTTTCAAACTCAAACCCTATCAATCTGTCAAAACATTGATGTCCGGCTACTTTCAGGATGAGCGGCTGCAGACGATCTATGCGCTCCAGTCCCTCTATATCGGGGGAAATCCGTTTCAGTCGCCTGCCATGTATTCGCTCGTTTCCTTCGCGGAGCATCAATACGGCATCCATTACCTGAAGGGCGGGTATGCTAGCCTTGTCCCTGTATTGGAAGAAGAGCTCAGGAGACGGAATGTAAGGATCCATCTCAATTGCGAGGTGAAGGATATCCCGAGACAGGGCAAGCGGGTAACGGGAGTGAGGACAAGGGACGGTCTGCAACCCTATGATTCTGTCATTTTCAATGGAGACTTCCCGGGACTCGACCCATTGATCAAGAGGAAAGAAACAAGGGAATATGTACCGTCATCAGGTTGCGTGCTGCTGTATTTCGGCTTAAATAAAGTGTATGACGATGTCAATGTACATCATTATGTGATGGGGGAAAGCTTTTCAAAACATATGAAAGATGTGTTCGGTGATAAGGTAATTCCGGATGATCCCGCCATTTATACGTTTCATCCGTCCAAGATGGATGACAGCCTGGCACCAGAAGGCAAAGGCGTGCTGTATGCGCTCGTACCCGTCCCCTCTGACACGGATATCGATTGGGAAAACGAAAAAGAGTGGATCGATGGGCTAATTGACCGTTTGGAAAAACGGGCCTTCCCGGGGCTCCGTGAATCGATCGAATGGATGGAAGTCCGGACCCCGCAGGATGCAAAGCAATTCGGGCTTCACAGGGGCGGGAGCTTCGGCGTGGCACCGACCCTCCTGCAATCAGGCGTATTCAGACCCCAGGTCAAACCGTATCGCATCGGCAATCTTTACGCAGTCGGGGCGTCCATCCATCCCGGAGGCGGCATCCCGCTGGTTATGCAGGGAGCAAAACTTTTGGCCGATCAACTATTGAGCGATCAAAAAAATCCAGCGATAAAAGGAGTGAATGTACATGTATAGTGTCAAAGAAGCGTATAAACATTGTGAAAACATCATATCGCACCATTCCAAAACCTTTTATAAAGCCTTCTCCATGCTGCCGAAAAACGAACGCAACGCCGTGTGGGCCGTCTATTCCTTTTGCCGGAAAGTGGATGATATTGTGGATGAGGGGAGTAACCCCGAAGTGGAACTTGCCCAGTTCAAAACGGAATTCGATCTGTTTTTAAAAGGAGACTCTGATTCCGCGAACCCTTCATGGATGGCCCTCAATGATGTGTTCAAGCGCTATGAGATGAACGAACGTGCCTTTCATGACTTGATCAAGGGGCAGGAAATGGATTTAACGATCAACCGCTATGAAACCCTTGATGAGCTTCTGGACTACTCCTATCATGTCGCCAGCACGGTCGGGTTGATGCTCCTGCCGATCCTTGCCCCTGGTAAAACGGACGTGTTGGAAGAAGGTGGTGTGTCGCTCGGCCTCGCCATGCAGCTCACCAATATTCTGCGTGACATCAGTGAAGACCTTGAACGTGATCGGATCTACCTCCCCCGGGAAATCATGAAGCGTCATGGGGTTACGGAAGGGTCGCTCCGAGCCGGTATCGTCGATGCTTCCTTCATCGACATGTGGGAAGAAATCGCCGGGCATGCCGAATATTATTATGGTGAAGCGTTCAAGACGATGAAAGAATACCCGCTTTCATCCCGAATCCCGGTGAAGGGTGCTGCGTATCTGTATCGGGCAATCCTCCCGACGATCCGTTCGAAGGAATATACCGTGTTCGGTCAGAAACATTATGTAGCAGAGGAAACGAAGAAGGAAATTGTGGTTGGTTTGAGCTCACTTTGTTGATGGAAGTGGGCTTTTTTCGTTGCAGGGAGTGAGGGTGGATTGTTTGTGCCGGGGTGTGGTTGTTTGGGGGAGTAGTGCTGGTTTTTGGCACGATTTCTTATGAAATGTAGGTTAGTGGATGGTACTGGATAGTTTGGGCAGCGTTTATCGATGGGATGGTGGGTTTGCCCGGGGGTATCGGGAAGGGTTGATGTGTGGAACTCAGCCGATAAGGGCGTAATTTTCAATATAAGGTCGATATTTTCAGTTTAAGGGCGAAATCTCAACTATATGGGCGAACTACCGATTTTTCGACAATATTCGAGTGTTATATACCTGCACGCGTATGCAAAATTGGATCCCAAATATAAATCCATAAAGTCAGCTGATCGAACCTGCGCAGTATAACACCGCATGTATACCATATAATAAAAAACGAAACAGGATGTCGTCTGGCTTCGTCTCCCGCTCCTCCATTGAAGATGTATACATACAGGAACGGATATCCTTGTCACACCGGCTGATTCGGAACATCCGATAATCAATTCTTTAAAAATGGACAGCGGGGAAGTACAATAGGACTTATATGACATGCACTTATGATGAAGGAGAACATATATGGCTGAAAATTTACTATTGGCGTTCGGGTTAACATTGATGGCCGGGCTTGCGACCGGGATCGGAAGCTGTCTTGCATTCTTTGCCTCAACTACGAATACGAAGTTCCTGTCGATATCGCTCGGTTTTTCGGCCGGGGTGATGATTTATGTGTCGATGATCGAGATTTTTGTAAAGGCGCAGGATGCACTTGTATCCGCAATGGGCGTCACACAAGGGAACTGGGTGACGGTTGCAGGTTTTTTCGGCGGGATCATCTTGATTGCATTGATCGATAAGTTGATCCCGAAGCAGGGGAATCCCCATGAACTAAAGAAAGTCGAGGATATGAATAAGCCGGGAAATGCGAAGCTCTTAAAAATGGGTACATTCACCGCGCTCGCCATCGCAATCCATAACTTCCCGGAAGGAATCGCCACGTTCACATCCGCCCTGCAGGACCCGTCGCTCGGGATTGCCATTGCAGTGGCGGTCGCAATCCACAATATCCCGGAAGGAATTGCAGTGTCCGTTCCGGTTTATTTTGCAACGGGTGATAAGAAAAAGGCATTCAAGCTTTCTTTCCTATCCGGTTTATCAGAGCCGGTCGGAGCGGTGGTGGCTTACCTGGTTTTGATGCCTTACCTGAACGATATCATGTTCGGGATCATCTTTGCTGCCGTTGCCGGGATCATGGTATTCATCTCGCTGGATGAGCTGCTGCCGGCCGCGAAACAGTATGATGAAGCCCACCTGTCCATTTATGGGACGATCGCCGGAATGGCGGTTATGGCGGTAAGTTTATTGTTGTTTATTTAGTTTTAATGATTTATTGCTCCGCTTGTTCCTTAAAGAGTATGCTGGAATAAGGCTTTGCCGTGTATCCAATCAAAAATCAAAAAGTGTGACCGGCCAGGCAATTGTCATTAACGGCGGTTATACGGCTCAATAAACTCTTTACGAGGCTCCCGTCTACATCTGAAGACGGGATTTTTTTCATTTCTGAAGAGCCGTGCATTTTTTCTGCCGTGGGACATTTATGCTTTGACCCCAACGACCGAATGATTTCTTTCATAAAGCCCATACTACTAACAGTATGTAATACGAATAATTGTATGGAGGAAATGCCCATGCCCGAAAAACCGGCACTAACTTCGTCAGAACTGGGTGTGTTGTGGATCACCTATCAGCAAAAAACGATGATCAAACGAATGCTCGAATATCTGATCAACCACGCAGATGATGAACAGGCGAAAACGATCATGGAAGATTTGTATGATGAAATCAGTTCCATCCCTGATGAAATAAAGACCATGTTTCAGCAGGAAGGAGCAGCGGCCCCGATCGGTTTTACAAAGGAGGATGTGTCCCTCGATGCTCCTAAATTGTATGAAAATGGTTTCGATATCACTTTGATCCGTATGGTCCAGGAAATCAGTATGGGGATGCATACGCTGAATATCACGATGTCCTATCGCGAGGATGTAATCAAACTTTGCCAGAGGCTGACCGCCATCACGCAGAAATATTATGCGATCTGCACACATTATCTGCTTGAAAGGGGTCAGCTCAGCCGCTCACCATTTATTCCGATGCCAAAGTCGGTAGAATTTATTAAAGACACAAATTATTTAAAAGGCATGACCCCTATGTCCAAATCAAGACATCTGAACACGGTGGAGGTGGCCAACTTGTATCACGCTGTGGAAGCAAACGTATCCGGAATCATCATGATTGATGGTTTTGCGCAGGTTGCGCAGAAAAAAGATGCCCGCAAGTTCTTTGAAAGAGGCAGTAAAATTGCGAATGATATCGTCCATGACCTGAGTAAAAAGATGATGGAAAGCAAGCTTCAGGTCCCCGTTGCGGCCAATGGAAACGTCACAAATTCCACTACTCCGCCTTTCTCGGACAAATTGATGATGTACTGTGTCAGCTTATTCTGCAGCTTTTCTGTCGGAAGCGGATCGATCGGCACGGCTTTCAGTCTGCGGAATGACCTGCCAGCGAAAATGGTCATGATCATGCAGGATATCTTCAGCTACGCCCATGACGGAGCGAAAATCATGATCAAACACGGCTGGATGGAAGAACCGCCTCAGACTTGAAGCTGAGACACCTGGAAGGGATTTCGGGTGTCTTTTTTTATGTCCCCGACACCCCAGCCTCATCATATTGTCAAAAATTCTGTGAGTATAATAGGATTCCTGAGGGTTTCGTAGAATACTCTTACAGTAAGACAATGTCAGGAGGGGGACACATGAAACAATTATCAGCTGCCGAAACGGCATTCTCATCGGTGCAATGGCTGTTTTTTATATTTGCCAATACAGTGGTGGTCCCTATTTCTGTAGGGATGGCCTTTGATCTGCCATCTCATGAAATTGCCGTGATCCTCAGAAGTTCGCTCATCTTCACCGGGATTGCCTGTATGCTGCAGGGACTGATCGGCCATAAGTATCCGCTGATGGAAGGTCATTCAGGGGTCATGTGGGGAGTCGTGCTCAACCTGGCAGCAGCGGCACCTGCACTTGGAATGAGCCTGACATCGGTCGGCGGAGGAATTGCGACCGGGATGCTGCTGTCCGGAGCAGCGGTCCTGATCCTGTGGGCACTTCGACTTCTGTCCTTGATTCAAAGGATTTTTACACCGATGGTGATGAGCGTCTATTTATTCCTGTTGACCTTTCAGCTGATTCTGATCTTTTTTAAAGGGATGCTGACCATTTCAGAGGATGGAAGTTTGGTGCTTCCGGTCAGCTTGTTTTCCATTTCGATTGCGGTACTGGTCAGTCTTTTGAAAATAAAGGGGACGCCCTTTCTGAGTAATTTCTCGATTTTGATCGGGATGGTGGCGGGCTGGATTGGCTATCTTCTGTTATTTCCATCAGAATCGGAAGCCAGTGCAACAAGCGGGGAGTCTTTTTTTATTTTGTTTCCTTTCGGTACACCCAACCTGAATGCAGGTATCGTCTTCATCACATTTTTGGCAAGTTTGATGAACCTCAGTAATACGCTTGCTTCGGTGCAGGCTGCATCACAACTTTTCGGGGAATCGCCGGTTGAGAAGAGGGTCCACCGCTCATATGTATTATCCGGCATGTATTCAATCGTCGGCGCCTTGTCCGGTCTGGTATCTTATGCACCATTCGCATCTTCGGTCGGATTCCTGGAAAGCACGAGGATCTTCCGTATAAGGCCGTTTCTTATCGGCGGGGCCATTATGTCTCTTTTAGGGATTGTACCGTTCCTGGGGGGCATTCTGGCCACTCTGCCGATCACTGTCGGCAATGCTATCCTGTTTACCGCTTATCTGCAGCTATTCGGCACTTCGTTGAAGAGCCTGCAGGGAAGGGTGTTTAACTCTGTGACCATTTACCGGCTGGCTGCACCCGTTCTCGTCGGGATCTCAATCATGAATATGGATCCCCGGCTATTCACCAGTCTTCCGGTCTTTGTTCAGCCGATCGTGTCCAACGGCTTCATCGTGGGCGTCCTCGTCTCGATTGTCTTGGAAAAGATGGTGAATTGGGAAAAGGAAGAGGAAATGAATCAAACAGAATCGGCATGAAAAAGAGGGGAGGGGAGAAGATGCCCTCCCCGAAGACGAGAGAAAATAATAATTTTTAGAAAAATGCGGAGAAAAGGCTCCCGTCAGACACGTTCCTGACGGGAGCCTTTTATTTATTCTGCCGTTAAGATTCTTTCTTCTCCAAGAACAGATTCGATACCGAGGCGTCCTTCTTCCAAGACGGACTTCTTCCATTCGTCATTAAGGGGGTAGAACATCTCCCTGAACTCGGCGAGGATCCACTCCCTGTCATCCGGGTTTTCCGCTCCTTCCCAATAGAGCCGGTTTTCAAGGACGATGGTCATGAACTCTCTTAATTCAGCTTTTTTACCTGTACCGAATGTACCGAATTCGAAGAGGGCAGAGAACAAATAATTTGCTGGATATTTCTCGTTCTTCAGTTTATGAAAGTGGTTGGTAGAATCACCTTTCACCTTTTTAGGTGTAAATTTCTGGATGTTTTTCAAGTCATACTTTGCTTTTAGTTCCTCTTCTCCCCGTTCATCTTCAGAGGAGACGACCATGGTGATCTCATTTGAAGGTCCGAGGGCGGTGTGCCAGTCCATATGAATGACGCGGGGATACTCGGATAATAGCTGATTTTGTAACTTTTTCAGGAAAATTGACGTTTCTTCCTCTTTTTCGCCTCCATAATAGACACCGCGTTCAAACTCAAACTGCCCCATCCCTTTCGCTTCTTTGATGGCGCTGTATCCTTCTTCCGCCAGGGCCTTGACCAGCTGGGACTGCAGTTTCATCTTCTCTTTCGACAGGTCTGTGATCTTTCCGTCGGGCAGGAAGAGTTCACTTTCCTTTTCGTAGTACTTGTTGACATCTTCGGGTACATTGGAACGGTTATATAAGTAATTTCGATTTAGGTCGACATTATTTTCGGTCACCCGCCTGAAGTTTCTCATCCCCCAAGGATTAAGGGCGTGTATAAAGCAAATACCCGTAGTGGAAGGATCGACGCGGTGCAGGTATTCCTCGGTAAACAGGTGAATCATTGCAGCGCCTGCGTATCCTTCTATTCCATGTTCGCCAGTCGTGAAGAAGAGGACTTGATCATTCGACTCTGTTGCTCCCGAAGCAATCATATCGATTGTATTATCTTCCTCCTTTCCGATGGAAGTGGTCTTCAACTCTGCTTGAGGCCACTTTTCTTTGATTTTTTCCAGATGCCCGCGAAATGTATGTCTCGATTGTTCATAGTCAGCGGGAAAGTATCCTTTTCTTTCGTTCATAAAATCATCACCCTCATCTATGGTTTTTATCTTTTTCAACTGTTTTCTCTCAATAACTTTTTTACACACTACCCTTTTCCCGAATTGGTTTTTCATAAACGGATACTTTTTGTGTAATCCATTTTTTACAAGTGGTAGAATGATAGTTTTTATAAATCAAAAAGTACTAATTTCTAACCAATTAATGGTTGTTTACAAATTTGTATACTTGTATACATTTACGTACACAATTGTAGACAAAAATGTATACAAGTATACAAAGTCGTGTACATATTGTTATATATGGATGTGTACGATTTTGTGTACAACGAAACATAAATGTATACAAATAGGTCGAACATTACAGTTGTATGATAGAGTTGAAAGTAGGATTGACCGGAGGCCGGAAGTGTTTTAATCTTTGATTAAGAGTTTAAATTTTTTGATAAATTTTTACTTCTATATGAAAGGATGATTTTTTTGACGAACTCTCGAATTGCTGCAATTGATGTAGGTAATGATTCCCTTAAAGGTATTTTTGGAAAATTGGACAGCGAACTGAATATCCCCAATGTGATTGCAAGGGACATTGAAGATCGTCCGATTATCGGGATCGAGGAACTGGACAAGCAAGACCCTCTAGATGGAATACATATCCGCGTCCACTCCCCTGCCCTGCAGGATAACAATGCTATTTACCGTGTAGGTAATCTGGCAACGAAAAGCAATAACTCCACTGAATTGGATCCGGGGAGCAGTAAATCCGAAGAAGACCAAACACTGATCATGCTGTTTGCTTCATTGGCACTTGATGCTGCTGAACAGGATTCACTATTTAAAAAGAATAATAATGTCATAGAAGCGAACTATACGCTCGGTACAGGTCTTCCCCTTCGTGAAGTAAAGGAAGGTAAAGATGTCGGCTACCGTTCGAAGCTTCTTGGATCTGTCCACCAGGTTGAATTCCTTGTGACACCGCGCCACCAAGGCATCAAGGTGAATATTAAGTTTGATGAAGTGAAGGTGTATCCTGAAGGATTCGCGGCGTTCATCAATCTTGTGATGGACAATAACGGTAATATCATCAATAAGGACCTGATCGATAAGCGCATCCTAATCCAGGATATCGGCGGACTTTCAACTGATATCGCCGTGATCAAGAATCGTAAAGTGGATGATGACAAAGCACAGGGCTTCAACCTCGGTGTGTCTGAATCGCTTGAATTGATCCGTGAAGAAATCCGTTCGAAATACGGCATCGAGCTCGACAGCCGCCGTGACGTGGTGGAAATCATCACGAAGAAAAATGACCGCAACCACATCATGGTCAAAGGAAGCCGTACAAGCGTGCATGAAATCGTCGACCGTATCCTTGTGGAACTTGCGAAGAAGCAGTACCGCCACCTCCGCAATATGTGGCAGAAGAACTCACAGACGGAAATCTGCTACTTCATCGGCGGCGGATCCAGCGTTCTTAAGGAATATATCAAGACGCTCAATAACAACCTGGACGGCTACAACATCGACTTCTTCGAAGACGAAAACGAAAGCATCTGGATGATGGCTAACGCGTACTACAAACTAATCGCTGATTTTTCAAGAAAGAACCAACAGCAGAACCAAAAGAAAGAAGACGAGAAAAAATTAGCGAAAACCAAATAGGGTGATTGTATGAAAGAAAAGGGGATGTCAAGGGGGCAGCCGATCACGTTCCGCCTCCCCTCCGATACGCCTGATCATATTTTGAAGCATTTGCAGAAGCTTAAGGAAACAGAGAAGCGGAATTTCTCGAGCAAGATTGCAGAGCTTGTCGTAAACGGGATCAATGAGTCTGTCTCCAAGCAGCGTGAAGCGATAACCATTCCGCTGCCGAGGGCACTCGACAAGTCTCAGCGCGACTGGCTGAAGCATGAACATTCGGAGGCACTGCTCGGCAGCATCGTCTATCAGTTATTGACGAATCCTGTCAGGACCGCCTCCCTGCTTACCCCTCTCAACAGCAATGCAATGGATGTGGATGACGTGCTGTTCCATCAGGAGGAGACGGCTGCAAGCCGGGATTCTTCCCGTGAATGGTCGCTTGATTCGGTCATCGGGGATGATGAACAGGAGCCGGAAGTGGAAGAGAGATCTCATTCCACGGATGAAGACCTCGACGGCTTTGATTGGGAAAGTGCCATGAAATCGCGTCAGCCGGAAGAGGATGAAGAGCCGAAGGAAGAAAGCATGGAAGACCTGCTCGGCGACTTCCTGTCACAGATGAATAAATAATCGAAGGTTAAATTGAAGGCCCGTCCCACTAGCGTTGCACGAAAGTAATTAAATTGAATATATTCAATTATTTTACATCTATTTTGAGTTTCTAAATTAAAAAAGGGAAGTAAGGTGTTAACTCAACCTTGTTCCCTTTTTTTTACATATGTATAATGTGCCATTGTTATTTCTTCTTCGTTTTCTTTTCTTTCACCATCACAATCCCAGTATCACCAAAAAACAGATTCTTTTTCCCCAGAGGTTTTTGCACTTTCTGCCTTCCTTTGGATGGTTTCTTCCTTCGGTTTAACTCATTCAAGATTCTGTCTGCCGGTTGGAATAAATAAATCTGTAAGACTCGAAAGAAGTTCCATGCCGTCTTCGTTGAGTTCAGTTGAAGCTTGATTAACAGTGATAGCCCGTATGCGATTAGTGCTAGAAACATGTGATTCCAGATACCTTGCGGTTTGGTACTCCATATCTTTTTCATCTTGAGATGACCCTTTATCCATTTGAAGAAGAGTTCAATCAACCATCGGTTTTTGTAGATTTCGAGGATTTCCACATCCGTTAAATCAAAGCGAGTGGTCAAAATCCGATATACTTGATTCTTTTCATCGACAAACTCAATGTAGCGAACGGGTTCATTTGAAATACCAAAATTAACGGTCTCGTCTTTTAGAACAGACGAGTGAGTTGGTTCTCGTTCTTCCAATGTGTAAAGAACTAAGTTCTTTCCAATACGGGCAACAAAATCAATTTCTTTGTCCAACCAGTCCATCAAGTTTTTCTTCGATCCATACCCTCTATCCATGACATAGGTAGCGTTAGCCTCTTCAATGATGACATCTGAGCTTTCAAAGTCTGTCACATTACCCGTTGAAGGGACGATTTTATCTGGAAACACTGTATTTTTGGAAGTGACAACCAATCGTGTATGCATTTTAACAGCATTATGGCCCTTTGAAATAAAGGCCCAGTCACACATGTTTTCAGGTAACCGAAATTCTGTAGAATCCACGATGTTCAAACGTCCAATCGCATTCGAAATACCGTTTTGCTTCCGAGTGTAGTGACGAACTTTAGCCATTACTTTGATAAAAACACTTTGTACTACCTCGGTAGAAAGATCGTTGATCCGCCGGCTTATTTGAGAGCCACTAATCCCGTTGACATTCAATAGTTTCATTAGATCGGTATACGCTCGGATCTTTTCTTCAATATGAGAATACGAACTCATCTGATCCAGGTGCGCAGCCACACCTATCCTTAATAGGGCTTCGGTAGTCAGCTTCTTTCCATAATCAAGAAGAGGACATTGTAAATCTTCCGTAGGAAGTTGGGATAAACATTGACAAATTAACATTCTTTGACCTATACTTTTACTCATTGCGTGAGCTCCTTTTGTAGAAGATTAGGGAACGTTTAGGTCACTATCTTCTACATTAGGGCTTTTTTTGTTTTTGTAAAGAAATTTTACCATTTTGCGTTATTTTACATATTTTTGAAGTCGTGCAACGCTAGTGGGCCCGTCCCTCTCCGCTTTAAAGCGGTGAAGGACGGGCCTTTTTTAATGATCGTGTTCCGTGTCGGAATCTTCCTCTGGTCCATGATTTTTAAGGAAGAAATGTTCTCCGGTAAAAATCAGGATCATGAAGACTATGGAGACACCGACAACGAGCAAGTCGGATTGTGCTTTTACCCATATGAAGGCTGCCAGGACGATGCCATCTAGCACGAGGGCGGTCAGGACGATGGCCGGATTCGCCTTTACTTTGTTTCTGAGATGCTTGAACACGCCCCAGTGGACCATCATATCCATAACCAGGTAGAGGATCGCACCCATGGATGCAATCCTGCTTAAATCAAAGAAGATCGTCAGGAGCATCGCAGCCACAATGGTGTAGACCAGCGTATGCTTTTGAATCGATCCAGGCATGCCAAAATGCTTGTGGGGGATCAATTTCATATCCGTCAGCATGGCAAGCATGCGGGAAACGGCGAACACGCTGGCAATGATACCGGTGATCGTCGCGATGATTGCGATGATGACGGTAAACCAGAGCCCCATATCGCCGAATGCCGGCCTGGCTGCTTCAGCAAGGGAATAATCTTTCGCTTTGATGATTTCGGTAAGGGATAAATTACTTGAAACAGCCCATGCAAGCAGCAGGTAAACAACAAGGCTGATCAAAATGGAAATTGTGATTGCCCTGCCGACGTTTTTCTTAGGCTTCTTGATTTCCGATCCACTGTTGGTGATCGTGGTGAATCCTTTGAATGACAGGATCGTCAGTGCGACTGCAGCGACATAACTGGCTATTGAAGGGTCTGGCGGATTCGCTCCCCCTTCGGCAGGCTCAAAAGCAAAACCGGCCACCCATAAACCGGCGATTGCGAACACGGCCAGTCCGGCAATTTTTATGAGTGAAGCGATGCCGGTGAAGGTCTGGATAAAGCTGTTTCCTGATATATTCACCAGGAATGCAAACGTCAATAAGCCGACACCCAATAAGGGAATGAGGTAATCAGACTGCTTTCCATCCACCAGCTGAAGGGTGTAGGTACCGAATGTCCTTGCCACGAGACTTTGGTTGATGACCATTGAAAAGGCCATCAGCAGCGCGGCGGATGCGGTCAGCGTCCCCTTCCCGTAAGCTTTCACCAAATACATCCCGATCCCTCCGGCTGAGGGGTATTGGTTACTCATTTTCACATAGGAATACGCACTGAAGCCGGTCACCATTCCCCCGGCAATAAATATAAGCGGGAACCAGGCACCTGAAAGCTCAGCCACCTGCCCGAGCAGGGCGAAGATCCCTGCACTGATCATGACCCCGGTGCCGAGCCCGACTGCCCCGGTCAGGGTGATGCTGTCTTTTTTATAATTCGAATCAGACATATTTCCACCTCACTATATCTACGTTTTCTCGTCTATGCCTCTTGTATACCCCGGGAGTATGCAGTTTAAATGCAGAAATCGTTATTTATCAACGAGTGTGGGTATAAATACTGAAAAGGAGTGATAGTGAATGCCGGTAAAAATAAAACGAGCATACGAAAATAAATCGGAACAGGACGGGGTCCGGATTCTTGTCGACAGACTGTGGCCGCGTGGAAAGTCCAAGGAAGAACTGGACATCGATCACTGGATGAAACAAGCGGCACCCTCCCCCGAATTGCGAAAATGGTTTGATCACGATCCCGATAAATTTGATGAGTTTAAAGGGAAGTATAAAGACGAACTGCATAACGATGAAGACAAACAAAAAGCTATGGAAGAGCTGAAAAGGATTGTGAAGGAAGAAAATAAGGAAGTCAGCCTGATTTACGGAGCAAAGGATGAGAAGCATAACCATGCCATTGTTTTAAAAGAAATCCTTGATCGGCAGCAGGTGTAAGGGAAGAGTGGTTTAGAGGCAGAGTGTTGAATGGTTGTTCGGAAGAATGGATCAGTGTTGTTTACCGGATTGAGTGTGATAATAAAGTGGTGTGATTGATAATAAGAACGTTTTTTAGAAAATAAGGAGGTCGTTTCAATAATATAAATTGACCTAACAAACCTTTCGATAATAAGTTTGCCGATTTCGATAATAAACTTTTAACATTCGATAATAAAACTTCGATTTTCGATAATAAATCCAAAATGAACTTCGTAAATCAATCCTTTTTTTCTGCACATTAATAGATTTACCACTAAAATTTCTCTAAAACCATACAGGAAAGAGTGAAAATCCAAAAAATCACGGTTTTAAGGTGGATTATCAGTATAAATGCTCTGTTTCTGCTTGTTATTCCAATAAACCTTTTCAGCTGTTGTTGGCGTAATGGACGATGACTCCTGCGGAAGAAGTGAGGCATGTCAGACTTGTCCAGCTACAACGGCTATAGGCTCGAGACATAAGCCAGTGCATCCATAAAAGCACCAAGCGCCTTTTGTGGATGCACTGGCTTATGTTTTTCGCCTCTAAGAAAGCCGCCCTCCCTTTTTAACCAGCAGGAACTTTAAAGAAGTTTGTCACGGTCACTCATGGAATACAAAGTCAATCACGAAAATTAACTGCGTAATGAGAACTCATTTACACAGGTTTCACAGCTCCATATACCTCCTCAACTCATCAAACCACCCCTGAAACACAATTCATTTAAATGTAATCAATTTGTCTTAATTGACTTGTATCTACACCCCCAAATCCTAAAAATGCTTGTTAGTACTGCTCTCCATTTATTACAAATCCAGCATGTCCTCATAAAACATGTATAAAAAATTCCAGTTTGTTTCAAGTTCTTTCCATAGCAGGTTTTAGGTTGGATAAATCGAGGTAAACACGTTGTAAACCGAATAACAAATCGCAGTGAAAATTGACCTTTGACAGCGTCTGACTGAAGAAAATGATGAATCAGACAACTTCCATTAAGAGAGGAGTGAAAGGATGAGTATTCAAAAGAGTACGGATAGTTCCAGTCTCGCTGAAGTAATTGACAGGATTTTGGATAAAGGGATCGTAATCGATGCCTTTGCAAGGGTATCCCTTGTGGGTATTGAAATCCTCACAGTCGAAGCAAGAGTAGTCATTGCAAGCGTGGACACTTGGCTGCGCTATGCTGAAGCAGTCGGCCTCCTCCGCGATGAGGTTGAAGAAGAAGGGCTTGCCAGACAGGAAAATGATAGAAACAAACAATTCAGCATTTAACGATAGAAATAGAAGTTGCTAACCATTTTTAAATAAATCAGTTTTAAGAAAAGAGGATGAAACATGGCAGAAAAAGAAAAGCAGGAAAAACAAAATCAGGAAGAACAAAATCAGCAAGATCAAACCAACCAAACTGAATCAAAAGACGGCGGGCGTTCAAATATGAACGTGAATTACGCCATCATCGGCGGAGTTGTCGGTGCAGGTGTCGGGCTGCTCAGTCATCCCGGCACCGGAAAAAAGATTGCCGGCAGCCTGGGTAAATCCGAAGTCGTTCGCATCGCAGGGAACGAACTGCGCAGAACGGCCCAGGAGTTCATTACGGAACAGGCCATGATCACATTAAGGCAGACGGCTGCGGGATATGTAAGTAAATATGAAAATGGGCTATTGCCATTCAATAAGAAAAAGGAAGAGGAGAAAGCCCAAGAAGAGCAGGAAGAAACTTCGTCTTCTGCGCAAAACGATGAAATTGAAGAAATCAAAGAAGAAAACAAGAATCTGAATGAGCGATTGGAACGCATCGAAGAAATGCTCAGCAGCCTTGTGGAGTCAAAAAAATAACGGTTCAACTGAAATGGGCGTTTCCGAAGGGGGAATGACATGGGTAAGTCAGCAGCACAAAAAGCAGCCGGTAAGATGGCTGAAACAATCGTCGAGTACACCCCGGAACCGGTCAAGGACAAGGTAAAAGACAAGGTGAAGGAAAAAGCCAAGGAAAAATTTGTGGAAGGCGTCCAGGACAAAGTTGAAGGCGGTATTCAATCAAAAGCCAATGAGGCTGCTGAAAAGCTTCAAAAAGCGAAGGATAAAAATGCAGAAAATGTTCACACGAAAGCGGAGGAAGCGAAGGAAAAAGTACAGGAAGTTCTGCTTTCAGTCCGCGAGAAGTTAGGAAATGCCAAGGAAGCCGGTGAAGAATTTCAAGATAAAATCTCTTCATCGAAAAAAGACAAGACCAAATTGAAAAGTGTCTCGGACATCAAGGGAGTAAGTGATATCAAGAGTTCCATGAACATCAAGAGTTCCACGGATATCAAAAGCTCCACCAACATTAAATCGTCGACTGACATCAAAACGATCAGTTCAAGGTAAAAGCACCGAAGGGAGATTTTTTAAATGGCAATTCAAAAAACAACAGACAGTTCAAGTTTAGCAGAGGTAATTGACCGTATTCTCGACAAAGGTATCGTCATCGATGCGTTCGCAAGGGTATCAGTAGTCGGTATTGAAATATTAACAGTTGAAGCGAGAGTCGTAATCGCCAGCGTCGACACATGGTTACGTTATGCAGAGGCAGTTGGGCTGCTTCGTGATGATGTGGAAGAAAACGGCCTTGCAAATCAGGAAAATGAAAGAAGTTCACAATTTAGTATTTAATGCATGATGGAAAGGGGAAGTTAAAAAGGGGATCCGAAAAAGGATCACCCTCCCCATTTTTTTATGTCTAGAGTAAGGAGGCCATTATGAAGATCAAAGAAATCATGGGAAATGTATCCGATTTCTTCAATGAACACGTAGCTCCCGTCCATAAGATTACTTCAGTAGAAGTAAGGGAAGAGGAGGGCTGGCGTGTGATTGTGGAAGTAATTGAAGAAAAGGAATACATGAAGAAGTACGCCAAAGATGAAATGCTTGGCACGTATGAAGTCCTTCTTGATAAAGACAAGGAAGTCATATCGTTTAAACGCCTTGATATTCGTTACAGAAGTGCGATCGGACAGGAAATGTAGCGGCAAGTGAGTAGGAGGGAAAACCAACGTGACAGTCTTAAGGAACAGTATCAAAAAAGACAGCAGGGCCATCGTGCAGGATGAGGAAACGGAGGAATTGATGACTCGTTCGCTGCACTATCTTAAAGCTGGTTACCCTGTGCATTTTACAGGCCCCTCAGGAGCCGGGAAAACCTCCTTTGCGCTCGCTTTAGCCAAGAAAAGAAAGCGGCCCGTCATGCTCATACACGGAAATCATGAATTAAATAATAGAGATTTAATCGGTGACTTTACAGGCTATACAAGTAAAAAGGTTGTCGACCAGTATATACGCTCCGTTTATAAAAAGGATGAAAGCGTAACAGAGACCTGGAGGGACGGCCGGCTGCTCGAAGCGGCTAAAAATGGCTATACACTTGTTTATGATGAATTCACGAGGTCGCAGCCGACCACGAATAATATCTTTTTATCGATTTTAGAAGAGGGAGTCATCCCTTTATACGGAACGAAATTAACGGAACCGTTTGTGAAGGTCCATCCGGATTTTTCAGTGATTTTCACCAGTAACCCGGCAGAGTATGCAGGGGTTTATGATACCCAGGATGCCCTGTTGGATAGGATGATCACCATCCCGGTCGATTTCATGGACAGTGAACGTGAAGCGATGATCGTATCGGAGAAAGCGGACCTGGTGATTGAAGAAGCCCGGACCATTACGTCGATCATTTCTTCATTAAGAGAACAATGTACAAAGGAAAACGAACACGGACCAAGCTTGCGTGCATCCCTGATGATTGCAAGGCTATCCATTGAATTAGACATTCCCATAGACGGTGAAAACAAAGAGTTTCAGCGCCTATGTATTGATATAGCAGGTAACAGCGTGAAACGCGGCATTGAAGCCGATAATCCCAGAGAAAAAGCGGAACAATTGATCATAGATGCATGCGTAGGCATGAAGTGATATACAAAGGAGAGTCTTACTCATGAGCCAAGAGAATGGAATTTATGTATTTTGCGCAATTCAGACAGATAAGAAGGAAGAATCGTTCGGGTCAGTGGAGTTAGAAGGAGAAAAGCGTGACGTCTTCACAATCACTTACAAAGATGCTGCGATGGTGGCGGCTGAAGTACCAATGAAGATCTATCATCCGAAGAAAGAAAATCTCTTGATGCATCAGGAAACGGTATCAAAAGTGATGAGCGAGAATGACACGGTCATTCCAATCAGCTTCGGTAACGTTTTTCAGAGCAAAGAGGATGTAGAGGCGCTGCTTGAAAATCTTTACCCTCAATTTGAAAAGCTCTTCCCGGCCATCAAAGGAAAAATTGAGATAGGTCTTAAAGTGATCGGTAAGAAAGAATATCTTGAAAAAATGGTAAAAGAAAATCCTGAAATGGTAAAAATGTCTTCTTCCGTGAAAGGTAAATCAGAATCCGCTGCTTATTATGACCGCATCAAACTTGGCGGCATGGCGCAAAAGCTCTTTACTTCCCTTCAAGAGGAAATGAAGAGTGAAATTTTCGAGCCCCTGGAAGAAACAGCCGAAGCTGCAAAAGCAAATGAGCCTTCGAGCGAAACGATGCTTCTCAACGCAGCATTCCTAATCGATCGCGATAAAGAAGAAGCATTCGATCAAAAAGTGAATGAAGCTCACGAAAAGTGGAAGGATAAGGTCGACTTTCATTACAGCGGACCATGGCCGGCGTATAACTTCGTCAACATCCGCTTAAAGGTAGAGGAAGCCGGATGATCCATAAGTTGGTCAGTGCGCCAATTAATATGGTCATTAAAGTCGGTGAAAAGGTTAAAGAAGAAGCAGATAAAGAATTATACGACCTTCCTACCATTCAGCAAAAGCTGATTCAGCTTCAAATGATGTATGAGCTTGGTGAAATCCCTGAGGAAGCCTTTCAGGAAAAAGAAGACGAATTGCTGGCACGATATGAAATCGCGAAGCAGCGTGAGATGGAGCAATGGGAAGAATTGACGAAGAAGAAAGAATGAGGGTGAAAGAATGAGCGACTTACATTATTTATATGGCTTGATACCAACGAACGAAGCAAATGATCAATCGCTTCCCTCTATAACGGGTTTTGATGGTGAGAGCGATCTTTTCACCATCGAGGTTGGAGATGTGACAGCCATTGTGTGCACGATCGACTCCGATAAACATTCGGAAGAAGACTTAAAGGATAAGATTGAAAATGATATGGAATGGCTGCAGGAAAAAGCATTCCATCATCATGAAACCGTATTGATGGTGTCGAAGATGTATACCATCGTCCCTTTGAAATTCTGTACGCTTTACAAGAACGAGGACAGCTTAAAGGACACCGTAGAAAGCAACCGCAATAAGCTTTTGAGCACCTTCTCGAAGTTGAAGGGCAATGAAGAATGGAACCTCAAGATCTTCTGTAATGACAAAGAGCTCAGGGAAGAAGTGAGTAATAGCAATCCGGCGATAGAAGAAAAACGACAAGAAATCAGTGAATTGCCGAAAGGAAGGCAGTTTTTTGAAAAGAAAAAAATCGACCAGCTGATCGATCAAGAGCTCGAGAATGAAAAAAACAGGATTTGTGAAGAAGTCCATGAAAAGCTTAAAGAAAAGGCACTCGAAGGCAGTGTGAAGAAAAACTGGGGTAAAGACGTCACTGGGCGCCAGGAAAACATGGCATGGAACAGTGTGTTTCTGATTGAGGAAGATAAAGTGGATGACTTCATCAGTGAAGTGAACCGATACAAGGAAGAACTCGAGAAAACAGGCTGGAGTTTCGAAGCTTCGGGTCCTTGGCCTCCTTACCATTTCTCAAGTTTTTCATAAATTTGCCTGTTTCAAGAAGCGCCACTGAGGGAATTTAAAGAAGTATAAGAGAGAATAGAAAGGGATTGTGAGCTATGACAGTAAGAGAATCGATTGAGAACAAAGATATTGCACTTATAGACATTTTAGACGTGATTCTCGATAAAGGTGTAGCCATCAAAGGAGACCTCGTGATTTCGATTGCAGGTGTCGATCTCGTCTATTTGGATCTTAGGGTATTAATTTCCTCGGTGGAAACACTGGTACAGCATAAAAACGGAACACGCAAAGAAATCAACTCTGAAAAGCTTGATAAAGAAAGGGAGGAATTGATTCATGCAACAGGTCAGCCAGACAAATGGACGTAGCAGGATCAACTTCGATTCAAATAATCCCGAGGACGGATTGGCACAGCTTGTCCTCACAGTCATCGAATTAGTAAGGCAAATCGTAGAAAGACATGCCATGCGGCGTGTGGAAGGCGGCACACTCACAGATCAGCAGGTTGAGGATCTGGGCGTTGCCTTGATGAATCTAGAGGAAAAAATGGAAGAATTAAAAGAAATTTTCGGTCTTGATGCAGAAGACCTTAATATAGATCTCGGGCCGCTGGGAAGCTTGATGTAAGTACCTTCCCGTTGAGCCAAAGGAGGACAACAACATGGCTATGGAACATTCAATGCAGTCAAATACCATCGTGGATGTTTTAGAGAAAGTCTTGGATAAAGGGGTTGTCATCGCCGGAGATATTACGGTCGGGATTGCCGATGTCGAGCTCTTGACCATCAAAATCCGTTTAATCGTCGCTTCTGTCGATAAGGCAAAGGAAATCGGCATGGACTGGTGGGAAAACGACCCTTTCCTAAGCTCCAAAGCGGCTGACAACAATACACGAGCTCTTGAACAAGAAAATAAAAAGTTACAGGAACGCTTGGAGTCACTTGAGAAAAAGATGGATTCAAATCGTTTAAAAACTACTAATCAATCAAACTAATCGGAGGGTTTAACCATGGCAGAAAAAAACACAAAAGTAGAAGATACTACTGTAGAAAATCAGGATAAGAAATCAACAAATGAAAAGAAAAAAAGAATGAGCGGTCCCATCAGGCGCACGGTGGCAGGAAGTGTGCTTGGAGCTACAGTAGGATACCTGGCTACCCCGGAAAACGGGAAAAGGCTGCTTGATTCAATTGATCAGGAAAAGTTAAAGAGCAAATCCCTGGATTTTGGTAAAGCAGCAAAGGAAAAATCAAGAAGTGCGGTCACTTCGTTGAAGTCTTCAACAGCCGGTCTGTTCAAGCGTGATAAAAACACGGAAGAAAATGAGAATATGGAAGAAGAAAATGGTACAACACTAAGCTCAGACCAATCTGACGATCAAGAGACAAACAGCGACAAAGACTATGAATCTCTTAAGCAAGAAAACGATCAGCTAAACGACCGCCTTCAAAAACTAGAAGATATGCTGACAAAACTCACTGAACAAAACGAAGATGCAGACGAAGAAGACGAAGATGAAGAAGAAGAATCCAAATCAAAGAAGAGTACGAAAAAAGCGTCCAAGAAAAAAGCGGATGATGAAGAAGAGGATTCTAAAGAAGACTCAGACGACAACAATGAAGACGATGATTCAGATGAGTCAAAGAGTGAAGACGACTCTGAAGATGAGAATGAAGATGATGAAGATGAAGACAATAAGGATGATAAGAAAAAAGGCAAATCAGGATCATCTAATAGCAAGAAACGCTCTACCCGTAAATCATCAAAATCAAAAAAATCATCTAAAAAGGAAGATGAAAACGAAGACGAAGAAACCACACTTTCAAGCGATGACGACACATCTTCTTAATGGATAGACAGTCAGGAGGGAATAGTTAACATGAGCTTAGGATCTGGTGCAAATAAAGATTCAATTCTGGAATTTTTTGTACAGGCAGCTAATAAGCATGATTTTACATTGGACATCACCCTGAATGTAAACGGGGCTGTCATCACAGGAACGCTCATTTCTGCTAAAGACTACTTTGACGCATTGAGCGAAAACTTTGAAGATGGCAGCGATGTTGCGCAGAAGCTGAGTGAAGAACTTGTTAAAGCAGGTGAGCAGGTCGATGAGGGCGCCCTTAGTGAAGCCAATTTCATTCACCTGAAAAATACGAAAGTATACTGCGGCGACAATAAGCCTACTCCTTCAAAGGGGAAGATCCTCTGGAGGGGCAAGCTGAGTGAAGTCGATGGATTCTTCTTAGGGAAGATATCTGAATCAAAAAGCATTAAATAAAAATGAGATATAAACAAGCGCCCAGGGTACAGCCTCTGGGCGTTTGTTTGTGGAATAAAGGTGAAACCCTTTATTGAGTTTTTTAAGTGGTAGAGAAGCCTTTAAGGGCTTTTTTGCTTATTTTATGTTTACTTCCTTGATCGTACTCACCTTGTTGTTTCGGAAGCTGATATGTACTAAAGAGTTGGGAGAGGCTCCGTCCCATACATAACTCACTTGATGGGCTTTCGTTCCGGATTCCCCCGTCTCCCCCTGCTGCTTCCCTTCTCCGCCGATGATGTCGATGACCTCATCCAGCTCCATCCCTTTCGTAATTTGCGTGAATTCCTCCAGGGTGATGTCAGGTGAAAGTGCTTCTTCACTAGATTCCGGGCTGGAGTTGGAGCTTGTGCATGCAGTCAAGGCAATGAACAGGATGGTGATTATGAATACACCGTTTAACTGTTTTTTCATGTTAGATTTCTCCTTTTTTAATGATTCATTTATTGATGTAACCGAGGATAGATGAAAATTGTTTCGAATGTGGACGGTTTTTTTAAAATAGTGTATCTGAGAAATTGTAAAAATACACCATGAGAGTTGGATGTTTCTATTCATTTGAAGAGGTTTTTTTCCTTTTTTAACGGGTAAATAATACATAAAAAAGGAGGTTGCCTTTTATGAAACGTTTAATTGGAAGATTGATCAAATGGGGACCTATCATCTACCCGATCTATAAGAAATACCGCAATAAGAGAAGATCTCGTAAATCGATGACGTATTAATGTGAAAAACAGCCTGCGGGCTGTTTTTTTTGGTGGAAGAAGAGTGGTAAGGGTGCACATCAGGGAGTGGTTAATTAATGGCGCAATAGGTACCGTCAATTGTATTCCATATAAAAAGCTCCCCGAGATGACTCGGGGAGCTTACAAATCGTATAGATTAATGTGATGTTCTTCTCATTCCTCTTAACAGCAAGCTTAGAAGGAATACGAAGATAATGGCTCCGATCAATGCCGGGATAATCGCGATTCCTGCCAGTGACGGACCGAAGCTTCCCAGTAATTCACCGCCGATCCATGCACCGATGATACCCGCGATGATATTTCCGATGATTCCGCCTGGAACGTTTTTACCTAAGATTAGACCGGCTAACCAGCCAATGATTCCTCCAACGATTAAATATAAAATGAAACCCATAATTATTACCTCCAATTGTAGTTTTAGTATGATGTATTGTTACTGTTTATTTTCCCTTTTATCAGGAATTCAAACCTTAATACGTGGTCACTTGGAAGATTTTTTGCAAAAAGTACATGATGTATTTAAATGCAGGAAGTTTGTCCTGATACTTTTCATAATCAACCGTATACGTGCCATCCTCGTTATTCCAGATCCGCTTGAAATGGCTGTCAATGGAGCGGATGAATTCACTATCTGTAGATGAGACCAGCTTGATGTTTTCCTCGAGGTTGTAGTCATCAAGATTGCGTGATGTATAGTTTGTCGATCCGCCGATGACGGTGGATGTCTTCTTTCCTTTGACGTAAATGAACTTGGAATGATATTGTTCTTTGTTTGTGTCATACCAGCGGATGGTGATGTGTTCCTTGTTGAGATTATGCAGCTCGGATGCGATCGGCAGGTTGGGAAGTCCGATTTTTTCCTGGCCGAATGCATTTTGGTTCGGATCCAGCACGAGCCGCACTTTAACCTTCCGTTCTGCTGCGTCCTCTATGGCATCAATGATGTCCCGGTCTGCCAAATAAAACATCCCTATCCAAATTTCGTCCCCTTTTTCCGCCTCATCCATCGCTTTGACGACATGGTCCTGGACCTTGCTTTCAGTGAGGATCTGCGCCTTCACGGGTGGTCCTTCCCCCGAACCGGCAGGCTTGATCAGCTTATCCAGCTCTTCATTTGTCGGAAAGGCACTTTTATCACCATCGGAATAAGCAGCGACGGCTCTTTCGGCTTTTACCATGTCCTTCAGGATCTCCCCCTTCACCTTGAAGGCAATATTCGAATGAAACCCGCTCGCATCATGGGGGTTGGCTGAGAGGATCAATCCGGCATCCTCGGTGATGACCGTTTTCCTGTGATTCGCTTTTACGTTCAGTAATTTTAAGTAAGACCGTGCCGTCACTTTTGGAGCTGAAGGGGCCATAGGGTTCGGGAGCCAGCCGATTCCTTCCTGTCCAAACCATCCGAGGGCGGCCCTCCAAATTGATGAATAGATGATATTGGGGTCGCGGAGACGGTTCAAGTCCGTATAGATGACTTCTGCCCCGAGCTTTTCGAGAGGCGCTATTTGATGTGCAGTATGTGAACGGTAGGTCGTATTGACATGATCTGTAATGAAGACAACCTTCAAGTCAGGCTTCTTCTCCATTTGTTCCTGTATCTTTTTTGACAAATTTTCGCTGAGCTTGGGATAAGGCCGTTTGCCATCTGTATAGCCGTTGACGAGGAAGAGGTCAAGGACGAGAAAATCGTCTGCTTCTTCAATGGTTTTGTATACTTCATCAAAGATGGAATGGTCATATACTTCCTTGCCGTTCTTTTCATACGTAAGGTCGTACAAAAATTCAACATCTTTTTGAGGAAGTGTATAAACGTCCCCTTCATACGATATGCCCGGTGGGAGAGGCTTCACCCGATGATAGAGCATGAGTGCAGCAAGAATAAGAATGACGGCTCCGCCAATCCACCAGTTTTTCTTTTGATACCACTTTTGCTTCTTCTTCAATTGAATTCCCCTGTTCTTGTTTTTTTCTTACTATACCCTTTACGGTGGGAATAGAATCCTGTTTGAAACAGGTTTGCCACAAGGGCTATCAGTTTGTTTATAACGATATCTCCTATATGATGATGGTAAGAAATCTATATACCGATTGCAGGGAGGAAGAGATATGACGAAGCCGAAGATAAAAGCGTTTGTATTCGACGCCTATGGCACGCTGTTCGATGTACATTCTGTTATTGAGAAATGCAATGAATTGTTTCCCGGCAAGGGGGAGACAATCAGTGGGATTTGGAGGCAGAAGCAGCTTGAATACAGCTTTTTGCGCCAGCTGATGGGCAGATACTCGACGTTCTTTGAGATTACGAGGGATGCACTCCGTTACGCCTGTAAAGAGTCAGGTGCCGAGATCTCGGGCGAAACAGAAAAAGAATTGTTGGATTCTTATCTTAAGCTGCAGCATTATGAAGAAACGGAAGAGATATTGGAGGAGCTGAAATCCTATCAAACAGCGATCTTCTCCAACGGATCACTTGATATGCTGTCTCCGTTGGTCGAACAATCCCCGTTTGCTTCATTGCTTGATGAGGTGCTGTCCGTTGATGAAGTAAAGCAGTTCAAACCCACTCCGATGTCTTATCAGCTGGTGCTTGATAAGCTTGATGTGAAGAGGGAAGAGGTCTTGTTCATGTCGTCGAATACGTGGGATATCGCAGGTGCTGCAAGCTTCGGCTTCTACACCGCCTGGATCAATCGTCAGGGAAAGGAAATGGACGAGCTGGGAGTCAAGCCTGATTTTGTATTTCAGGATTTGCGCGGGATTCTGGATCTGGCGGAATAAGTGAATGGATACCAGCCGCTTCGGTTGGTATCCCATTTTATTTTTTTGAAAGGTAAACGGATCTTTGATGGCGAAAATGTAGAATAGACCGATCAAAAGGAGCTGTGTTGGAATGGTGCCTGAAGAAGTTGTGGTTAAGGGAGTAGACGTTGATCCGAAGACCAGATGCCGTCATTATCATAGTGAAAAAGATATCATCGCGATAAAATTCAAATGCTGCCATACATATTATCCATGCCATCTTTGTCATGAGGAAACGGCCGGACATGAGCCTGTGCGCTGGTCGAAGGATGAATGGAATATAAAAGCGATATTGTGCGGGGAATGCCGGAATGAACTGACGGTCCTGCAGTATATGAATTGCCAATCGGTCTGCCCGTATTGCAAGTCTTCTTTCAACCCGGGTTGTCAGACTCATTATCATCTTTATTTTGAAGGGTGAGGGAAGAATGAAGCAAACGAATCTGTCAATTGGCAATCAAAGAGTTCATTACAAAACGGCAGGTGTCTTGTTAATACATGCTTCAGAGCCTGCTGAGCTAGGGGATTCAAGAGAAAAAGGTATCCGTTCATTGAAAGAAAAAGTTTCTGATGCAGAGGTTCATCAGAAAAAAGGCGGTCACAATCTTCACTGGGATGACCCTGTTGGAATCGGGGACATGGTCAAAAATTTTACGGGAAGTATAGAAGATAGATATGTTCCACGTGAAACCAAGGAGTGATGAAATGGTACATGAGAAAGCGACCTTCGCAGGCGGATGTTTCTGGTGCATGGTCGAGCCTTTTGACGAACAGGAAGGCATCATCGATATCCGCTCCGGCTATACCGGAGGGGAGACTGAGCATCCAACTTATAAAGAAGTGATATCGGGCGATACGGGTCATGTTGAAGCAGTTCAGATCACATTCGACCCCGATATGTTTCCTTACAAAAAGTTATTGGACTTGTTTTGGCAGCAGATTGATCCGACAGATGCGGGCGGCCAGTTCAAAGACCGCGGCGAATCATACAGGACGGCAATCTTTTATCATATTGAATCACAAAAGGAGCAGGCGATACAATCAAAGAAAGACCTTTCGGAGAGCGGCCGATTCAATGAGCCGATCGTAACGGAAATCCTTCCAGCTGTAACCTTCTATGAAGCGGAGGAGTATCACCAGGATTTTTATAAGAAAAATGCCTTCCGATACGCCTTGTACAAGAGAGGGTCGGGAAGGGAAGAGTTTAAGCGGACATATTGGCCTGCTGATCGTTCGCATCTGCGCGTATCGTTGAGCGATATGCAATACTATGTCACCCAGGAAAATGGGACGGAACCTCCTTATGAAAATGAATATTGGAATAATACTGAAGACGGTCTTTATGTCGATGTAGTAAGCGGCGAACCGCTGTTCACTTCGAAAGACCAATATGACAGCGGGTGCGGATGGCCCAGTTTTACGAAACCGGTGATGGACGCGAGTGTGAAGGAGAGATATGACCTTTCACATAAATCGACACGCGTGGAAGTGAGAAGCAGGGAAGGTGGTTCCCATCTCGGCCATGTGTTCACGGACGGACCGGGACCTAAGGGACTCCGGTACTGCATCAATTCTGCAGCTCTCAGATTCATCCCGAAGGAACGGTTGGAAGCTGAGGGATACGGGGACTTTTTGATTTTATTCAATGGAAAAAAATAAACGTGTCCGCAAGGGATTCTGCGGGCACGTTTTACGTATCGGGTGGCGATATACTCTTTATTTTACTTTTTCTTCTGCCTTTTCAAACAGGTTTTCGACGCCCTGGACGCGCTTGATGGATGTGATTGTTCCCTGGTGCAGCCCCTCATGCCAATTGGCAAAGGAAAGCACTTCTCCCAAAGTAGTGAATGTAACGGTTCCCAGGTCGAACGGCTTTTCACCCTGTTCATCCAGACGGCCGGTGTATGCCTCTTTCACTCTTTTCGGCTGATCTTCAAGCAGGTCGCGAAGCTCCTTTAAAGACGGAGGAGTCAATCCGTCCTCCGCCCATGTCAAAGGACTTGTGTTGAAGCCGAACAGCTCATTGTAATGAGCGGGGATTCCTTTTCTTTCATTTTCACCAGCAAAAGAATGAAGAAGGTTTTCTTGTGATAATAGGATATGTCCGAGATTCCAGCGGATCGAGTTGCGGAAACCCTCAGGCATTCTGTCAGCCTGTTCTTCAGTTGTCGCATCTAAAAAAGCGAGTGTCCGCATTCGGATGAAGTCCATTTGTTGAAACAGCATATGTTCTTTCATGTCATATTCCTCCCAAAAAAGTGTGCTCTTTTGGTATTCGGGATAAACGGTTGATATTCCTCTTGTTGAATGGAAAATAAAAAAGCGCCCTTGAATCATCAAGGGCACCAGTCGAAAGTTTGATCAGTCTTGAGGACGGTTTTTTTCCGGCTTGACCCGCCCGGTTGTAAACTCCACTAATTCAGAGCTTGTGCGATTTCCTCTTTTAGCATTGGTATTTGCCTGTGCATTGCGGTTTCCCTGCTTTGTGCGGCCCATACTTTCCCCTCCTAAAAAAATACTCTTGCACTTATAGTGTTGGAACGAACTCCAGGAAATATTCCTTCATATCATTGCCAAGCTGGCGTCAAAAACTGACATATTTCTTTATGATCCGTGATATTTCCCGGGCTATATTCGACGTTATTTGAGTTGATCCTCCATTCGAGTCAACGGTTCTTTGGCTGGACCTTCAATAACGGTCCCGTCTGTTGAGAACCTTGAGCCGTGGCAAGGGCAGTCCCACGTGTGATCACCGTGGTTCCATGAACACTCGCAGCCCATGTGGGTACAGGTGGTATCCACCACGAAAAGCTCTCCATTTTCGTTTCTGTAACCGCCGCATCGTCTGCCGTTCACTAATACGATGGCTCCTTCTCCATTCTGTATGTCATCTGCTTTTTTGGTCGGGATATCAAGCTTTCCTTTCACCAATTGTGCTGCCACATTGGCATTTTCCTTCGCGAATCGTTTAATGCTTGGGTCCGCTTTGAACCGTGATGGCGTAAAGAGATCTTTGTATAGATTATGATTACCAAGTACATGATCGGAAAGGATCTGCCCGGCAAGTGTCCCCAATGTCATGCCCCATTTTCGAAAACCTGTAGCAACGAGAATGGCAGGGTGCTTTTTAGTTAAAGGGCCTATGTAAGGAACCTTATCCAAGGTAGTGAGGTCCTGTGCAGACCATCGGTACTTCACTTCCTCGATCCCGAGGACTCTATTTCCGAAGTCTTCAAGTGCATTGTAGTGTTCCATTGTGTCTTTTCCCTGCCCCGTCTTGTGGTTATCGCCGCCGATCAGCACAAGTTTATCGCCATTCTCATCTTCTGTGTAGCGAAGGGAGCGGGTAGGGTCTTCAGCACTGAGGTACATTCCGCCTGGGTACTCTTTAGTTGTTTTAACTCCAAGTATATACGACCGGTCAGGCTTAAGACGGGCGAAGTAGCCTCCCATCCCATCATAAAATGGAAAATGAGTGGCGATCACTACGTATTCGCTGTCGAGGTGATAACCGTCTTCCGTCACTACCTGTGTACTTTCTCCTTCATTGATCGTCTTTGCCAATGTCTGTTCGAAAATTTGTCCGCCGTTGTTAACGATACTGTCCACAAGAGCCTTGAAATACTTTAAAGGATGGAACTGTGCCTGATTTCTCATAATCACGGCATTTTTTATCTGAAGGTCGATCGGCAGCTGTTCCATCAGTTCTGTATCGATCCCCAGTTGTAGATAGGCTTCAAATTCCTTCTCCACCTTTTTCTTGTATTCATCGGTAGTGGAATAAATATAAGCATCCTGTTTTGTGTAATCGCAGTCGATGTTCTCAGACTGAATGGTGTTTTCCATGAAAGAGAGTGCCTTCATATTTCCTTCGTAATATTTCTTTGTGTATTCTTCTCCGAAATGATTGATCAGTTCGTCATAGATCAGCCCGTGCTGGGCAGTGATTTTTGCCGTTGTATGCCCGGTGGTACCATTGATAAGCCGGCCGGCATCAATCAAGGCGACTTTTTTACCGCCTTTTGCCAGCAGATAAGCAGTTGTGATTCCGGCGATCCCTCCGCCTACAACGGTTACATCCGTCTTGATGTTTTGTGAAAGCTTCGGAAATATAGGAAGATGGGCTGTTTCCCGCCAAAATGGCTCGGGTGGCTGGTTAAATGCATTATTGTTATTAGTGTCCATGGATTTGCTCCTTTTTTTACGTTTTTACACATTTTTCCCCATTGTCGGAAGAATAAGCAGAAATTTGGAAAAGAAATTAAAAAGAGACTGACCCATAAGGGCCAATCTCTGATGCAAACAAAGAGTTATGAAGATTTCTTGAGAAGCTTTGCTGATTTTTCAGCTGAGTCGACGGTTTGTTTTAAAAGCATCGAGATGGTTACAGGTCCGACTCCGCCAGGGACCGGGGTGATCGCACCGGCTTTCTCGTAACAAGACTCATAATCGACGTCGCCGACATTCCCTTTATTGTAGCCGGCGTCAAGGATGATCGCGCCCTCTTTCACCCAGTCGCCTTCAATGAAGCGGGGCTTTCCGACGGCCGCTACCACTATATCGGCCTGCGATATGATCTCCGGCAGGTTCTCTGTATAGGAGTGACAGGTCGTGACGGTTGCATTGCGGTTCAATAGCATCATAGACACCGGTTTGCCTAAAATCGGGCTTCTTCCGATCACGACGGCATGCTTTCCTTCAACGGACACATCATAAAAGTCAATGATGTTCATGATGGCAGCCGGTGTACAGGATGGGAACTCGCCGAAACCAAGAGATGTCTGACCGAAGCCGAGGCTCGTCACACCATCTACGTCTTTATCGATGGAAATCGCTTCGAACGCAGCGCGCTCATCGATATGCTTAGGGACAGGATGCTGAAGAAGGATGCCGTGTACATCCTCATCCGCGTTTAACTCGTTGAGGACTTTCAGCAGTTCACTTGTCGTCGTTTCCTTCGGAAGGTGAATCCGCCGGGACTCCATGCCGATTTTCCTGCAGGCATTCCCTTTCATTTTTACGTAGGTTTCCGAAGAGGAATCGTCACCCACAAGCACCGTGGCTAGGCAAGGCGTGATCCCTTTTTCCTTTAAAGCAGAGACTCTCAACCGCAAGCTTTCCTTCACTTCTGTAGCTACTCGTTTTCCGTCTAAAATTAATGGTTCCACTGCAATCCCTCCTGAAAATGATAAAAGACTATTTTCTGATAATCGCTGCTTTTCGATGGTGCTAAACAGCATAGTATGGAAAAGAGCCCAATAAAAAAAGACAAGGGCATACGGATGTCCTTGCCTTTGCCCAGGCGAACGGCATTTTTGGCTGATGATGAATGTAAAGTCGCAGCTCCCTTGTGGTTCGTTCCACGTTTTCGCCAGTCACTGCTGTTAATTAAGTTCAAATTCATTATAACACGAATATAAATAAAAAATCCAGTTAAATCGTTCGTGTTTTTATAAAATCTCCATCATAAGTCTGAAATGTATACCGGTCCAATTTTCTATCTTTCCTCCTCCCTTATAGCCGATTTGCGCAATGAACCGTTTTCATAAACTTAAAGTAACAAAACGATTTGGGAGGAAAAATGATGTTAAAAGATAAAGTAGTGATGATTACCGGAGCGTCGAAGGATTGGGGAAGGAAATAGCCCTGCAATTTACAAGGGAGGGGGCGAAGCTTGCCGTGTGTGCACGAAATCAAGCTCCTTTGAAAGAAGTGGAAAGGGAAATCCGTGCATAGGAGCTTCAATTAATTATTAACCGCATCAGCCTGCAAGCCCAAACACTTCTATAAGACCGCACACAAAAAGCGCACTTACCTAAAAGTGCGCTTTTCAACGTATTAACTCAACACCGCTGACCCAGTTTCAATCAAACCAATTGCGGCTTGCGTGTCTCAGCTGCTGCAAGTCCTGCTTTATTCAGAAAGTTCCACGGCTGATTGAAGTGAGGCTGGAAGAAGAAGTCGACAAAGCCGAGTTCTTCTATCGTCATGCCAGTCTGAATGCAGACGCTGAGTGTATTAATGGATTGGGTGACATCCGCTTTTGACAGTACCTGCGCGCCAATAATTTTACGGCTTTCAGGCAGGTAGCTGACTTTAAACAGCACATCTTCCGCTGTCGGCATAAATTCAGGACGGTGCTTTTCGGAGATTGTGACACTTTTCACATGAATATCCATCGCTTGTGCACTCGTTTCAGTTAAGCCTGTTGATGCCATATTCAGGTCATAAATATGCAGACCTGAAGTTCCCTGTGTACCAACATTCTTCATGACCGGTTCAGTGAGATTGCGTGCAACGAGTGTACCCATTCTGACTGCATTAGTTGCAAGTGGGATATAGGCAGCCTGACCTGTCGGATTGTATTTCACTGCACAACAGTCACCGGCTGCAAGGATGTCAGGGTCGCTTGTGCGCATATAATCATCAACTGTAATTGCCCCGTTTGGCAACATGTCTACTTTTCCTTTTAAGAGCTCTGTGTTTGGGCGGAAGCCGACACACATAATCACAATGTCAGTCTTAACGCGTCCTTGATTCGTTACAACAGCTTCAACAGACATTTCACCTTCAAAACGAGTAACAGTTTCGCCGAGTCGCAGTTCAACGCCGCGGTCAATGAATGCCTGCTCTACCTGATCTGTAAATTCCTGATCAAGATATTTATTCAGAATACGGTCCACACCGTCAATCAGCGTTACTTTTTTCCCTGCCTGCTGGAATGCTTCTACAAGCTCAACGCCAATATAACCTGCGCCGACAATCGTAACGTGCTTAGCGTCACGTGATTTTTCAATGATTGTATTTGCCTGATTGAAGTTCTTTGCTAACAGGACGTTATCAAGCTTAATGCCGTCGATTGGCGGGATGATTGGCCATGAACCGGTTGACATGACGAGCTTATCGTAGCTGTCATTGACTTCTTCACCAGTGACCAGATTCAACGCTTTGATCTGCTTCTGTGCAGTATCGATTTCCTGCACGGTGTGCTTCATTTTCATTGTAATGCCGAGATTTATCAGCTGTTCAGGTGAGCTGTAGAAAAGTCCCTGCGGATCTTCAACTACACCGCCCACATATAATGCTAAACCACATGAAAGAAAGGACACATTATCGTTTTTCTCATAGACTGTAATGTCTGCTTCAGGATACATATTTGCTATATTTGTTACAGCTGCTGTTCCAGCGTGAGTACTTCCGATTACTGCTATTTTCATGGGAAATTCCTCCTAAGTTTCAATTGTGAAATGTTTCACAAATACTGTTCGACTTAAGTATACGACGGTTTGGAATGGAATACAAGTGTTTTGTTCAGTATTTCACAAACAACTATATCTTTATCCGGCCTCCGTAAATAAGGGGCCGGGGGTGAATAATTGATGCGTCTCACCCGGGACGGAGGAAGCCGGTACTCTTATAGAATCATTACAAAAATGAATCACTGAGCTTCAGTCCCCGCTTCGCCGCCTCCACTCAATTAACTCGTCACTACCCGCAGCCCGACAACCGCTACTACAATCAGTGTTAAAAAGAAAATACGCTTGCGGTCTGCAGGGTCCCCATAAAATATCATACCTACGACAACGCCGCCGATTGTACCCATACCGGTCCAGACGGCGTAGGCCACGCCAAGCGGAATGCTGGTCATGGCGAATGAGAGGAGATTGAGGCTTGCTATAAAGCCGCCGATCAGAAAGATAAATCCGCTGATTTTTTTACCTGTTGCAATCCGCTGCATGCCGTTTACACCAAGCACTTCACAAAATCCCGCTATAATTAATGCAATCCAGCTCATGATTTCTGCGCCTCCTTCCCATTCGCATCCGTGACAAATTTCAGGCCGATTACGCCTACAAGCAGCATGACTACAAAGAACACCACACCTGCATTGATGCCAGCCTCAAAGAAGATCATATCCACGATCACAGTACCCAATGTGCCAAGCCCGACAAAGACTGCGTAGACAGTTGCTGTCGGCAGGCGTGTTGAAGCCATCAGCAGTCCTGTGAAGCTCACGAGAATCGCTGCGATTGTCAGCGTCCACGTCAATCCGTCATGCGCATATTTCAAGCCGGTCGCCCAGCCGATTTCAAAGAGTGCCGCAACTGCTGTGATAAACCACCACATAAAAATCGCTCCTTTTCTGCTAAAAAATAAAAAACCCGGGACATATCACTGTAAAGTGGTATCTCCCGGGCTTTTCTCCCTCCGTGTACAAAGATCGCTCTTTGCGCTTTCTCTCGGACCAGACCCGTAATGGCGGAACCCTAGAAAGTCTTTTTGTGAATATTATGGAGTTTTCGGTACTTATCTTAGTACGGGTGGAGCGGGAAGTCAAGTGAGGCGGTTTGTGCACTGTGGGACCTTTTTCTTTTAATGCAGAAACTCTCAATCTCGGGCTTTCCTTCACTTCTGTCTTATCGTTCGTGTTATTGTCGAACTACATCAAAAGACTGAATGAAATACCGGTCTATTTCTCTATCTTTCCTCTTCCCTTATAGCCGATTTGCCGCGGTAATCGTTTTCATAAAATGAAAGCAAGGAAAACAATTTAGGAGGAATGAACATGCTGAAAAACAAAGTGGTCATGATTACGGGGGCGTCAAAAGGATTGGGGAAGGAATTAGCCCTGCAATTTGCAAGGGAAGGGGCGAAGCTTGCCGTGTGTGCCCGTAATGAGGGTCCATTGAGAGAAGTGGAAAAGGAAATTCGAGCATTGGGCGGTGAGGTGGTTGCACTAGCCGCAGATGTATCCGTTCCGAAGGATGTGGACCGTTTTGTCTCGGTGACAGAGGATGCGTTCAGCAGGATTGATGTACTGATCAACAACGCTTCCATCTTCGGGCCTGGTCCAAGGCTGTTGGCAGATTATCCGGAAGCGGATTTTCTTGAGGTCTTGAAAGTCAACACGTTCAACCCATTCATCGTCACCAAGCGGGTCCTGCCGGGAATGCTGCTGAGGAATGCGGGTTCTGTCATCAACCTTACGTCTGAAGCGGGGAAGACCGGTTTTGGCGAATGGGGAGCCTACGGGATATCCAAATTTGCGGTGGAAGGCCTTACCCAGACGTGGGCGGATGAACTTCAGGACACAGGCGTCTGCATCAACATGGTGGACCCGGGTGAAATGAACACCGGGATGCATGATGAGGCAGTCCCGGAATGTGATTATCCGTTAGCTGAACCGCATGAACATATGGACGTTTTCCTTTACCTTGCTTCTGATGACGCCAGCGATGTTTCCGGCAGCCGCTTTGAAGCGCAGGAGTTCAAGTGGAATCGGGGTGGGGGACAATGAATGAAGCGGTCTTTGACATACCGGCCCAGTTAAATGCATCGACTCCCATCGAGATCACGGGAAAAAGCAGGGATGAAGTTAAATTGATGGTACTGAACAGGAAAACGGGAGCCTGCCTTCATTCCCGCTTTGATCAACTGCCCGCCCAGTTGAAGAAGGGAGACGTTCTGGTGGTCAACAACAGCAGGACGATTCCGGCATCACTGCAAGGGAAACAAGGAAATCGCCAGGTTGAAGTCCGGCTTTCCCGGAAAGTGAACAGCCATGAATGGGATGCATTGATTCTTGGGTGCATGTATGACACCCGGCTGTCCATTTCCTTCAATGACGGGGTTAAAGCCGTCATGGCAGGAAAAGGAAGTGAAGAGCCTTTAATCCGTTTGGCATTCAATGTGGAAGGTGAAGCATTTTTTGATTTTTTATATCGCAACGGGGAGCCGGTCCGCTATGAATACATCGATACCCCGTGGCCGCTTGAAAACTATCAGACCGTATACGGCTCGGTCCCGGGATCGGTGGAGATGGCTTCTGCCGGAAGGGCATTTTCCTGGAAACTGATCTCACAGCTTCGCGCAGAAGGGATCGAGGTCGTACCCCTGCAGCTTCATGCGGGACTCAGTTATTACGGTGATGACCGCTGGCCGACTCCAACGAACCACCCTGAGGAATACCATCTTCCACAAGGGACGGTGGATAGCATAAGAAGAGCCAAAGAAAAAGGAAACCGGGTGATTGCAGTGGGGACGACGGTCGTTCGTGCGCTTGAAACCGTCGCTGCCGGCCTTGATGGTGAACTAGCTGCCGAAAGCGGTGTGACAAATCTGTATATCACGAAAGAAAGTCCCCTGCGCATCGTTGACGGCCTGATCACCGGGCTTCATGAACCGCAGGCAAGCCACCTGGACCTTTTACGGGCATTCGTTTCGGATGAGCACTTATTCCGTGCCTACCGAAGCGCTTTGGCGAAGGGATATATGTGGCACGAGTTCGGGGATATGAATTTGATTTTGTGAATGTAGATTTTGGAAGCTTTGATTCTGGATGCGTCACCTTGGATATCGAGAAAATTCGACAAGTCGAGCAATAATCCCGGGTTTTCGCGCATAACGAGTGAAGATTCGAGCAAAATTAAATTTTTTCGAACAAAAATGTGATCATTTCGAGCAAAAGACCACGTTTCTATACCCATCCAGCTGTCAAAGCCATACATTACGATAAGGAAATCAGGTGAAACCATGAAACTTCATCACATCGGCATCAACGTCAGCAGCCTGAAACGCTCAAAAGGGTTTTATCAAACTCTTTTCGGTTTTAAAGAGGAGTTCACTGCTGTCATCGGGAGCGAGGAAATCGTATTTTTAAAGAGGAATGAGGATTGGCTGGAGCTGATCGAAGACCGGGATAGAGGCCCGTCAAACTCCCGTGTCCACTTCGCATGGGAAACGGCAGACCTGGAAGCAGAAATAAAGCGGCTCGCGCGGCTGGATTTGGTACCTGTTGAAGGACCAATCCAGCTGGATAACGGCTGGAGAGCAGTCTTTTACAAAGGGCCGGATGAGGAACTGATAGAGTTAATTTCAATAAAAACAAATTGAAGATGATAACCTGTTCCAGCAATTGATTGTAGTGGAAGACGAAGACTCCCTGCGGGGGAAGTGGCCAATGTAAGATCCGGCGGACAGCCGCTCTAGGTCTTAAGTTGAATACCTCACCAACCCGATCGGTTTTATGAAATTTTTTTGTTCACCCATCTGTGTTACAGTTATCCGGGTGTAAAGAAATTATACAGATTGGGAAGGGATTTTCATGAAAAGAGAATTCGTGATTCGCTGGGCGTTCTTCTTTGTCGGCCTGCTTGTTCTGGCCTTGGGGATTACGCTGACGATTAAAGGAAAAGATCTCGGGATCGGACCATGGGATGTCTTTCACTACGGGTTATTCAAACAGCTCGGTCTGACGATCGGTACATGGTCGATCATCGCCGGATTTATGATCCTTTTGATCACCGGTATCGGAACGAAGTCGTTTCCTAAGGTCGGCGCTTTTTTAAATATGCTTTTAATTGGTATTTTCATAGATTTATTTAATTTCCTGATTCCGGATCCGGAGTCGTTCGCGGCTCAGTCGATTGTATTCGCAATCGGGATCCTGGTGATCGGGTACGGAATCGGCCTATATGTTTCCGCTGATTTAGGAGCGGGACCCAGGGATAGCCTGATGCTTCTGGTGACAGAAAAAACAGGCTGGAAGGTGCAGTGGGTCCGGAATGGAATGGAGCTCATCGTCTTCTTCTTCGGATGGCTGCTCGGCGGTCCTGTCGGAATCGGGACGGTCGTCATTGCACTCGGCCTCGGTTCGATCGTCGGCATCTCCCTGCCGCAAAGCAAGAAGCTCCTTCAGTACGTCCTTACAAAACCATTAACGAAACGAGACAATCCCCTTGCAAGTTAAGGGGGTTGTTTTTTTATGTCCGGAACCCGAAAGTTGAAGCTGCATATTTTTTAAAGGGTAATCAAAGGACATAACAAGGGATTTCAACCTCAGTCAGAGAACTACTAATAATGTAAAGGAGTGGATGGAAAATGGAATTTACTTATCATGTATGGGCTACCCAAAAACTTTTGGAGCACTTGAAGTCCCTTCCACATGAGATGTTTCACGAAGAAATTCAAAGTGTGTTCCCGTCGGTAGAAAGGACGCTTTTTCATCTCTATGAAGTGGATGTCCTGTGGTTTTCTAGATTAAAAGGTGAGCGTATGCCGGTTGAAAAGAAAATGTTTGAAACAGTGGAAGAATGCGAATTGGATTTTTCTGATTTACATAATGAAATCCTCGAATGGCTTGGTGACATGTCTGATGAGCTCATTTCCCTCAGATATACGACTTCTAAAGGTGAAGCGTTTGAGAATACCAGAGGTGAAATCCTGAAACATATGGTCAACCATGGAACCTATCACCGCGGGAATATTGCGGCCATGCTCTGGCAGCTTGGTGAAAAGGGAGTTTCAACTGACTATATCTATTTCTTGAGGGAAAAAGGGGACGCATGGCTATGAAAGAGCTTGTAGGTCACTGCGATTCATGTCAAAAACCGATTTATTGCCTTGATGGGTTTTTTAACGGTGTGAAAAAGGGCAGCGGAGAGATTGTCTGCTTCGACTGCCATGAAGAGGAGGAAAACAACGATGGGTCATGAGTATGCGGATCGATTGGTTTCCCTTTTAAAGGAGAATCAAAATGAGGAAAACCGTGAAGCGATGGAGAAGTACATGCGCAACCAGTTTGCGTTCTTCGGCATCAAGACTCCGGAAAGAAACGCGTTGGTGCGTGAATTTATAAAAGAAAATGGAAAGCCGCCGGTGGAAGAGCTGCCGGAGATTGTCCGTTCCCTCTGGCGGGAGCCTCAGCGTGAGTGCCAGTACGCGGCGATGACACTTCTGGACAAGCAGGCAAGGGTTCTTGCGAGAGACCATCTCCCTCTACTGGAAGATATGATCTTGACGGTATCGTGGTGGGATACGATCGATCATATTTCCCCGCATTTTGCAGGGAGGATCCATGAAAAAGAGACGGCTGACGACTATCTCGAGAAGTGGATACACGCAGATAATTTCTGGCTGAACCGGGCAGCCATCCTTCACCAGTTAAGGTACAAAGACAAGACGGATGAAGAACGCCTCTTCCGTTATATCCTCATGCACAATGAATCGAAGGAATTTTTCATCCAGAAAGCGATCGGGTGGGCGCTGAGGGAATATTCGAAGACAAATCCCGAGGCTGTCCAGCAGTTCATCGACAGGGAGGATCTTGCTCCTTTAAGTAAGCGGGAAGGATTGAAGCATATTGAAAGGCTGGAAAATGCGAAGGGGTGATGCCCTTCGCTTTTTGCCTAGATGACATAGACTAAAAGAATTCCAAACAAGCCCCCGAGTAAAACATATAGGATCATGGGAATGAGTGTAATGCTTATGATCTGGCCTTCTTTTCCGCTCAGTCCGACAACGGAGGCTGCAGCGACCACGTTCAGCACGCAGACCATGTTTCCGGCATTGGCACCGAGAACTTGAAGAGCCAGGATCACGTCCGGTGCTGCTGATATCTGGTCGGCTACACTGAATTGAAAGAGTGAAAACATCATGTTGCTGAATGTTGCACTGCCTGAGATGAATGAGCCGAGAGCGCCGATCAAAGGCGCTGCAAGCGGCCATCCTTCCCCGATTGTCCCTGACATCAGTGTGGCAAGCTCCATCGGCATGCTGAGAAGTCCGCTTCCGTTCAGGTCGGAATTGATGAAGATCCTCACCATCGGCACGGCCGTCATTAATGAGATGACGGTCCCTTTCATCGTGATGATCGAGCTCTGCAAGGTGTCTTTGATTTGCTCTAGCTTCATTCTGTGAATCAAGAAAGTGATGAGCATCACGGTAAAGAAAATGGTGCCCGGCAGATAGAGAGGCTCGAACTGAGTTGATATCGACGTTCCAAGAATATCGGTCCATCCCACTTTTATACTCCGCATCCAACTCTTAAATGGGAGGAAGTCCAAGCGGGTGAGGACAAGGAACAGGGCGACAAGGATGTACGGAGACCAAGCCAGCCAGATCGGCATACTCCGTGCAGGGATTTCTTCTTGCAGTCTCTCATCCTCTTGCTTCTCTTTAAAATCCCACCCTCCATCCGGCAGCAGAAACCCTTTTTTGGCTGCCGGCACGACCAAAAGCAGCCCGGCAAGCCCGCCGATGATGGAAGGGAATTCAGGTCCAAGGAAAGCAGCAACGAGCCAGGCAGGGATCGTAAAGCTGAAACCTGCGAAAAGAGCGAACTTCCACACAGCCATTCCTTCTCTCCATGAACGATTTTCCCCAAAAAAGCGGGTCAGGATCGCCACCAGAACCAGCGGAATAAAACTTCCTATGAATAGATCGATGCTGACCGTCTGACTGGCAATAGAGCTCAGATAGTCGAGCATACTCCCATTACCTATCTGCTGAGATACTTGTTCTGCAAGGGATCCGCCTTGTCTCAGACCTTGGTCGACCCCGACCAGTACCGGTGTCCCGACCGCGCCGAATGATACGGCGCTGCTGTCGGCGATCAGTGCAAGAGATACGGCGGCGAGCGGCGGAAAGCCCAAAGCGACGAGCAAAGGGGCGCCGATGGCAGCGGGTGTGCCGAACCCTGCTGCGCCCTCGATGAAAGAACCGAATAACCAGGCGATGATGATCAACTGTACCCTTCGGTCAGGCGAAATCACGGAAAACCCATTGCGGATGGTTCCCATGGCCCCGCTGTTACTCAATGTATTTAAAAGGAGGATGGCACCGAAGACGATCCATAGGATCGAGATCGAAATAATGATTCCTTCAATCGTCGCTGCCCCCAGCTGTACGAATGGGATTTTCCATACAGTAAAACCCAATAGCGCCGTGACAAGGAAGCTGACCGGCATCGCCACGGAAGCCGGCAGACGGAATAATACAAGAAAAATGAAGACAGAAAGGATGGGTGTCAAAGACGTGAGAAGCTCAAGGAAACTCAAGATGTTCACCTGCTTTTATTATTTATACTCTTATTGTATATTAGTTTGCTCACCATTTCACAAACTTTTATGAACGATTTATGACAACGTATGATGGATTGATTTCCTGTTCACCGAAAAAAATAGAGAGAGTTCTGCAAGCCTATATTTTGAATGTTTCTTTCCCTGTTCGGTATGATAGATATACAAAGAATGAGGAGGTTATTCCAATGGACTTTATGCTCGAACGTCCCGATTCAAATGAAGAAGTGAACATCAACACGCTTCTTCAAGACAAGAAATCCGCGGTCATCTTTGTCCGTCACCTTGGCTGACCGATCTGCCGGAATTACCTCACGCAGTTGCGTGAGCGCGTTGAAGAATTTGATAAAAGAGGAATCAATTTAGTGGTGATCGCACCATCCAAAGGAAGCTTCGTTTCTCAATTCCTTGAAGAATTCGGCCCGTTCCCATTCACGATCTACGGTGATCCGTCCCGAGAAGGATACAAACAAGCCGGCACCGTCACCATGCCGAAATGGAAGCTGCTGAGTAAAGCCCTGTTCGGGTTTGTGACCGGAAAAGTGAAAAACTTCCTTCCCGACGAACAAGGCCAAAAGAAATTCGTCCAGAAATCCATGAAAACCCAGGACGTCTATATCCAGGGAGCGACGTTTCTCTTTAATGAAAAAAGAAAAATCGTTTGGAAGCACATCGACCAGTCTCCGGAGGATCATGCGAGTATTGATACTTTGTTGGGGAAGATTGATTCGAATTTATAGGAAAAATGTTAATTAACCTTCTATTTTTTTAGGTGAATGGCATTAAATTAAGTAAATTGCAAGGTGAAAATAGACGACCTCATAATGCTGGTGATTAGGCCGTCTTTTTAAATAAGCATTGTTTATTTGTAAGGTCAAGGAAGAACCTTGATTATAAGACGTTCCAGCGGTTGATTGGAGTGCAAGACGAAGACTCCTGCGGGAAAAGCGAAGCTGGGGAGACCCCGGAGACGCAGAGCGTCGAGGAGGCTCCCCGCTCGCCCGCGGAAAGCGAAGTCTTGCACGGAAATCAAAAGCGGCGTCCAACAGGCAATCTTCGTTTAAAATGATCCAGATAACAAACAACATGAAAAAGACTGCAGTTTCAACAAAAAACTGCAGTTTTTTTCATTAATCGGGAACACTAAATATATGAATAAAATGAAGAATTTTTTTGTCCATCACGAAAAAACATGTTAAACTAAAAAGTAGATTAAAAACAAGGAAATGTATAGAAATATCTGTTATTTACTGTATTTTTGGAGTGGACAATTGTTTATAAAGCGCTTACATAAAAGAAGGAGGATATTCCTATGACAAGCAAAACTCTTGATTCTTTTTTAACAGAAAACCTGGAAGATTTAAAATCACGAGGTTTATACAATGAAATCGATCCGCTGGAAGGTGCGAACGGACCGGTCATCACGATCAAAGGAAAGAAGCTTGTGAACCTTTCCTCAAACAACTATCTGGGCCTGGCAACAGATGAACGCCTGAAAAAAGTAGCAATCGAAGCGGTCAAAGAATATGGTGTAGGTGCGGGTGCCGTACGTACTATCAACGGAACGCTTGATTTGCACGTGAAGCTTGAGGAAAAGCTGGCGCAGTTCAAGGGAACAGAAGCGGCGATTGCCTATCAATCAGGTTTCAACTGTAATATGGCGGCAATTTCCGCGGTCATGGATAAAAACGATGCCATTATTTCAGACGAACTGAACCATGCGTCGATCATCGACGGCTGCCGTCTTTCAAAAGCAAAGATCATCCGTTTCAACCATTCTGATATGGAGGATCTCCGTGCTAAAGCAAAGGAAGCGAAGGAATCCGGCCAATACAATAAAATCATGATCATCACAGACGGTGTCTTCTCCATGGACGGAGACGTTTGTAAACTTCCTGAAATCGTGGAGATTGCAGAAGAATTCGATATGATGACATATGTGGATGATGCCCACGGCTCTGGTGTTCTTGGAAAAGGTGCCGGAACGGTGAAGCACTTCGGATTGCAGGATAAAGTCGACTTCCAGATGGGTACCCTTTCAAAAGCAATTGGGGTAGTCGGAGGATATGTCGCAGGAACACAGAACCTGATCGACTGGCTGAAAGTTCGCTCACGTCCATTCCTATTCTCGACTTCTTTAACACCTGCAGACGTAACGGCATGTACAGAAGCGCTTGACCTTCTCATGAACAGCACAGAGCTTCAGGACAAGATGTGGGAAAACAGCGCATATTTAAAAGAGAATTTGAAGAAACTCGGCTTTGACATCGGTGACAGTGAGACACCGATCACACCGGTCATCATCGGAGAGGAAAAAGCGACGCAAGACTTTAGTAAGCGCCTGTACGAAGAAGGCGTTTATGCAAAATCCATCGTCTTCCCGACCGTCCCAAGAGGAACCGGACGTGTGAGAAACATGCCGTCAGCAGCTCATACGAAAGAGATGCTCGATCAGGCGGTTGCTGCGTATGAAAAAGTCGGCAAGGAAATGGGTATTATCTAAACCAGACATCACAATATATACGGTACCGTGCCGGATGAACGAGGGCCTCGTTTGCCCGGCTGCGTGCTTTCTTAGCAGGAGGAAACAGAATGAAAAAGATTTTACTAACAGGGGCATTGGGTCAAATCGGTTCTGAGCTTACCGCAAAGCTTAGAAAAGAATATGGCACCGATAATGTCATTGCAACGGATATTCGCGAAACGGACAGTCACGTCGTTCAAGACGGTCATTTCGAGAAACTGGACGTGACGGATGCAGAAAAGATGTTCGACATCGCCAAAAAGAACAACGTCGATACAATCATTCACTTGGCCGCATTATTATCGGCTACCGCAGAAAAGAAGCCTCTGCTTGCATGGAATTTGAACATGGGCGGATTGGTGAATGCCCTTGAAGCGGCAAGGGAATTGGACTGCAAGTTCTTTACACCAAGCTCGATCGGCGCATTCGGACCCACCACGCCGAAAGACTCGACACCGCAGGATACAATCATGCGTCCAACGACGATGTACGGAGTGAATAAAGTATCAGGTGAGCTCTTATCCGATTACTACTTCCACAAGTTCGGAGTGGATACAAGAGGACTGCGTTTCCCAGGCTTGATTTCCTATGAAACTCTCCCTGGCGGAGGAACGACGGATTATGCGGTGGAAATTTACTACGAAGCGATCAAGAACAACGCTTACACGTCCTACATCGGTGAAGGAACGCATATGGACATGATGTATATGCCTGATGCCCTTCAGGCGATCGTCGACCTGATGGAAGCCGATCCCTCTAAGCTTCAGCACCGCAACTCATTTAACGTTTCTGCCATGAGCATCGCACCTGAGGATGTGGCAGCAGCGATCCGCGTACACCAGCCGGAATTCAAGCTGGACTACGACGTAGACCCTGTCCGCCAGTCAATCGCAGAAAGCTGGCCTGACGCCATCGACTCAAGCGCTGCAAAAGCCGAATGGGGCTTCAAAGCAGGCTACGATCTTGCAAAAATGACAGCCGACATGCTGGAAAAATTAAAAACGAAATAATCATAGAAAGATTGATCGCCTTCTTTTGTTAAGGTGATCAATCTTTTTTTATATACCTGCATGAAGTGAAGTCTTACATGAAAATAACCTCAAGTATAAAAACCCTCTATTTTCCTATTTGTAAATTTCCAAGAATTATAGAATAATACAAGTAAAGTACTTGGAAAATGAAGAAATCATGTATGATAAAAGAAAAAGATAGCGCAGGTGGTGTCATGAAACAAAATAAGGTTATGATCGGAAATAAACAATTTAATCATCTGGTGGCGCTGGCCGGCTTACTGTTGATCCTTCAGCTCCTCGCCGTGCTGCTGCTGGATGGACCTTGGGATCTCATTCTATCCCTTTTGATCTTGACACTCGGCGGCTTCTTTTTACTTAAGATGAAAAGAACAGCAACCGTCTTTTTCACAGAATATCGCCAACTGATCGAAGACAAGGACCAGCTGTCGACCCTGCTTCACTCGCTCCCCGACTTCGTGTGCTTTAAAGACGGTGAGGGGCGCTGGCTCAAGGTCAATCAATTCGGCAGGCAGCTCTATAACCTGGAGAGTATCGATTATATCGGAAAAACCGACCGTGAACTGGGTGAATTGGTTCCGTTTTTCAAAGACGCCTTCAACTATTGTGTCGATTCTGATGAAGAGTCTTGGAAAGCAGCGGAAGTGACGAGGTGTGAAGAAGGGTTTTATCTTCCAAATGGGGAGTTCAAGACCTTCGATGTCATAAAAGTACCACTTTATTATGAGGATGGCAGCCGGAAAGGCCTCGTCATCATCGGCAGGGATATTTCACAGCAGAAACTGGCTGAGGAAATGCTCTTAAGGAAAGAAAAGCTATCGGTGGTAGGTGAACTGGCAGCCGGGATTGCCCACGAGATCAGGAATCCGCTCACAAGCATCAAAGGATTCATCCAGCTGCTTGAAGAGAACGAACATGTGGCTGAAAATTATTTATCCGTCATGTCTTCTGAAATGGACCGCATCAACCAAATCGTGGGAGAGCTGTTGATCTTATCCAAGCCTCAAATGAGGGAATTCAAACCGTTCGATATGAGGGAAGTCCTTGATTACATCACAAAAGTGATGGGCCATGAAGCGATTCTGAAAGGCATTAACATCCAGGAAAATCGCCCGGAAACCCCAATGGTAGTCTACGGGGACAAAAATCAAATCATCCAGGTTCTCATCAATATCGTAAAAAACGCAATCGACGCCATGAATGAAGGCGAAATAACGGTCGACTGCACAATCGGAGAGAAACATATCAACGTCTCCGTCCTGGATCAAGGTACAGGCATCCCGCCAGAACGGCTGAAACGCCTCGGCGAACCGTTCTTCACCCTCAAAGAAAAAGGAATGGGACTGGGACTCACCATCAGCCAAAAAATCCTGGAAGACCACAAAGGCAGCCTCCATATCGAATCGGAAGTCAATAAAGGGACAAAAGTAGATGTGCTGCTTCCGCGATATATAGAAGAATAATAAGTGAAAGACCGGTGCAAAACGTGCCGGTCTTTTTTAGTTGAAGAAGGAGTGGCTGGTATTTCAACCAGTATTTATGTCTCTGTTTAAGCTTGTTCTTTTTATTATCCGTTCCAGCTTTTGATTGGAGTGGAAGACGAAGACTCCTGCGGGCAAAGTAGCTAATGTGAGACCCCACAGGAGCGCAGCGACGAGGAGGCTCACGGGCTACCCGCGGAAAGCGAAGTCTTCCACGGAAATCAAAAGCGGTATTAAAAGCACTCGAAAGGAATACAAACTAAGTTTTCCACATAAAAAAGCCAGGTCCCCCAAAAGGAACCTGGTTTTAAACGATTAACTATCAAAATATCATATGCGCAATCGCCACAATGACCAACAATGTCAAGAACGTACGCTGTAAGAAAATGATCACAAGATCTTTAAAGTCTACAGGGATCTTTGAACCAAGCAACAACCCGCCGACTTCAGACATGTAAATCAACTGTGTAACAGATAATGACGCAATCACAAATCGTGTCATTTCACTTTCAATCCCGGAACCGAAGATCGCCGGCAGGAACATGTCGGCAAATCCGACTAGAATGGACTTTGATGCTGCTTCTGCTTCAGGAACCTGCAGAATCTCTAATAGTGGGATGAAAGGCATACCAATCCATTCGAAAAACGGTGTGTTCTCCGCGATGATCAGTGCCGTCGTACCGATCGCCATAACGATTGGCGCAACACCCATCCACATATCGAGTACGTTCTTCATTCCATCCGCAAAGAATTTCGTCACGCTATTATTAGCCTTGGCCTGTACAAGCGCCGACTTATATCCATAGCCAAAACGCGTGTAGCCTTCAGGAATGACCTCCATTGTGTCTTTTCCTTCCTGGCCGTTGTAGTACGTATCAGGCTTGCGGGATAAAGGCGGTATGCGCGGCAGGATGATTGCGGCAATCAAACCGGAAGCTGCCACCGTTAGGTAAAACGGAATGAAATAGTCTCCTAGTCCTACTTCAGAAATGACCACTAAACTAAAGGTAATTGATACAACAGAGAAAGTCGTTCCGATGATGGCTGCTTCTTTCTTCGTGTAGTATCCTTCTTCATACTGCTTGTTTGTCAATAGAACCCCGATCGTTCCGTCACCGAGCCATGAAGCAAGGCAGTCGATGGAAGAACGTCCCGGTAATCCGAAAAGTGGTCTCATGATCTTCGTTAATAAAGCACCGAATAATTCCAGTAATCCGAAATTCAATAATAAAGGCAGGAACAGCCCTGCAAATAAAAAGACGGAGAATAAAATAGTGAGAAGCCCTTCAGAATTGAGAAGAAGTCCTCCGGTAACATCCGACCATACCCATTCAGGTCCGATTTTGAACAGGGTCATGATGGCGTAAACAGCCCCTAATACTCTTACAATCACCCAAACCGTCGGTACATTGAAAAGATTATAGAAAAATGGCGACTTCTTAATAGCATCCGGTTGAGCAAATTTTGTAATAAACGTCCCGATCACGGTTAAAACAATCAAACCTGTCATGATCGCAGGGACAAATGTTCCGATGTTTTCCTGCAGCCAGCCGGATAAGATGGCAATCGGAATTGTAATTCCATCCTCTTTAGGAATGGGAATGATAAAAAGAAAGATTCCTATTAATGAAGGAATGATAAATCGTAAATGACTAATGAGTGGATAACGTTGCTGATTCATATGTTCACCTCTGATGATCTTTATGCTTCGAATGAAACATTATTCATTTTAATGTATAGATATAAGTTTGTCTAGGTGGTAATTCATGCCTTGGGCATTTAAGCGTTTTCTACAGGGGCAGCGCGGTGTGTAAATAGAGCCGCTGTGATTATTCGACACAATTCGATTTTTACCCTGTTCATTTCATCCCTAAACCAAATTGCTTATGCCAATAAATAGAATCCTGCAGTTGACGGAGGCTGGCCGGTTAAATGGAAGCCAGCCTCATCAATTACGTTATAAAAATAGCAATCCAAGCGAAATGATGATTCCGCTGATGACAAGTATAAATACGCAATACCCCATGATGTCCTTAGCTTTTAATCCGGCAATCGCAAGGGCCGGTAATGCCCAGAACGGCTGAATCAGATTGGTCCAAGCGTCTCCCCAGGCCACTGCCATGGCTGTTTTAGCCACTGAAGCATCAAGGGTTTGGGCAGCATCGAGCATGATGGGAGCCTGAACGGCCCATTGCCCGCCCCCCGATGGCACGAAGAAGTTGACGATTCCTGCACTGAGGAATGCAAAGAAATAGAACGTCACATCATTTGAAATCGATACAAACGCCTCTGACATGACCACTGCCAAACCTGATGCAGTCATCATTCCCATGATCCCGGCATAGAAAGGGAACTGTATGATGATTCCACCCGCTCCTTTGACCGCCTCCTGAACCGCAGCCAGAAAACGTTGCGGAGTCCCGTGGAAAATGATTCCGAGGAACAGGAACAGGAAGTTTACAATGTCTAAGTTAAGGGCAAACCCATTTTTTACAAAATAATATCCAAGGAAAAGCACACCGAGAACCCCTATGATCATGGAAAGAACCATACTGTTTTCCATTTTTTCAGCAGGAGTCAGCGAGCCCGTTTCAACGGTCGCAGCTGTCTCATTGAATAATGAAGGGTCGACCGTTACGGTTTCATCCTTCGGAGGCATCAAAAGCCTCGCCGTAATCGGCAGGACGACGAATAAAACGGCAACAATAATGAGATTGAATGAAGCAAAAATCGTTTCACTTGTCGATATCACACCGATCAGATCTTGAAATGGATGCCCCTCGGTTGCAATCGATAATGGAATCGAGCCTGAAAAACCTGCATGCCAGACAACGAACCCTGAATATGCGCTCGCAATCAGCAAGCGGTAATCGACACCTTTGACCCTTTTTGCCAGCTCCTTTGCAAAAAGCGCACCGATGACCAGGCCGAATCCCCAGTTGATCCAGCTTGCGATCATCGACACAACCGTCACGATGACAATCGCGGAGCCTGGAGATTTGGCAAAAGAAGCAAGGAAGCCCAGAAAGCGTTTAAAGACCGGACTGCTTGCCAGTACATAACCGGTTACAAGCACCAGCACCATTTGCATGGAGAATGCCAAGAGTGCCCAGAATCCTTCACCCCAGAACTGAACCATCTGCATGCTTGTACTGTCTGTGAAAATCAGCCCCAGCCCGAACACAACGAGGGTCAAGATGACCACAAACAGAAACGGATCAGGCAGATATCTCTGCATAATCCTATTTGATAATGAAATTAGCGGTTTCAATTCATTTCCTCCCCTTTGTCTATTTCTCTTTATAAAACCATCCCATTTCCTATTCTTCTATAATGATATGTGAAAACCCTTTCAAAATTATAAATTTTCTTATTATTTTATTTGGATCGTACATCGTTGACCGTTCCTTTGCGCTTCAGGCATTTGCTTTCCGCGGGAAGGAAGTCGAGCCTCCTCACCGGAGCTGGACAGGTCGCGACCTTTCCTCCATCTCCCGTCGGAGCCAAATGCCTTCCGCTCTAATCCAATCAGGACTTTCAATTTACAAATAATGTTTAATGTCACTTTATTTGTAAATCCGACTGAGTATTATCCAGTAAATAACATTCTTAAATAATAAATGCCCGGTCCCTCTTTAAAAGAGAAACCGGGCATTTGATTCAGTGCAGTTATTTCTTAGGAACTTTCGGCTTTGGTTTTATTTCTTTCCTCAGCAGTCTGTAGAGGGTGAAGCACATGAGCAGCAGGATGACCGTGAATGGCAGAGCCGATACGAGGGAGGCGGTTTGCAGACCTTCGAGGCCGCTTGATAGGAGCAGAACGGCTGCGATCGCTGCGATGAGAACGCCCCAGACGATTTTTACAAACATCGGCGGATGCAGGCTTCCTTCTGTTGTCATGCTGCTCAGGATATACGTGGCCGAGTCGGCTGACGTGATCAGGAATGTGAAGATCAAAATGATGGACAGAACATTCAAGAGCATCGTAAATGGCAGCTCTGCATATGTCGTGAACAATGCCTTGGCCACATCCTGGTTGACGGCTTCAGCGATGGACGTGCCCCCGAATAAGTCGAAATGCAGGGCCGTTCCGCCAAAGACGGCGATCCATAATAAAGCGATCATCGGCGGGATGACCAGCACCCCGATAATGAATTCCCTAATGGTCCGTCCTCTTGAGACCCTCGCTACAAAGGCCCCGACGAACGGGGACCAGGCGATGGCCCATGCCCAGTAGAAAATCGTCCAGTCCTGCACCCATGATCCGCCTTGATAAGGGGTGAGGCGCAGGCTGTACCTGATGAAGTTGGTGATATAATCACCGATTCCAAGCGTGAACGTATTAAGGATGAAAACGGTCGGTCCGGAGATAAAGACAAAGACCATCAATAGGAGAGCCAGTGACAGATTAAGGTTGCTGAGCCATTTGATCCCCTTGTCGAGTCCAGTAGTGGATGATGTCAAATAGAGGATCAACAGCACCAAAATGATCAATAATTGTGAGAGGGTGCTGTCATCCATCCCGAATACGGTATTCAGCCCGCCATTGATTTGCAAGATCCCAAGTCCGAGTGACGTGGCAACCCCCATGACGGTCGCGATGACGGCAAGGATGTCAATCGTGTTTTTAATTCCTTTGGCGCGTTTACGCTTGCCGAACATCGGGGACAGGGAGGTGGAAATCAAGCCGTTCTCCCCTTTCCTGAACTGGAAGTAGGCAATGATCAGTCCAACGATTGCGAACACCGACCATTGGCTGAGCCCCCAGTGGAAAAAGGAATAAGCCATCGAAAGACGTGCCGCTTCTTTCGTCAGTGGTTCTGTCGAAGGATAAGGGGTTTCAAAAAAATGACTCATCGGCTCTGCAATCCCCCAGAAAACAAGGCCGATACCGAATCCGGCGGAAAATAACATCCCGATCCACGTGAAGAACGGGTATTCAGGCCTCTCGTCGTCCCGTCCGAGACGTATCTTTCCATACTTGCTGATGGCCAGGGCCAATAAAAATAATACAAAAATGAGAACGGCTAATAAGTAAAACCATCCGAATGCATATGTAGTGAAACCAAAAGCTGCATTTGCCCCTTTGGCAAAAAGCTTAGGAAATGCTGCCCCAAATACAACTAAAATGGCAACGACAATTCCGGATATCCAAAAAACTTTATTTAAATATGTACGATTCTCCAAATGCAGAATCCCTCCTTTTATATTTGTGCGTACCTGCCTATTATTCTCATACCCCAACCTCAACCAAAACATGCATGAACATTCAAATAACATGCATAAAGGCGGAAGAATGTTAAAAATGAAAGTGTTTTGATACAATGACTAAATAACAAAAGCACAGAGAGCAAAAGCTATAATAAAACATCATCAGAAAAATACAGAAATGAAAGGTGACGGACAATGATTACAAGCATAACCAGCGATATGGACGGAACATTATTAAATGAACATCAAGAAGTCAGTGAAGCCAATAAAAAAGCGATCCTAGAAGCTCAAAAGCAAGGAATTGAATTCATGGTGGCAACGGGGCGTTCTTACGAAGAAGCGCGATACGTCCTGGCGGATGCCGGCATTTTCTGCGATATCATCTGTGTAAATGGTGCAGAGGTCAGAAACAAGGACGGAGAAATCATCCATCAGGCCGGCATCCAGTCTGATCACGCCAAAGATATCGCAGCAGCCCTGAATGAAACAGGTATTTATTTTGAAGTCTACACAGACAAAGGTACCTATACGGAAAACTATGAGATGGGCATTGAACTGATCGTCGATATTTTTACGACAGCCAATCCTGAAGTGACCGAGGAACAAGTGAGGCAGGCCGCGCGTGAACGTTTTGAAAAAGGTCATATCAATCTTGTCGAAGATTATGGGAACATATTTAATGACGAATCCCAGCTCGTATATAAATTCCTCGTTTTTTCTTTTGACGATGATCAGCTGAAGGCAGCGAATGAAAAGCTGAAAGGCATCGGGGGGATCGCGGTCAGCTCCTCAGGTAAGGAAAACCTGGAAGTGAACAGCATTGACGCGCAAAAAGGCTTTGCCCTGCAGAAGCTTTTAAAGGACAAAGGATTATCGGCGGAGCAGGCGATGGCAATGGGCGATAACCTGAATGACCTGTCGATGATGAAAGTGGTTGGCCGACCGGTCGCCATGGGGAACGCACTTGATGAAATCAAGGAATACTGTACGTATCAAACAGCCCTTAACCGTGAAGACGGCGTGGCCAAAGCCATCAGGGAGGCCCTTCAATCCCCTGTGAAATAGATTGAACGCTTCAAAACTTGTCCATACTGATGAAAAAATGAAAAGGGAGCCAGTGACCGATGAGATCCATTTTATTTCAAAAAAGATTGGCAGTGACGATCGGACTTCTGCTCATTCTGGCATCATGCGGAGGACAACAAGAAGAAGAAAGCGAGTCAGTCAGCAAGCGCGAAACTGAACATAAAGTATTGGCCGAGAATCTTTCCATTCCATGGTCGATTGTCAAGGATGGAGAGGATTTCTACCTGACAGAACGGACAGGCGGTATCGTTGAAATCAAGGGCGGCAAGCAGACCGAGAAGAAAGTAAACCTCTCCAAACCGCTTGCCAGTCAGCCGGAAGCAGGATTCATGGGGCTGGTCCTTCATCCTGATTTCAAGGAGAATCAGCAGGCGTTTGCCTACTACACCTATAACGATGAAGACGGAACACCATATAACAGGGTGGTGGTGCTCCAAAGGTCAGAAGAGGCTTGGAATGAAACAGAGGTCCTCCTTGATAAGATCCCAAGCGGGGCACAGTATCATCACGGAGGCCGGCTGAAAATCGGGCCGAACGGGAAGCTCTACATCACCACGGGGGATGCCACCCAGGAAGAAAAAGCCCAGGAGCTGTCCTTCCTTGGAGGCAAAATCCTGAGGATCAACCTGGACGGCAGCATCCCGGATGACAATCCGTTCGGGGACTCCCCGGTTTATTCATACGGCCACCGCAACCCTCAAGGCCTGGCCTGGAATGATGAAGGGGAATTGTATGGCACAGAGCACGGACCTAACGGCTACGATGAGGTGAACCTCCTCCAGGCCGGGAAGAATTATGGCTGGCCGGAGATCACCGGAGACGAAACAGCCGAAGGGATGGTGTCACCCCTTGCCCATTCAGGAGAGCCTTCATGGGCACCATCGGGAGCAGGTTTCTGGAAGGATAAGCTCGTTTTTGCCGCCCTTGGCGGACAGAGTGTCAAACTCTTTGATCCTGCGACGAGAGAGGTGACGACTCTGATCGAGGGGTTCGGCCGGATCCGTGACGTACTGGTCGAAGGGGACACCCTCTATTTTGTATCGAATAACACCGACGGCCGGGGAATCCCCAAGGCAAATGATGATAAGCTGTACGAAGTGGATTTGGGTTCTTTGACGATGGAAGAATAAATGAGAAAAAGCCTTTCCTGCGAAAAATAACAGGGAAGGCTTTTATACGTTTAAAACCATAATCATTTCAATTTTCAAAGACATGCAATCATCATCGATTTTATCATCCTATTATGACTGACTGAACTATATTTAATCCATAAAAAAAAAGAGAACCGCTTCGGCTCTCTCTTTTTTCAATCGTTGAGGTGCTTCTACTTATCGATCTTGCCTTCTTGTTTTGAAAAGGCTTTGGATAAGGCGTGGATGGCAAGTTCAAGTTGTTCGAGTTTCTTTTCAAGTTTGACGAGCAGAAAAAGAGTGACTGCAATCGGAAAACCGAAATTGCCCAGTAATTGAATGAACACAGAATATTCCATTGCGAGACCTCCTTAGGAATTGTTCGGTAATGCTTTCTGTAGATCTGTCAGATCTGGTTAAGGCTGAAGGTTGACTGCTTTTGCAATCCCTGAGGCAATGGACTGGGACAAACCTTGAATAAATGCAGGATCTTTTAAATAGGAAGCATCGCCTGCATGGTCGATGAATAGGTTTTCAAGTAAAATCGCTGGCATCGCGGTCTCCCTCAGGACAGCAAAGTTTGCTTCTTTCTGTCCTCTGTCACGAAGGCCGTAGCCTGAATAGAATTTCATGATTTCAGCGTGGAGGACGTCCTGTCGTCTTCCCGTTTCTGTCCCGGAGGTGCCGGGATAGATGTAGCTTTCAAACCCTGTCCCGCCTCCTGCATTGTGATGGAAGGAGACGAAGTAGTCTGCACCAAGCCCGTTGGCAAACTGGGCCCGTTCTGATAATCCTATATAGACATCTGAATCTCTCGTTAAGATGGCGTCAACGATATATTGTTCTTCCAAAAGGGTCTGGACCTTAGTTGTAATGGTCAAGGTCAGCTGCTTTTCTTGCAGGCCGTGTCCCGTCGCTCCCGGGTCATTCCCGCCATGTCCTGGATCTAGTACGATCTTTGGCATACTCATCGTCCCCCTTTCTATGCCCAATACCAGAATTGCGAGCCGTATGGATACTCGATTCGGCTGTCGACATGGACAAATGTATTGTATGTGATGATGCCGCTGAATCCGCATGTCTTTGCGGCTTCGGCTGTTTGGGAAGGTGTTTTGCCTGAAGGGTCGGTGTCTGCCGCCACTCCATATGTGTGCATGCTGTTCGAAGCACCGCCTACATTGCTGTTGTGATTGATGCTGCGGAAGCCGGAATTGATGGTGATTGGAACATTGCCAAGCTTCTTACGGAGAGCTTCAAGTTTGTACATCAAGCGGCGGACGTTTTCTTTTACCTGGGTTGAACCGACTTTCCCGCCCGAAAAACCGCTGCCGTCTTTTGAGTGGAATTCACTGAAATTGAAATGGGCGGTAGAGCCGTCGCTGCTTTCAAGGGCATTCAGCTGAGTGTGAGTCTGCGGGCCGGCAATGCCATCAACCGAAAGCCCGTATGCGCGCTGGAATCGCTTCACGGCGGCTTCCGTTCCCGGTCCGAAGTCTCCATCGATTGTTACCTTGGTCTGTGAAGCAGAATCAGAAGCCCACCCTGCAACGCGGATTTGAAGTTCCTTTACATCACTGCCGGAGTCACCATTTCTCATTGTTCTAGTCCAGTTCATAAAAGCATCTCTCCCTCAGGTTTAGTAGATTAGTAGATTGAATGATTTGAAGGCCCGTCCCGCGGTGCTTTAAAGCGGTGGGGTGCGGGATTGGGCGGTGAGACAGCCAAAAGGGATGCAGGGTAAGGGCGGCCATCCCTGCCGCGCTTACTCTGTTTTGCTTGCCTTACACGTTATAAAGAAGACGAAGGGAGGGGATTTACAACCTATCTTCAAAAACTTTTCTGGGGAGGGAGGGTTGTCAGTGAACAAAAAAAGACAAATAAACACGAGGGGCGCCGTGTTTACTTGTCCTTCTTCATCTTAAGTCAGTTTAAATAGAGTGACTCTGATCATTTCATTAAATCAAACAGTCCGGGGACATCTTCCAGTGAGTAGCTTCGTACATACCCGATCACTTTGATCCTGAGTTCCTGTTCGAGATCTTCCCGATTTTCCTGATGAGTCAAACGCAGCGACTTTTTAATTTTTGGCTCGAAGGTATGCACCACGTCCACTTCATAATGGCTGTTATCCTGCGCTTCTTTTACCATGTCATAAAGTGCGTTCATTCTTGTTCTCCTTTCTCTAATTCTTCTTTTAATTTGGCCAGGGCTTTTTTGTGGGATTTAGAGACCGCCTGCTGGGAAACACGCAGAATTTTAGAAATATCCGTATCGCTTAACTCTTCTACGTATGCAAGGTCAAGAATCCTCCGTTGTCTGTCGGTGAGTTTTCTGTAGGCATGCAGCAGTGTTTCATCACTGATGGCATCTTCCAGGCTTTGTACGGGCAAGGTGAGGTGCTCTTCAGTGTCTGCAATCATGTCTTTAAACGTCCCGTCTTCCTCCCCGCCGAGCGGCTGATCAAGGGTCAGCAGCTGCCTGCCGCGGTGAAGGCGGATTTTTTTATCAAAATTGACACTATGAAAATATAAGGATGAACTGACATAGGAAGTGAATCTGATTCCGAAATAATGAGCCTTGAAAGCTTCATTCAGGCAACCCTCCGCCGATGCGCTTGGCGACGATAAAAATTCTTTCAAAAGTTCCTGGTGTTCGGGCCGGGTCATAAACGATTCCACTGCTTTATTTCCTCTTAAATCCGGATAGATACGGTAAAATCTCTCTTTCAATGAGTCCATTTTTTTCACCACCATTAGAACGTATGTTCGGTTAAATGTTTAAAAAAAAAGCGGCGGATACTATTCCTGCTTTTAGTATATAAAGAAACCTTCATTAAAAAAATGACAACCTCATTGTTTAATATCGTTCCAATGTACTATTCATTAAACTATAGAGTGGATATTTTTGTGAAGGGTGGAAGGGACTAATTTTTGGGTGGAAAGGGAGGATTAGCTAAAAAAGGAGGCTGGAAGCGTTGATTCGGTTAGTTGAAAATAAAATGGTAAAAGTTGAAAAGAAAAGAGGTAAAGTTGAAAATAAATAAGCAAAAGTTGAAAAGAAATCTCCTGAAGTTGAAAATAAAGTGCTGAACGAGGACAACTATAGGAAGAAATTTGATAAGATCAGCCGTCTTATTATAAAAAAATCAGTGTTCGCTTTAAATAAGGCACCCGCCGCTTCAAAAAGCGACGGGTTCTAGAAGAAAAATCAGCGCATCACGCTGCCGCCCGAGATCTTGACCGATTCACCAACAATGTTTCCGGCGGCATCACTCAACAGATAGACAATCGTGTTCGCCACTTCTTCAGGAGAAGTCAGCCTGCCGGACGGGATACTCTCTTTGGCAAGCTCCAGCTGCTCCTCGTAGCTGCGGCCGTGGCGCTCGCCCTTGGACTTGATGGCGTTCCGGCCCATTTCGGTATCCACATAGCCCGGGCAGACCGCATTAACACGTACGCCCTGTTCGATGGCTTCGAGGGCGAATGCCTGTGTGAAGCCGACAACCGCAAACTTGGATGCGCTGTACGCCGAGTTTCCGTGCGTTCCCCGGAGTCCAGAGAGGGAAGAAATATTGACGATCGCCCCTTTGCCGTTCTCTTTCATGCTTTTATAGATGGACTGTGTAAGCTCGACCAGTGAAAAATAATTGAGTTCCATCGTGCCGCGCAGATCATCTTCAGACAGGCTTTCAACGATGTCCCCGCCGCCGACCCCGGCCGAGTTGACGAGCCCGGTGATCGGGCCGAATTCGTTCGCGGCAAACTCAACGAGCTGGTCCCGCGCCTGGGGCTTGGTCAAATCCGCCTTCACCGCGAATACCTTATCCTCGCCGCAAGCCTGCCTAACCTCACTCAATTTTTCCTCATTCCTGCCCGTTATCGTCACGCGGGCACCGGCTGAAACGGCTGCTTTCGCCGCGGCATAACCGATTCCTCCGGTCGCCCCGGTAATTAAAATATGCTGTCCGTCCAGAGTTTTATCATGAAATGGAAAGTTCATCATGCTCCCTCCTTTTACTATGTAATGTATGTTACCCGTGAAACCGAACGGTAAAACGGGTCTGAAAAAAGAGCCCCGGGCACAAACCCAAGGCTCTTGACTATTACCCTTTCCCGACACCGTTCATAATCATCTGCACCGTCATCTCGATTTCTTTCTCGTCATCCCACTCTTCCTCAGGCAGGAACACATAGCGGACGAGCAGAAGGCCGAAGATGCTTGTCGCCGAGAAGCGCACCACTGCAGGCGAAGGCAGGTCGATGATCTGGCCTTTTTCTTTGTAGTGATCGACGAGGGCGGTGAATTTATCGAAGATTTTCTGAGCAATGTGCTCCTTGAATTGCTCCTTCAGTTCTGAATGGAAAGGAATTTCCTGGATCAGGATCTTGAAGACGGTCATATTATCCTTCAGGAACTCCTGGCGGTTCAGGATCATCGCCTTCAGGAAATCTTCGTAGCGTTCGTATTTGGCGTCCAATACCTTGTTGATATCGCGGATCACGAAGGGCGCGATCAATTTGGCCATGGTTGGTGAAACAATCGAAAGAAGCAGGTCCTTCTTTGTTTTATAATGGCGGAAAATGGTGCCTTCGGCGACACCTGCTTTCTTGGCGATCTGGCTTGTCGACGTAGAGGCATAGCCCTTCTCTGCAAACATCTCGATTGCGGCTTCCACGATCTTCTTTTGCTTCTCCGTAAACGGTTCTTCCTGTTCGAATAATTGTTTGAAAACATCTTTTTCTTCAGACATGCGTAAACCCCTAACGTAGTCGTTGTACCTTATATTTTACGGTATTTTTTAAGCGCTGCAACATTTAGGGTGATAAACAGGAGTGAAAATCCGGCAAGGACTGCCAGGTTGAAAAGCAGATCATTGAACTCGAACCCCCTGATCATCACATCCCGCAGGGCACTGGCTGCATAGTAGAGCGGGGTGAACGGTCCCACCCAGCTGAGCCATTCCGAAATCGTATCCAGATTGAACAATCCGGAGAAAAAGATTTGCGGCACGACGACAATCGGAATGAATTGCATCATTTGCAGTTCATTCTTAGCAAAAGCGGACAGCAATATTCCTAGTGTCAGCGCAGTAAATGAAAGCAGTACGATGACAATCAATACGTTAAAGAAGCTTCCAGCCATCATCATGTCGAGAATATAGATGGAATACCAGGAAATCAGCGCAGCCTGCAAGAGCGTCACAATCCCGAAACCAATGACATAGCTTACGACCATTTCCCAAATCTTGATCGGGGAAGCCAGCAGCCTCTCAAGCGTGCCGGTTGTTCTCTCTCTTAAAAAAGAAACCCCGCTTACCAAAAATACGAAGAAGAACACAAAGAATCCAAGCAGGACAGGCCCAAACGAGTCAAACATCCCCATGTCTTCATTTCCATATAAAAACGTCACTCCCTCTGATAGATTCGCAGATTGGGAAGGGAATAGGGTCTGGACCTTCTTCATCACGGCCCCGTTTACCGACGGGTCGCTTCCTTCAACGACGATGTGAGGTGCGGCGGTATCTTCAAACGTGACATACCCGTCCAACTCCCCGTCTTCCATCGCTTTCAAGGCTTTATCTTTGTTTTCAAAGCGTTCAAAATCTTTGAGGTCAAGCTTAGCCTCAAGAGGCTGGGGAACATCTATGACCGCCACTTTTGCCTCATAATCGTTTGAAGAAAAGACAAGCGAAAGCATCGTCATAATCAAGATGGGAGCCAGGAACATGAGGGCGAGCGTCCGTTTATCCCGGAAAAGCTGTCTGATGATACGAACGACGAAACCGTTAATTCTCAAGGGGAACACCTCCATTTTTCAGAAATACATCTTCTATTGAATTGACGCCGTATTGCGTTTTGATGGCAGCAGGCGTGTCGCTCGAAATGATTTCCCCATGCTGCAGGAGACCGAGCCTGTCGCAGCGTTCTGCCTCATCCATGACGTGTGTCGTGATGATGATCGTCCTGCCTTCCTCTTTTAGCGCATGGAATCCATCCCAAATCTCCTTCCTGAGAACGGGATCGATCCCGACGGTCGGTTCATCGAGAAAGAGGACATCAGGGTCATGCAAAAGCGCGATCGCGAGTGACAGCCTTCTTTTCATGCCGCCTGAATATTGGTGGACCGGCTTATCGAGGTGGGGGAGAAGGTCGACCATCTCCATCACTTTTTCAATCTGGTGTTTTCGCTGCGCTTTTTTGAGTCCGTAAAGAGAAGCCGTGAAAGCCAGATTCTCCTTGGCCGTCAGCTCTTCATACAGGGCATCGGACTGCGCCATATACCCGATGGACGGGTACAGCTCTTTCGCTTTCAGCGTGTTTCCTTTGAATGTGACTCTGCCTTTTGAAGGCAATTCAAGACCGATCATCATTTTGATCAGCGTCGTCTTGCCGGAACCGGACGGACCGAGCAGGCCGTAGATTTCACCGGGCTGGATATCAAGGGACACATCCTTTAATACATGCTGCGTTTTAAATGATTTGGAAAGATCGTTTAACTGAATGATAGAATTCATGTTCTCACACCTTTCGAGAGGTTGTTATGTGTTAGTGAGTGATTACTCACTTTAAAATATAAATGATTTGGGTTTGTTTGTAAAGTGAGTAATCACTCATTTTTAAGCTTGTTGATTTGTCCAGATAAAAAAAGCATGAAACATTCATCGAATGTCCCATGCTTTTTTTTATGTGTTCAATTTTCAATATAGACCTTACTCTACCTTATCGTTTTCCCACTGGTAGCTCCAGAAGTTTTCGGTGGTCACCCATTTCAGTGCTTCAGGATCGTTCACTTCCATGCCTTTTTCAAGGTCCTTCAGCATCCAGGCTGTCTGCGAGATATGGGCTTTCAATGTTTCGATCTTTTGATCCCTTACCGGTGTGATATCGATGACGATATCCGGCTCGCCAAGTTCTTCCCGGCAGTTCTTGGAGAAAGCCAGGCAGTGCAGTTTGGGACGCGATTCTTTCGGAAGGCGGCGCACTGCACGGACGACTGCTCTTGCCGTAGCTTCATGATCGGGATGTACAGAGTAGTCCGGGTAGAAGCTGATGATGAGTGAAGGATCGAGCTCTTCGATCAGTTCCGTTACCATATTCGCGAGTTTTTCGTCGTTTTCGAATTCGAGTGTTTTATCGCGGTAGCCCATCATGCGCAGGTCTTCGATACCCATCGCTTCGGCTGCTTTTTTCAGTTCTTTTTTTCGGATGAGGGGCAGTGATTCCCTCGTTGCAAACGGGGGATTCCCGAGATTCCGTCCCATCTCTCCGAGTGTAAGGCAGGCGTACGTGACGGGGGTGCCGTTATTTATATGAGTTGAAATCGTCCCGGACACGCCGAATGCTTCATCATCCGGGTGCGGGAAGATGACAAGGACTCTTCTTTCTTTTTCCATTCTTTTCTCTCCTTTCTTAATTAAACGGAGTAGGGCTGATTTCCAGTGCAACAGCAAGCTTCCCGTCAGCACCGTGGCCGGCCATCAACAGGCGGCCGTGTTCGTCCATTTCGTAGTGGGTGAGGCCTTCCGCATAAATCCAGCCGATCTCGATTTTCAATCCGACACGGAAAGGTCCGTCCCCGATGATTTTCCCATGCTCATAATTGACTTTCGCATTGCGGATGTAGGCTCCGGCGTTGAAGAAGCCTTCGTTGAAGTGAGCGGCGTACGCTCCGTTCGTCGTTTCCAAATGTATGTAGACATCCTGACGGGCAAATTGATTGATCAATCCTTGCGCATCAGCGATCTTGATCGGTTCCATTCCATTTCCTCCTTGAGTACAGAAATGACTCTTACGTATTATGTTCCATTTTACTAAAGTTTTTCCGTGAATGCGAAAAGTCTGTTTGTGAGGGGGCGGCGGTTTGAGGTGGGAAGGTGAGGCGGGATCGAAGTAGCTGTTCGTCATTTTAAAAAGTTTTTTCAATTTTTCCTTTGTTTTTCAGTGAGTTATTTCTATTTACTGAGGAAAATGATCATTTTAATAAAAATTCTTAACTAAGAATGCTTTGAAAACAGACGATGAGAAGGGAATATTAATTTAGTAATATTAATTGCGCCACTTTAGAGTTAATTGCGCCGGTTATTTATTAATTGCGCTACTTTCAAAATTATTGCGCCATAATCCAATTAATTGCGCAACTTGTCGAAAAATCTTTATCAACTAATTCATCATTCCGGCCATTACACATAAAAAAGTGCCAGGCACAAATCATCCAATCTGTGCCTGGCACCCGAATACTGCAAATTCAATATTATTTTTCTACACGATTATAAGCTCCGTGCATAACCGGGCCTACATATTCGTTCAATTTAAAACCGTGCTTGATCGCTGCTGTAACGAATTTCTTCGCGTTTTGAACGGCTTCCTTCACATCCTGACCGTTCGCAAGGTTGGATGTAATGGCAGCGGCGAAGGTACAGCCTGCGCCGTGGTTGTAAGACGTGTCCACTTTTTCTTCTTCCAACAGAGTGAATTCGCTGCCATCGTAGAAGAGGTCAAGGGCTTTGTCATGTTCCAGCTGCTTGCCGCCTTTGATGATAACGTTCTTCGCTCCGAGGTCATGGATTTTCTTTGCGGCTTCCTTCATACCGTCAACCGTTTTGATCGGACCGGTTTGGGCCAGCTGACCTGCTTCAAACAGGTTCGGCGTCACAACGGTCGCGCGCTGAAGGAGGTGCTCTCTCATGGCATCCGTGGTTTCAGGGTTCAACACTTCGTCTTCCCCTTTACACACCATAACCGGGTCGATCACGACTTTATCCAAGCCGAATTGATCGATTTTTTTAGCAGCAAGCTCGATGATTTCGACCGTGCCGAGCATCCCTGTTTTCATTGCGTCGATTCCGACGGACAGCACCGTCTCCAACTGAGCTTCCAGTGTATCGATTGAAAGCGGATGGACATTGTGGTGCCAGTGGTTATTAGGGTCCATCGTGACGACTGTCGTCAGGGCGGTCATTCCGTATACTCCGTGCTCCTGGAATGTTTTCAGGTCTGCCTGGATACCTGCTCCGCCACTCGTATCGGATCCTGCGATCGTTAGGGTCTTTTTCAATGTCATGGGTGATTACCTCCTAGTGTCGTGTCCATTTTTTGTCTGAATAAAGGATATAATACTGCCGGCGTAATTACAAATGTTCTTTCTTTTCGTAAAAAGAAGGCCCGTCCCGCGCTGCTTTAACGCGTCGCGGGACGGGCCTTCCACTCAAATGATTAGAACGGGCTTGGGTTGTTGGCTTTTGCTTCTTTGCTGGCGACGATGACCAGTTTGCCTTTGTCGAGTTCTTCTTCGTAGGTGTCTGCTTCCGTCCGGTTCATGCCGACTGCTTTCATCTTGTCTCGAAGCTCGTCTCCGCGGCTTTTGAACAGATTACCCATGCTCTCGATCATTCCCTGTTCTTTCACACCGATGGATTCGGTGCCTGTGCCTTCAGTGATGTCTTCTGAACGATGTTTGTCGTGTGCAAAGACATAAATATCTTCTTTCGTGTAGCCTTCTGCTGTTAACGTCTCGATTTTTGTTTTTGCTCCTACTACATTTTCAACGACTTCTACTTTATACATACATTCTCAACCTCCTGAAAATTGTTTTTCCAACACCGCAGTTTATTTCTGTGGAAGACTTCGCTTTCCGCGGGTGCCCCGTGAGCCTCCTTGCAAATCCTATAGGGTGTTTAACTGTCCAGCTGCAGGGCTTAGAGGCACATGTCATAAGCCAAACCGACCAAGAAGGCAAAAAACGCCTTCGTGGCCGTTTCGTCTTATGCCCCACGCCTCTGAGCAAAGCCCTTCCGCTTTTCTGATAGGAGTCTTCGTCTTCCACTCCAATAAACTGCTGGAACTCGTTAATGAAGTAATGTTAAGTCTAGCAAATGTTCTTATTTTTGCTTTTCCCGCTGAAAATAGTTTAAAACTTCCATAATCTAGTAACTGTTTTTGCGAGAATAATTGTTTCCAAGATTCGACAGATTTTCTTATAATAGAAGTAAGGAAGGTGAAGTGGTTGAGTACACAATATGAAAAGATCAGGCAAATGGAAGGGATTTTGGAAGAGTTAAAAGCGAATGAGAGAGAAATAAGCGCCACGGCCGCTATTGATTATAGAAGTAGAAGCAACAGGAATTCATGGAAGCTGATGACCTCGGTTCTTTCCTTTTGGAAGAATCGGCTGCTGCTCATTCTGCTTTTGATCATATTAGTGGCAGGCGGGACCGCCATCGGGATGTACGCATGGCTGGGTGGTTCCACTTTTACAGAAGAAAGAGGGTCGTTTGTTGAACGCATTCAGGAAATGAGTTCGCTGGCGACGGCTCAAGGGTTCGTGAAAGCGGTCATTGAGCAGGAGGATAATCAGTTATTTGGAAAAGATATCAGTGCCGACATCCCGGGCACGAAGCGGAAGCTTTTGATGGTGGTACCGGGGACGGTGCTCGCAGGCGTGGATTTACAGCAGATTGATAAAAACGATATAGTGGTAGATGAAGAGAAGAAAGAGATTCAACTGACGCTCCCGCAGGCGGAGATCCTTCAGGAGCCATCCATTGATACTGAAAATATTAAAACTTTTTCAGTGGAAGGGGTTTTCAGAAGTGACGTCGATTGGAATGAAGGCTTCGCCCTTGCCGATGTGGCGAAGGATTTGATCAGTCAGGAAGCGGTCGAGCAAGGTCTGCTGGAGGCTGCTGAGAAGAATGCCGAAAAGTCATTAAAGGGCATCTTTGAACAATTAGGCTATAAAGTGACCATCACGTACGAGAAGTAGAAAGGATGTCGCACGTTGTCTTCTGCTATTTTTAATAATGATTGGTCTGAGGTGCTGGAGGAAGAACTTCAGAAAGACTATTATCTGAAATTAAGAGAATGGTTAAAGGGTGAATATCAATCGTCGCCCACGTATCCGTCCATGTACGATATCTTCAATGCATTTCACTATACACCCTATCAGGATGTGAAAGTAGTTTTGCTGGGGCAGGACCCTTATCACGGACCGAATCAGGCGGAGGGGCTCAGCTTTTCAGTAAAAAAAGGCATCAAGCTGCCTCCGTCCTTACGCAACATGTATAAGGAGCTCCATGAGGATATCGGATGTGAGATCCCGCAGCACGGCTCGCTCGTAAAATGGGCTGAACAGGGTGTCCTGCTGTTGAATACCGTTTTGACGGTGCAGGAAGGAAAAGCTCACTCACACCGCGGCAAAGGGTGGGAGGAGTTTACCGACAGGGTGATTAGGCTGCTGAATGACCGCGAAAAGCCGATGGTGTTCCTTTTATGGGGGAAGCCGGCCCAGAGCAAGCGTGCCCTGATCGATGAATCCAGGCACAAAATCCTTGCTGCCCCTCACCCGAGCCCGCTGTCTGCCCACCGTGGTTTCTTCGGGAGCAGGCCCTACTCGAAGGCGAATCAATTTTTAAAAGAGCAAGGGTTGGAGGAAATCGATTGGTGCATTGAATAAGGAAGGTTGTTTCACGTGAAACAATCCGGAACCCTTCATTTTTCTGAAATGAGGGGTTTTAGCGTATCAGCAGGAGGCGAGGCGAGTTTGATGAAAAAAGAAAAGCGGATCAACTGCTTTCACTGCCGTTATTTTTATACTACATGGGAACCTGCCCATCCAAGGGGCTGCAAAGGGTACGGCTTCAAGACGAAAGCGATGCCGTCCATGGTCGTCCTCCAGTCATCGGGAAGTCCGTGTTTGAAGTTTGCGCCTAAATCAAAATAAGAACATATTTGATTATTCTCCCATTTACAATTAGGATTATGATGTAGATAACGAACGTAAGCTTTCGAAAGTGAAAGGAGGACCGGAATGAATATTCCTCATCAAAGCGTCATGAAACGAATGGAACAAGAATTGGCTAAAGCGAAATCTGCCGAGAAATCCCAGCAGATTCGAGAGCATATAAATTCGATTAAAGTGTTATGTGAAGTCCTGCTTGAAGAAAACAACCAAGGGGGGAGCTTCACTGCGCCCCTTCAACCGCAGCAGACAGTCCCATTCATTTCGCAGCAGCAACAACAGCCTGTCCAGAGACCGGTTCAGGTCCAGAAAGAAGAACCGCTGGAAACGGACGACGGGGCAAACGGGGATTCATTATTTGATTTTTGATCCACGGGATTCGTAAGAGGGAGGGCATCTCCCATATGAAAAAAGTGTTAATACATGCGGAGGAGTAGAGCCATGAAAACATTCATTATCATCGGAGCGCTTAGTGCGTTTTTGTCAGTGGGCCTGGGGGCGTTCGGTGCCCATGCACTTGAAGGCAAGATCGAGAAGAAATACATAGACACCTGGAATACAGGGGTCCTTTATCAAATGTTCCATGCGATCGGGATCATCATCATCGGTGTCTTGATGGGGACGGTTTCCCCGACGTCACTGCTGTCCTGGTCGGGCTGGCTGATGCTGATCGGGACGATTCTTTTCTCAGGAAGTCTGTACGTCCTGAGCATATCGGGCATCAAGATCCTCGGAGCGATCACACCGTTCGGAGGCGTGAGCTTCCTTGCCGGGTGGATCCTTCTCGTGATTTTTGCTGCAAAGACGATGTAATAATAAGAAAGGCTGACCATGGAGTCGGTCTTTTTTTTATCAAACAAGGCCCGTCCCGCGCTGCTTTAACGCAGTGCGGGACGGGCCTTCAAAAAATAAAAAGTGTTCAAAATTGGATTTTGAACACTTGAGGTTTGGATTACCGCGGGGAATAACTTGTCAATCCGGTCCCGTTGAACGGATATTCGTATTCGATTTCTTCGTCGAAGGTGATGTAATCCAAGTAAATCATCGGTATCAGATAGCGCATTCCGGTTTGGGGATCGCTTAAAATAAGATGATCGCGGCCGGCCGCTTCTATGACGCCCTTGAATACTTTCGCATTCCATTGTGTGTTGTTTTCAAACGTCGTATAAACAGTCGCCACTTTTCCTTTATTCAGGCGCAGGATGTTCTCGATATAAGATTCTTCGACAGGGAGCATGCCGGGAATGTTCTGCGACGGTCCCGGGGCATTTTGCTGTGCAGGCGGCTGCATATATTGCCCCTGTCCTTGCTGGGCCCCCTGAACCTGCCCTTGCTGCGGCATTACGGCACCGGCATAGTATTGACGGTAAGGATCATACGCTTGATACCCTTGGTAATATGGGTTGAATTCTTGATTTGACAAGTGATATACCTCCTTGAAAATCATGATTTTTACGTTTCTGTCTAAAGAGAGCCTGTCAGTTTAATAGGCCTTTGGACAATCTTGCCTGGTTGGAATGAAGAAACAATGTGCCTTGAAGCGGCCGGAGTTGGATTGATTGAACCATTTGGCGGGACAGTCTCCTTCCGGCCGGAAGAACCATAACGAATTTGACGCAGGGTGAAATCTTTCGCCTCTTATTGTTCTTCTGGCAAGATTGATGTCTTTCTCCCTTGCCCGCTGATAGAAATAACCCTTTTGTGTGGCTTCGAATCCGCCCGGTTTTTGAAACACCATCCGTTGTATCGAATTGATATCCTTGAAGTCCAGACATCGCACCCTTACACGGTTGATCCCCGTGTTTCCAACCATCAGCATCCCAAGCTGACCATCACCCTCGGCTTCGGCCCTCATCAATCGAGCGAGGAGTTTCACTTCCTTCTCGTTAAAAGGTACAACAGCCATCTTCCCACCTCATTTTAGAAGATGCTTTCTGTCTCACTATTTCATGTCTATGTCCGGGCACGAAAAGATATTCTTATAATTGGGCAGATTAACGATTACCCGGCAAAACTTGCGGAACCGGCCATTTGACCGGGCCTATTGTATAAAATGGGCTCATCTCCACGTAACTTGTGATTTTTTCAGGCGTCTAATGAAGTAGGAATCACATCAAGAGACACATCATGGGGGAATAAAGATGAAGAAAAACAACATGTTTAAATCAGCTTTCCTTGCTTTGACCATATCTGCGCTGAGTGTATCGAGTGCAGGAGCGGCAGGCTTTCATTTGATCCAAAAAGGGGATACGCTTTGGAGCTTATCGCAAAAGTATGGAATGTCTGTCGACCAACTCAAGGAGAGCAACAACCTGCACTCTAGCTTGATCTATGCAGGAAGCAAGCTTCAGGTTGGAAAAGTGGTCACCGTCAAAAAAGGAGACACGTTATGGAGCCTCGCTAAAAAGCATCAAACAACGGTCGGGCAATTAAAACACGTGAACGGGCTGAATTCAGACACGATCTATATAGGGCAGAAGCTCGAAATTCCAACGTTTGTATTGGTGAGGCCGGGGGACACGCTATGGGGAATCAGTCAGACATACGGACTGACAGTGGAAGAACTGAAGAAGAGAAACGGATTGAAAAGCAGCCTGATTTTTGCCGGTCAGGTCTTGAAGGTGAATAAGGTCACACCTGACAAATCACCGGGATACGATGCCGATAAGGTCATTCCGGGATTGACTCCCTATACCGGATATTATTACACGGCGGAAGAACCACGGAGATTCATCCTTCAATCAGCCAATGACGACTACTATTTTACAAGAGTCGAAGTGATCGATTCTGGTGCTGAGATCGGTTCATTGAAAAAGCAGGCACACGAACAGCTTAAGATGTTGGGCAAAGTCACTGAACTCCAGACGGAGAATTCGCTGCCATTTTACAAAGAGGCTGATTTTGTGCTTCACGCACACGATTCCGAGGTGCAGATGAACGTCGCTGTTAAAGAAGTGGATGGCGTTCTGTTGAAATTCACGATTCATTACCGGAATGCGGAGGAGTCGGAAGGGATTGTTCCGGAGATGCTGAAGATGCTGAATACGATTGAAATAAAATGAGTCAGGCCGTGCCCTTTTCGGGTCACTTTACTGTTTTTGTTATTTCTCTGTCTAACTGAGGCAGAAAGGCCCCCTCCCGGTACGGCAGAATATTTTGGTAAAATTTTTAGTGGACCGGGAGAGTTTTTTCGGTCTATTTTTTATTGTCTTCTTCAGCCTTTGCAATCAGCCATTCTATTTCTTCCACGGTGATTCGGCCCTTTTTCACTCGGTCTTTAATTGAATCTAGTGTAATGTTGTATTCTTCCATGTTATCCTTCTCCTCTTCATCTTGATATTTCCAGGTAAGCGGGGTAATCCGACTTTTATCAATACCCAGATTATTTTCTGTTTAATCCACTTGCAAACCCAGATATTTATATCGGAAGTAAAATGAAATTGTTAAGGGGAATCACCAGCGGGGTTCTGCAGAACGCAAAAAAGCAGTCCATTTTGGTGTTGCCCCAAAACGGACTGCTTAATTCATTCTTATACATGAAGGAACTTAGAGATTCCCTCTTCTTCTAACAGGTTACCAACGTAGAATGCACCGAATTCGCCGTAGCGTGCGCTTACTTCGTCAAAACGCATTTCGTATACAAGCTTCTTGAATTGAAGAACGTTATCGGCAAATAGCGTAACGCCCCACTCATAATCGTCAAAACCGACAGAACCGGTAATGATCTGCTTTACCTTGCCGGCATATTGACGGCCGATCATGCCGTGGCTCTTCATCAGTGAACGGCGCTCGTCCATCGGAAGCATGTACCAGTTGTCATTGCCCTGGCGGCGCTTGTCCATCGGATAGAAGCAGACGTGTTTCGCCTTCGGAAGGATCGGGTAGATGCGCTCCTGAACATACGGATTGTCATAAGGATCGCCTTCAGTCGGCATGTAATTACCAAGCTCAACGACAGAAACGTATGAGAATGTCGGAATCGTGAATTCAGCAATTTTAAGCTTGTTGAATTCGTTTTCGAGTTCATTCAGTTCTTCCATCGTCGGACGCAGGATCATCAGCATGAAGTCCGCTTTCTGCCCAACGATCGTGTAAAGGGCATGGCTTCCTTCTTTTGCAGCCTGAGTCGTATTCAACTTATCTAAGAAACGGTGGAATTCAGCAATCGCCGTTGCTCTTTCTTCACTCGGAAGCATCTTCCATGTAGTCCAATCGATCGCACGGAAATCATGCAGTGAATACCAACCGTCCAATGTTTGTGCTGGTTCTGGCATGTTCAATCACTCCTTAAAGTTCTTTTCATTTAGGCTCTTTTCGCATATTTTGTTGCATTACCCGCAAGAAAATACCGGAATTTGGGTATTTTCAGTTATATGTCCATGACTGTTAAAAAGATTGATTTCGAAAAGAGCACGATCACGCTCTTCATTCAAACTTATAGATAAGTACGTAGAGCAACAATTTATAGAAAACAGCCTTGCAATGTCACTATATCATAGTTTGGTCAAAGAGTAAGAATGGGAAACCCAAATGTCGTTAAAATGGCACAATTATAGGATAGGAAGCGCTTTTACGGAACACACTAAAAGGTGTTACATAAGGGATTGTTTGCATGCTGTATCGGGTATAGGAAGGATAAAAGGTGAAGCGGAATTTTTTGAAAACAAAGACTTTAACGGTGTAACCGAATACATTTTCCCTTTTCCTTGAATTCCTATATGAGTAGAGTATTCTAAGAATGGATATGTATAAATCAAGGAGGTTCCTCTATTGAGTAACTTATTTACGACACTGACAGATAAAATCAAAGGCAAAGAACTGAAGATCGTCTTCCCGGAAGGCAAGGATGAGCGTATTTTACGCGCGGCTTCCCGTCTGGCAAGCGATGGCGTATTGACTCCGATCGTAGTGGGGAATGTCGATGAAGTTCAAGCGGTGGCCAATCAATCAGGCGTGAAGCTTGACGGCTGCGAGCTTGTGGATCCGGCCGGATTCGACGGCATGGACGACCTTGTGAAAAGCTTCGTCGAGCGCCGCAAAGGGAAAGCGACGGAAGAAGATGCGAAGAAAATCCTTCTTGACGGAAACTACTTCGGAACGATGCTTGTGTACACTGGACAAGCACACGGACTTGTGAGCGGTGCTGCCCATTCAACGGCTGACACGGTCCGCCCAGCCCTTCAAATCATCAAGACAAAAGAAGGCGTACGCAAAACATCAGGCGTGTTCATCATGGTGCGCGGAGAAGAGAAATACGTATTCGCCGACTGTGCGATCAACATCTCACCTGACAGCCAGGACCTGGCTGAAATCGCGGTGGAAAGTGCAAAGACAGCAGACATGTTCGACATCGACCCACGAGTTGCGATGCTGAGCTTCTCCACAAAAGGATCTGCAAAATCAGCAGAAACCGAAAAAGTGGTCGAAGCCGTGACGATTGCAAAAGAAAAGTCACCTGAGCTGACAGTAGACGGAGAATTCCAATTCGACGCGGCATTCGTCCCGTCCGTTGCAGAGAAAAAAGCCCCGGGCGCAGACATCAAAGGTAATGCGAACGTATTCGTATTCCCAAGCCTCGAAGCCGGAAACATCGGCTACAAAATCGCTCAGCGCCTAGGAAACTTCGAAGCAGTAGGGCCGATCCTTCAAGGATTGAACGCTCCTGTAAACGACCTTTCCCGCGGGTGCAATGAGGAAGATGTATATAAATTGGCATTGATTACGGCTGCTCAGGCGCTGTAATGATGGTTTGTGGAAAGCCGGACTCTTAGTGAGGGTCCGGCTTTTTTTGTGGGGTGTTTGGTGTGTACCTGGTACATTGGGTTTGATTTGTACCAGGTACAAGTGAAGGGTGTTGTACCAGGTACATTCATTATATGGGGGTGGTGCCTGGCTCGATTGTGTTGATTTGAGCCTGGCTCAAGATGGGTAATCTGAGCCAGGCTCGTTTTGAACGGATTGAGCCAGGCTCAAATAAGAGGTCTGTGCCAGGAACAAATACCGCCTTTTGTGCCAGGAACAAACCGGTGTCATTGTGCCAGGAACAAATCGCCCTATTTGTTCCTGGCACCAATCCGGTGCACCCACCCATCGAGCCGCACCACCCATTACCCCACCAAGACCCAGGCACTCCCACCCCTATTTTATGTTATAATAAACCCGCATGTTTTCAGTGAAGGAGAAGCGTTATGGATAAGGAAAAAGCATATGCACTGCTTCGTCAGGAACGGTGGAGGGTGATCGATCAGTCGAGTCTCGGGCCGATGTTCGGTGCGCTGCAGTCTTTTGCAATGGATGATACATTGTGTACGGCTGTGGGAGCGGTTCAATCTGATCCGGCTGCCCGTTCGTGGGTCCATCATCAGACGGTGGTGCTTGGTATACAGGATACGAAATTGCCGTTTCTTTCTGAAGCGTTAAGCGCGTTGGAGGAAGCGGGTTATCAATATATTGTGCGGAACTCCGGAGGTTTGGCGGTTGTGCTGGATGAGGGGGTCCTGAATTTGTCTCTGGTATTCCCTGACTCGGAAAAAGGGATCGATATCAATAGAGGCTATGATGCGATGTGGCTGCTTGTTCAGGAGATGTTCAGGGATTTCGATGTCGAGATGGAAGCGAAAGAAATCACAGAGTCGTACTGTCCGGGAAGCTATGATCTGAGCATCGGTGACAGGAAGTTTGCCGGGATTTCACAGCGGCGCATCCGGAACGGGGTGGCTGTGCAAATCTATCTGTGTGTAAATGGAAGCGGTTCTGAGCGGGCAGAGTTGATCCGGCGGTTTTATGAAACAGGGCTCAGGGGAGAACAGACGAAGTTCACGTTTCCGTCCATCCGCCCTGAGGTGATGGCTTCGTTATCGGAGCTGCTCGGCGCGGAACTGACCGTACAGGATGTGATGCTCCGGTTCCTGCAGTCGTTGAAGACGCTCAGCGGTGAGATTTACTCCAGTGCCCTTCAAGGTGAAGAGTATACGATGTATGAAATGTATTATCAAAGAGTCGTGGAACGGAATGAGAAGGTATTGGGTAACTAAATACGCAGCAGAAAGATCAAATGACCGATTAGGACGTTTGGTCTTTTTTTGTTGAGTTTTGGTAAAAAATTGAAACTTTTATGATTTGTGTTCGTACTTTGAGATAACATCTTACTTCACATTGGAGGAGATCAGAGTGTATCTGACAGTTGATATTAAAGAAGCAGGTTATGAAGGCGGTTCGAATGTGCTGAAGGATATCCGGTTCTCGGTCGGGCCGGGGGAGCTTGTCGGGTTGATCGGGCCGAACGGGGCAGGAAAAAGTTCGACGATCAAATCGATTCTGGGAATCCTTAAGCATGTAAATGGAACGGTTCAAGTGGGGGATTATGCATACATACCGGAGCGGCCGATTTTCTACGACCGGCTGACACTTTGGGAGCATATTGATTTTCTCATGTCGACCTTGGATGTCGACGAAGAGGCTTTTAAGCTTGAAGCAAAAAGGCTGCTTGACTTTTTTCAATTATCACAGAGGATCCACCATTACCCGGAGAGCTTTTCGAAAGGGATGCAGCAGAAGGTCATGCTGATCCTGGCTTTTTTGAAGAAGCCCGATTTATACATCATCGATGAGCCGTTCATGGGGCTTGATCCGAATGCCACGAAAAAATTGTTGCAGCTGATCACAAAAGAAAAAAAGCGGGGGGCCGGCATTTTGATGTCAACTCATGTGCTGGATACGGCAGAAAAAATTTGCGACCGGTTTGTCCTTATTTCAAACGGAAAACTTGTCGTACAGGGGAAATTGGCTGAAGTCCGGAGAGACAGCGGGTTAATGGAGGGATCATTGTTTGATTGTTTCGATGTGCTGACGGAGAGTGAAAGTCATGCGGGCTAGCACGTTGTTCAGGAGGAGGCTGGCGGCAGAGTGGAACTATCAATGGGGCGTCATGAAGTCGGTCCTCGACTGGACAATCGTCGTTTATCTGGTCATTCCGGTGCTGATTGCGGCTCCCTTCCTCTACGCCGATATGTGGGAGCACAGTGAACTTTATTGGAGCGGCCGGCTGCCCTTTCATGTTTTGTTTGTTTTGATTCTGTTCGTGACAGCAAGCGGGAATTTCAGGACCTATTTAATGGAGGCAGACCTGCTATACCTTCTTCAGCAAAAAGACCTTCTTTACCCTTTTAAACGATATAGTTTTTTATATTCTGTAGTGGACTCGGTGATACGGGTCCTGGCTGCAGGTGTGATTGCAATGCCTTTGTTTGCCGGCATATACGGGTTGCAGGTTTCCGAGGTGTACCCTTTGATGGCAGCGGTGCTTGCGGTCAGACTGCTTTTCATGACGGTGAAAAAATTCACCTCCAAGGGAACGGTCAAGCTGGCGGCGTTCGTGCTGCTTGCGGCGGCAGCAGCGGTTTTGGTGACGAATGGTGGATCGTTTGCTGCAGGTGTCATCGGTCTATCCATGGCAGCGGCGGTCATTTTTCACCACCTGTGGCAGATGCCGAGGACCGACCGCTGGTTCATGAAGGAAATTGAAATCGAGGGGCGGGAAAGGGTCAGATATATCAAACTCATTTTAACGTATTCTATGGAAGTGGAGAAGGAACCGGAGAATCAGAAGAGCCGGCCGCTCCATGTGTTCCGCGACTCACAGCGTCTCTTCAAGGGGAGGAGGTCAAAGGAAGACGGCCTGCTTGAGCTGCTGGTGAAGGGGTTCCTCAGGAGAAACTATCTTACGCTTTATATTCAGGTCTTCTTGTTGACGATGTCAGCGGTCATCATCCTGCCGATATGGCTGAAATGGATCGTCTTTGCCGGCTTTGCTTTTTTCATCCAGTCGTGGCTGAAAAGTTTGTTCAGAAAAATGCTGGACAGCCCTTTTTTCGCCGTCGTCCCTTATGATAAGGAGGCAGTGGATTCAGTCTGGATCAGGTTTAAGAAGCTGTTCGCCTTGCCGGTGATTGGTGCAGCTGGAGCATCTGCTGTTTTTATCACTATTGTGGAGGTTATCGGACGTATAGGTTGACGGGGTTTGAGAATGGTAGAGTTTGAGGTCGGTTAGATTGGGTTATGGGTTGTCAGTAGTCCGATTTATGTTTTGGTTGCATACCCCGTGTTGTATATAGGCCCTTGAGTGTCCTGTTTCGCCCTTATAAATAAAATACCGCCCTTAAAAATGTTTTTCCGCCCTTAAAAATAAAATATCGCCCATATCCATATTTTTTCCGCCCATAAAATTTCCGATTCATTTGAAAAGAGGGGAAAATACCCCTTCATAATGCCGCAAAATCAATAAAAGCCAGCACACCCTTTCTTACAAAAGGCATACTGGCTTGGGAACCCTATTAAAAGGGGGGCTCACTATACATGTTACTCTGCGACCTTCTCCAAATTTCCGTTGCGGTCCATTTTGAAGCGCGGTGCTTTTGCTTCGCCTTCTTCGTCAAACAGGACAAGCTTGCGGGCGCGGTTCATGATCTGCATAAGTGTTTCGTAGTCTTCCTGCATCGTGACAGAGTTGGTTTCGAGCTCGGCGACCTTCTTTTCAAGCTCTTTGTTTTCTCTTCTAATCTCAGCGAGTTCGTGTTTTAATCTCTGATTCTCGATTTTTACGATATCCGAGTTTACGCTGGATTGCGCCATATTTTGCAGGAAGGCGATCACTTTTTCAAGTGTGACTTCACCGCGAAGGGCGGATGGGTTCACCATGTGCTTGCTTGCTGGTGCCTGCGGGGCAACGGGCTGCTCTTCCACAGTTTCTGAAACTTCAACTTCCTGCTGTTCAGCTTTTTGTGAAAGCTGTTCAGTTGCCGGTACATAATCCTCGAATTGGAATTCCATTTCTTCTTCCGCTTCAGCCATTGATAGAGACATAGCATCCAGTTCTTCATATGAAGGTGTAGGCGGCTTGTATAATAGCTTCTTCTTTCCGCCCTGATCTTTCCCCAGCAGGCGGTGGCGCTGTTTGCGCTGTTTTTTTGCCAGCTGCAAAGCTTTCTCGTATTGGTGGCGGACCACTGCATTCCAGCGGAACCCGCAGGCTGCGGATGTGCGGTTCAGTTTATCTCCAACCTCTTCAAACGCGTTTAGCTGTGTACTGCCTTCGCGTACATGACGCAAGACGGTTTCGGCTAATAGTAAATCATTTTCATCAGTCCAGGCATCCTGTCTTGTCTTCATCATTCTCATCTCAACTCCCATAATTTACTTAAATGACTCGTTGATAAAAGGATGGGCAGTTTTATAGATTTTTATACGAATATGTTAAAATTTTTTTGAAGTTGGTAGTTTCGTTGTTCGGTTCTTTGAATGCCGCTTATTGATTTCCGTGGAAGACTTCGCTTTCCGCGGGCGGCCGGTGAGCCTCCTCGTCGCTGCGCTCCTGCGGGGTCTCACCTGTCTCGCTTTTCCCGCAGGAGTCTTCGTCTTCCACTCCAATCAAACGCTGGTTTCGGTTAAACCAATTCACTTATATTGTGAGGGGTGCCATCTCCCCAAAACTGCTTCCATAATCAACCACCCGTGGCAGGTGAGTCACCACAACCTGGAAACGACACTCTCTTGCAAATCCTTGCAGAAAACTGTATTCTATAAATCGATGTTTAGTAAATAAATGATTCGATAGATAGAAAGGGTTGTTGGCAGATGGCAAACGAATTCCGGGTTTGCGATGATTGTCAGGCCGTTAACTTAAAGACTTTGATTCCCAAATTAAAAGAGATGGATCCGGACGCACCGATCGATATTGCGTGTCAGTCCTATTGTGGTCCAGGACGCAAAAAGACATTCGCCTTTGTCAATAATCGTCCGGTAGCGGCATTGACGGAAGAAGAATTAATGGAAAAGATCGAAAAGAAATTGAAGAAATAAATGTTTGGTTCAGCAAACTTCCTTTAAGGGAGTTTTTTCTTTTCTACCTTAAACTGCTTTAAGACCTTCTTTCAATGTAAAAGGGGCGCGGAATGGCCATTCATTCAGGTCTAGGACATGGATTGGGTTAAAAAGGTTTACGCGGCCTGTTGGAAGGAAATATTTAAGGGATGGAGAAGTAATGGAAAGAGGATGAAAATGTTTGTCAAGATGGTAAGAAAGCTGAAATTTTTTTGGAGGGTGACGGAGTGCCCGGTGTGAGTTGTTCAGGGGACATTTTTATATTTTTTTCGACAAAATTCGAGATGAAGACCGGGTACAAAGTCGCTATAATAGAAATATGCTAGTTTAGGAAGAGGGTAGAAGATGGAGTATTCCAAGCAGAAATTACATGAAGAAAAAGTATTTAAAGACCCTGTTCATCGGTATGTTCATGTAAAAGACCGCGTGATTTGGGATCTCATCGGGACGAAGGAGTTCCAGCGTCTCAGACGGGTCAGGCAGCTGGGAACGACGTATCTGACCTTCCATGGCGCGGAGCATAGCCGGTTCAACCATTCCCTTGGGGTTTATGAAATCATCCGCCGCATTGTCGACGATGTCTTTGACGGCAGACCCGAATGGGATCAGGAGGAGAGGCTGCTGTCCCTTTGTGCTGCATTGCTTCATGACCTCGGCCACGGACCTTTTTCACATTCCTTTGAAAAAGTGTTCCACTTGGATCATGAGCATTTCACTCAGGCCATCATTCTCGGCAGTACGGAAGTGAATCAGGTTCTCTCCAAAGTAGGCAAGGATTTTCCGAAGCATGTGGCAGAGGTGATCGCGAAGACGTACGAGAACAAGCTCGTCGTGAGCCTGATATCGAGCCAGATCGATGCCGACCGCATGGATTATCTGCAGCGCGATGCCTATTTTACGGGTGTGAGCTACGGACACTTCGACATGGAACGAATCATGCGTGTAATGAGGCCGCGAGAAGATCAGGTCGTCATAAAGCAGAGCGGGATGCATGCCGTTGAGGATTACATCATGAGCCGCTACCAGATGTATTGGCAGGTTTATTTCCATCCTGTGACGCGAAGTGCAGAGGTCATCCTGACGAAGATTTTACATAGAGCGAAGGAACTTCATGAAACGGGATACTCTTTCAAGCAGAAGCCCCTTCATTTTTATTCCCTTTTTACAGGGGATGTTGCTCTCCAGGACTACTTGAAGCTCGATGAATCGGTGATCATGTATTATTTTCAGATCTGGCAGGAAGAAGAGGACGGGATCCTGCGCGATTTATGCGAGCGGTTCATGAACCGCAACCTCTTCAAATACGTGGAATTCGATCCGGCGAAGGAATACAAGAAGCACAGCGAGCTTGAGACCCTGTTTAAAAAAGCGGGCATCGACCCCGAGTATTATTTGGTCGTGGATTCATCTTCTGATCTTCCATACGATTTTTACCGGCCGGGTGAGGAAGAGGAACGCCTTCCGATCCATCTTTTAATGAGAAATGACGAGCTTCGGGAGCTCTCGAGGGAATCGGATATCGTGGATTCCATCTCGGGAAAGCGCAGAACCGACCATAAATTATACTATCCAGTGGATTTACTATACGACGAATCAACGAAGAAGAATATAAAGAGACAGATACGGACGATTCTGGAACTTTCTTAGAAAAAGGCTGTGAGGATGAGCGGTTCGCGCAATCTGTGCGAAGGCCACATCTCAGGACAGCCCCGACACCTATGCCAACGGAGAATCACTGATGCAATACTAGGAGTAGGAGATGACGTACATTGTTGAAAGAACATGCAAAACTGATGAGTGCCTTTTTAGCGTCCGGCGAAGTGGTGGGAAGGAAGAAGCTGCAGAAGATGATCTTCATCGCCAAGAAGCTCGCTTTCCCGTTTCAGGAAAAATTCCAATTTCATTTTTACGGCCCTTATTCTGAGGAGCTGACCCTGCGCGTCGAGGAGCTGTGCAATATGGGGTTCATCTCGGAGGTGCGCGAGAAAAAGGGCGGCTATTACCAGTACCGCTACACCGTCACGAAGGAAGGGGAAGAATTCCTTTCACTCTATGAAAAGGACATCCCGTCCCTGAAGGACTGCCTAACGGATATGAATACGCAGTCTGCACGCTTTTTGGAGCTTGTTTCAACGGTTTTATATTTTGATAATCTTACAAAAGAAGAAGTCTGCGAGAAGGTCTTCACGCTGAAGAGCAAGCAGAAGTATACGGAAGAAGAAATCGATGAGGCGTTTGCCTATATCGACGGGTTGAAGAAGATTAAGGTTGTTCAATAAATTGGATGAAGGGCTGCTCTTAGTGGAAGGGCGGTCTTTTTATTTTATAAATAGGAGGAAAATTACATGCAGCATTATGATTTTACGGAGAGAGAGTTGTTTGTGAACAAGCTAAGGGAAGAAGGGAAAACATTTAGAGCCATCGGTGAAACACTTGGAGTAACTGGGAATAGGGCAAATCAAATTCATAAGGTATATAAAAAAAAGGAAAGATACCAATCTGTTGCCCGTGATTATCGAAATGGTGTAAGCAAGGAGACTATTGCAGAGAAGCTCGGATATTCGATGTCTTTGGTTGAATCCTTAATACGGAGAGGAAGAAATAAAGCTCCAAAGCAATAACTTCAGAGCCTCATGTGAAGCGATTTACTGATCACTCAATCTCTTCCCGCCGACAGCGTAATGCCCCTTCGTCATTTCTTCAATGAACACGACGATCTTGTCTTCTGAGGCGCCGGTTGTTTCGCTGACGGCCTGGGTGACTTTTTCGACGAGGGCTTTCTTTTGGTCTTCTGAACGTCCTTCGAGCATTTTAACGGTAATGTAAGGCATTTTGATTCGCTCCTTATCTCTGATTTTGATACAATCGTGGGTAGAACCCTGCTTCTATACTGTAATCCGGGGAGAGCGGGGAAGCAAGCTTGGATGATAAAGTCATGAGCAGGACTTTTTCGGTATACTATTGAATAAGAAAGTAAAACATTTTTAAAGGAGTACATATTTTGGATACTTTTCGCAGTTTGTTTGAGTCTATTTCGATCTTTTCGCTGGAAGAGCTTCCGTTTGTGGTCATCGCATTGGTGCTGGCGTTTACGGTCCATGAGTTTGCACATGCGTACGTGGCCTACAAATTCGGGGACACGACAGCCAAGGATCAGGGAAGACTGACGCTGAATCCTGTTCAGCATTTAGATCCATTTGGAACCATCTTGATACTGATTGCCGGTTTTGGGTGGGCCCGGCCTGTACCGGTGATGCGTTCGCGGTTCAAGAATCCGCGGCTGGCGGGCATTCTCGTGTCGGCGGCAGGACCGCTGAGCAATTTCCTGATTGCGTTCATCGCGTTCGGTTTATTTTATTTCTTTGTCGGGGTGACGGGCGGCGGGATCCCTCCGTTCGCGGTCGATCTTCTTCAGATGATCGTCGAATTGAATATTCTTCTATTTGTCTTTAACCTATTGCCGTTCCCTCCGCTTGACGGGTACCGGATCATCGAAGATCTGTCACCGGCCCATGTCCGGGTGAAAATGAGTCAGTTTGAACAATACGGCATTCTGCTGTTCTTGATCCTGGTGATCACACCGCTTGATCAATATACGATCTGGCCGTTCTTGAATACCGGTATGAGTGCGACGGGCCAGGCATTCAGTACGATTTATGGAACGATTTTTTCAATCTTTAGCTAAAAGGAGTGAAAAACGATGGAAAAGAAAAAGAACATCGGATTTAATATCATAAAAAGTGACCCTACTGACGGGCATGGAGGCTATGGTGTCGGGGCGCTGAGCCTAGATAATGTGTCTCCTGTCATGATCGATGTGGAAGAAGGGGAAGCGACGATCGAAATCGGTGCGATGCACGCACGGAGCCCGATGGAAAGAGGAATTAAATTTACGAATAACCGGGAGGATTCAGCCGGGGGCAAGCTGTTCTGGCTGATTTGGGTGACGATTGACCGCATGGAGGACGGCCCTTATTATGCGGGGGTGACTGCCTGTGAAATGGTCATGAATCGTGAAAAGCGGAGAGGCTACAAGTCGATGCCGGAGCACGTCAATCATATGGATAAATCCATCAAACGACACATCATCGTCGATCACATGGACGATAAGTCAAAAGGGATCCTGGCAGACTTCCTCAAAAACCATGACCAGGGCATGTGGGACCGCTCCAAGCCTGAGTTGAAAGAAGCGTTGAAAGCGGAATAAGATAGATGGCGGCCCATCCCTTACTATCAGGGATGGGCCTTTACTTTTGGACACCATTTTGTTTTGTGAACAAACTGTGACATTTTTTTGAAAGTGACTTTCACATCTTGTACTTATCTTGGAAAAAAAGTACACTTAAAGCACAGTTTGCACATAAACTAGGACATGAAAGACCCCGGGTTCGCACAAGCCCGGGGTTTTTCGTATTTTATAAATGGATAACGCCCGGCTTTGGTCTGGATGCTTTGTACCATTGCAGACAAAGGATAAAAATAATGATCATATCGATTGCATCTCCGCCGTAATACATGAGCATACTCCCGGCTTCGGCTTGATTTACCGGGACTCCCTCCGGCGGCCGGGCATAAATAATTTTCGAAAGAATGCCATGGGCAGCAAGGGCGCATAGCAATGCCGCAGCCCGGTATGCATAGCTTTTACGGTGCGGAATTGGGTCAATATAGATCAAACTGACAGTAAATAGATAACCTGCAAGGAATACATGCAGATGGATGAATATATGCAGCATAATGTTTTGGTGCATGGCGCTGTACAAACTGGTGGTGTAAAGCAGCCACAGCCCTCCTATATTCACGATGGAAGCAAAAAAGGGGTCGTTCAATACCTGTAATGGCCTAGTTTTTAACAGCCGTGAGAGCGTTCTCGCTTTATTCCTGGGAAGGGTGCGCAGTGTAAGGGTCATTGGTGCAGCCAATGCCATCAACAGCGGTGCGAGCATGCCAAGAAAAAGATGTCCGAGCATATGTGCCTGAAAATCGTGATGTGCCTTCTCTGCAAGGGGGCTGGCAACAGAAGCAACGGCCAGAAAAACTCCTGCGGACCAGGAAACCGTTCGGTACAATGGCCATTTTTTATAGTGGCGGTTTGAAAGGATCACTGCCCACACATAAAGGATCAGGGCACAAATAAAAGGAATGGCCAAAATCAATTGAGGTGTTGGCCCAAAAAGGCTCCGGGCAGCTTCTTCATGGACGTGATCCGTGCTCATCAGATGAGCTCCGCCTTCGCCTTCCTGCCTGTAAGGATCGTCACCATGATTCCGGCAATCAGCAGTGCTAGGGCAATGCTATTCCAAATCAAATCGTAAACGAACACATTTTCAACATAGCGGATTTCATGGATGCGCATGATCTTATGCTGGATCGTGCCGTCGTATAATTGGAAGCCGCCGGTGCCGAGCAGGATGCCGCCCCACCATCTCGCCTGCCAGTAGGCGTTCCTCCGCTTCAGGTCTGCAAAAAGAAAAAATCCGCCGATCGTGGCAAACCAGCTGAATGCATGGAAGAATCCATCCGATACCAAGCCGATATCCGTGGTGGATCTGTCATAAAAATGATGCCAGTGAAGCAGCTGATGGAAGACCGTCTCATCAATGAATGCCACCAGGCCGAGCCCGCATAGAAATCCCGATAACAGATTCCGTCCGGAGTAAATGCTCCGTGTTCCCAGAACTTTAACCATCGCCAAACCTCCCCTTGATTTCTTGTCACCATTATTCCCTCATAAAAAAGCGATAAACTCAGAGCGGAAAAAACCACCCCATTTAAAACATAAGGAAAACTTATGCATGAGGATAATGAACTTCTAATTAACTTATGAGAGCCTGCCGGGTACGATGGTAGTAGATTGATACAAGTAAGGAGTGGTAGAGGTGGAGAGGGAGATCACATTCAGATTAGCCGTAAAAGAGGACTTGGACAGGATTGTCCAGATGCTCGCTGACGATGTATTGGGAAAAGAAAGGGAACGTTATGAGGACCCCCTGCCGGAAGGGTATATGAAAGCCTTTCAGGCGATTGAGTCGGATCCGAACAATGAACTGACAGTGGCCTGTCATGACAACAAAATCATAGGCGTGATGCAAATCACTTTCACGCCTTACCTTACCCATCAGGGGAGCTGGCGGTCGACGATCGAAGGTGTGAGGACTTCCACTGCTGTCCGCGGGCAGGGAGTTGGATCCAAGATGATCAACTGGGCGGTGGAGCGTGCAAGAGAACGCGGCTGCAGTTTGGTCCAGCTCACAACGGACAAACAGCGCGGGGATGCTCTTCGATTCTACGAGAAGCTCGGATTCAGCGCCACACACGAAGGAATGAAAATGAAACTTTAACGAGCTAAAGGCCCGTCCCGCGTCGCTTTAAAGCAACGCAGGACGGGCCTTCAAAAGGAACTTAGAAGATCCAATCTTTCAGTTTTTTGTACCATGGTTTTTTGTCGTTTTTGGATGGTTCTTTTTCTTTTGGCGATTCGTGTTCTCCGAGGTGTACTTTGCAGTATTCAGTCGGTTCGGTGCCCCTCACGAAGTAGGTGAAGCGCTGGACGGGACAATCCTTCGTGGCAAGTTTGCCATTGTGGGGATTGACTGCCACTCCGACGACGCCCTTGGTCGGCTTGAACGCTTTGACGGGTTCGTCCTTCAGGGCTTCCTCCATGAATTCCACCCATATTTTCTTCGCGTAAAGTTTATCGGTCACCAGGGAGATGTCCTTCCCTTTGTCATAACCGGTCCATACCCCGGCTGTCAGCTGCGGCGAGAATCCGATCATCCAGTTGTCGGTATTGGTCGTACCGGATTTTCCGGCGTAATGCCTTGTTGCGTCTTTCCTGATCTGGATCCCGGTGACGGTCGAGTAATCATTCAGCTTCGGATCGAATATTCCGCTCAGCATGTGAGTCATGACGTAGGCTTTGTCCGGATCGAGGACTTGCTCTTTCTTCACTTCTTTTTCATAGATGACGTTCCCGGACCAGTCTTCCACACGGGTGATGAAGACCGGTTTCACTTTGTAGCCGCCGTTGGCGAACATATTGTAGGCGTTCACCATATCGATCACCCTCGCTCCCGATGTTCCGAGGGCGGATGACGGATACTTTTTAACCGGGGTGGTGATGCCGAATTTCTCCTTTGTCGTTTTCGGCAGGGTGTCCTGTCCCATGAACAGGTGGGTCTTCACGGCATAGACATTATCGGAGAGAGCAATCGCCTGGGCAAGCGTGATATCATCGTTCGCATATTTATTATTGTAGTTATGCGGCGCGTATTTTTTATTTCCGTCAAACGTGAAAGTGGTGAGTTCGCTTTTCATCGTGGTGGCAGGCGTGAATCCCTGGTCGAGTGCTGAATAGTAAAGGAGCGGCTTGATCGTCGAACCGGGCTGGCGTATGGCTTGAACAGCGCGGTTGAAAGGACTTTCCTCATAGCTCCGGCCGCCGACCATCGCAGTGACGTAGCCGTTTTTAGGATTCATCGAGACAAACCCGAGCTGGATGTCGGACTCCTCTTCAATCTGCCCGTCGACCACTTTTTCAGCTATTTCCTGATGCTTTGTATTAAGCGTTGTGTAAACTTTGAGACCGCCCATTTCGATTGTTCGTTCTTCAAGCCCCAGTTCCGTGCGGAGGATGTTTTTAACGACATCTTGAAAATATGGCGCTGTTTCCACGGTTAGATGGGCATGATGCCCGTTGATCTTGATTGGTTTTGCCTTCGTAATTTCACTTTCCGCCTTCGTGATGAAACCATCTTCCTTCATAGAATCAAGTATGAGCTCCTGCCGCTTCTTGGCATTCTCCATCGATTCGAGAGGGGAATAGTAGGAAGGTGCTTTCGGGATCCCCGCAAGCATGGATGCCTCCGCCAGTGTCAGCCTGTCTGCGTCTTTTCCAAAATAATATTGACTTGCAGCCTGGACCCCGTAAGCGCCGTGTCCGTAATAGATGGTGTTGAGGTAACCCTCGAGAATTTCCTTCTTGCTATAGTTCATTTCGATGCGAAGTGTATAAAGGGCTTCTGAAATCTTTCGTTTCCACGTCTTATCATGCGTTAAAAATAGATTGCGGGCGTACTGCTGGGAAATGGTGCTCGCCCCCTGTACCTTGGCCATTGCCTGCAGGTCGGCGAGTGCGGCGCCGGCGATCCTTTTTATATCAAATCCGTAATGTTGATAGAAATTCTTGTCTTCTATTGAAATCGTCGCTTCGACGAGGGCCGGTGAGATTTGGTCGAGATTCACCCAGTAGCGTTTCTCGCCGGTGTTCGTCTCGCCGATCACCTTGCCGTCCTCCCCGTAAATGAGCGTGGACTGAGGGACCGCGAGCGGCGGGGGACCCTGAATCTTCGCATACGTCAGCACCCCGATGAGCCCGATCAGCATCAGGACAGAAAATAATAGAGACAGAATAACGGCTGCCCTGACATATTTTTTTGTTTTCTCCATTCTCGAACGAGTAATCAGTTCCATCCCTTTTCCCGCCTTTTTTATAAAATAGTTTTCTATGAGAATCCGTCCCCGGGTTCCCTTCCCCAAGGCCCGTCCCTCGATGCGTTAAAGCACCGAGGGACGGGCCTTCCGATAAACTTCTGGTATATATAATCAGTATGAAAGCTTTGCAGAGTTTTTAAACGTACTAGAATAGAAAAAATTTCACTTGAATTTTTGCTAGATTCCACTATACTTTTTCTCATGTTTGTATTTATCATGATAGGGAAGGATAAAAATGACGTCTGTCGATGACGTTATTTATTTTGTAATCAATATCTGTGATGTTAAGTGACTTTGAATTTGGAAGGTTAAGCATATTTGATAATTTGCAGTAACAGGTTTTCAGCTAGAATAAACATAATAGCTATTTAGTTTTCAAACGGATCCAGCTTTTGATTGGAGTGGAAGACGCAGACTCCTGCGGGATAAGCGAGTTAGGTGAGACCCCGCAGGCGAAGCCGAGGAGGCTCACCAACCGCCCGCGGAAAGCGGAGTCTTCCACGGAAATCAAAAGCGGCGATCGGGCAGTTTATAGCGATAAAATAATTATAAGAAGGGAAGTAGAAACAATGAGTGGACTTTGGTACACAGAAAAACAAACAGAAAACTTCGGAATCACAATGAAAATCAAAAAGACTTTACATACAGAGCAAACGGATTTTCAATACCTTGAAATGGCTGAAACAGAAGAATGGGGCAACATGCTCTTCCTTGACGGCATGGTCATGACAAGCCAAAAAGACGAATTCGTCTACCACGAAATGGTCGCACACGTACCTTTATTCACACACCCGAACCCGGAAAGAGTATTGGTAGTAGGAGGCGGCGACGGCGGTGTCATCCGTGAAGTCCTGAAGCACCCAAGCGTGAAAAAAGCCGTATTGGTCGATATCGATGGAAAAGTCATCGAGTACTCAAAGAAATACCTTCCGGAAATCGCAGGCGAACTTGAAAACGAGCGCGTCGATGTCCAGGTGGGCGACGGCTTCATGCATATCGCGAAAAGCGAAAATGAATATGACGTCATCATGGTCGATTCCACTGAGCCTGTAGGGCCAGCTGTAAACCTGTTTACAAAAGGTTTTTATGCGGGAATCTCTAAAGCTCTTAAAGAAGACGGGATCTTTGTCGCTCAATGTGACAATCCATGGTTCAAAGCGGACCTTATCCGCCAGGTACAGCGTGATGTGAAGGAAATCTTCCCGGTTACACGCCTGTACACAGCGAATATCCCGACTTACCCAAGCGGCATGTGGGCATTCACGATCGGATCTAAAAAACATGATCCAATCGAAGTGCCTGAAGAACGATTCCACGAAATCGAAACAAAATACTACACGCCGGAACTGCACAACGCAGCATTCGTGCTTCCTAAATTCGTCAAAGACCTGACGAAATAATCGATAAAGAAAGGGTGAATAAGATGCGTTTTGATGAAGCTTATTCAGGTAATGTGTTTATTAAGAGTCATCCTTCCTATGAAGAGAGCTCGGTTGTGCTTTACGGGATGCCGATGGATTGGACGGTCAGCTACCGTCCGGGTTCACGTTTCGGCCCTGCCCGCATCCGTGAAGTATCGATCGGACTTGAAGAATACAGTGCATATCTTGACCGCGAGCTTGAAGAAGTGAAATTCTTCGATGCCGGCGATATTCCGCTGCCGTTCGGAAATCCTCAGCGCAGCATCGATATGATCGAGGATTATATCGATCAGCTTCTAGGCGACGGGAAAATCCCGTTCGGCATGGGCGGGGAGCACCTCGTTTCATGGCCAGTGATGAAGGCTGTTGCGAAGAAGTACCCGGATTTGGCGATCATCCATATGGACGCTCACACGGATCTTCGTGAAGAGTATGAGGGAGAGCCGCTTTCCCACTCGACTCCGATCCGAAAGATCGCCGAGCATATCGGACCTGAAAATGTGTATTCTTTCGGAATCCGCTCAGGCATGAAGGAAGAGTTCCAATGGGCAAAAGAAAACGGCATGCACATCTCGAAATTCGAAGTGCTCGAGCCGCTTAAGAAAATCCTTCCGACGCTTGCAGGACGTCCTGTTTACGTCACGATCGACATCGACGTACTGGACCCAGCCCACGCTCCTGGAACAGGTACCGTGGACTGCGGCGGGATCACATCCAGGGAGCTGCTTGCATCCATCCATGAGATCGCGCACTCCGGAGTCCACGTAGTAGGTGCCGACCTCGTCGAAGTAGCACCAATCTACGACCCATCCGAACAAACAGCCAACACAGCCAGCAAACTCATTCGTGAAATGCTTTTAGGCTGGGTGAAATAACTTATTTAAAATAGGATTGCCTTGTTATGAGGTGATCCTATTTCTTTTATAAGGAGAAATAGTGCCTCTTTGAAAAATAGAGTGGGATAGAGTACGTTAAGGGATCTGGGGAATGAAAGAAAAGTAAAAATGAATTGAATTAGGGTAGCAGCTCTATAGTCTCAAACAGAATTATTAGGCTCTATAGTAGTATGAAACGAAACCAGCTGTAGATTGGAGTGGAAGACGTAGACTCCTGCGGGAAAAGCGAAGCAGGGGAGACCCCGCAGGCGAATGCCGAGGAGGCTCCCCGCTCGCCCGCGGAAAGCGAAGTCTTCCACGGAAATCAACAGCGGTATAAAGAAGACGAAACCTGGTACCTGGAATTAAGAAGCCGGCTCATCACAACTTTCACAAACTTCCAACCCAAAACTCACCCCCATTCATTGCATTTTCACCCAATACTTCTTATACTTAATAAGTTAGAAGGAAGACCGCCCGCCAACAAAGGCGGACCAATTCCACGATCGGACCCTAAAATAGAAAAGGATGTGAGTGGTTTGACAGAATTCAATACTGAATCCACGCCTGTCAAAATTCACTTAAAAACGAATATCACAATCGGTGAAGACAGCGACTCTTTTGAGCTCGTATCATTTGGGCGATACTATGAAAAAGGGGATGCCTTTTTCCTGAAGTACGACGAAGTCCAGGAAGAAGGGACCATCCATACAATCGTCAAAGTCACCGATACGCAGGCACTGATCTTAAGAAGCGGTGCCGTGAAGATGAGAATGGTGTTTAACGAAGAGGAAGAGATGAACGGTTCCTATGAAAGCGAGCTCGGGACACTCTTGCTTACGACAAAAACAAAGAAACTTTCACATACGAAAAACCTGTCCAAGGCAGAAGGGGATTTCAACCTTTCATATGAGCTGATGATGCAGGGCAGCTCGGTCGGGGATTATGAGATGTCGATCAATTTTAAGGAGGAAGAATAGGCGCATGAATATCGTCGAAAAAGTACAAGAAAACCTGAAATCCGAAATAAAAGCAGCGGTTCTGAAAGCGGGTCTTGCAACAGAGGAGCAGATTCCGGATATCATCCTTGAGACACCGAAGGAAAAGTCACATGGGGATTACTCCACAAACATGGCGATGCAGCTGGCGCGTGTAGCGAAAAAAGCGCCGCGCATGATCGCAGAAGACATCATGGCAAACTTTGATCAATCAAAGGCTTCCATTGAAAAGATGGAAATTGCCGGACCTGGATTCATCAACTTCTTTATGAATAACGATTACCTGACGGATCTGATTCCGATGATTCTCGATCAGGATCACGAATATGGATTGTCCGATGCAGGGAAAGGGGAGCGCATCAACGTTGAGTTTGTTTCAGCGAACCCTACCGGTGACCTTCACCTTGGACATGCCCGCGGCGCTGCTGTCGGTGATTCCCTCTGTAATGTGCTTGAAAAAGCAGGCTACAAGGTGACTCGCGAGTACTATATCAATGACGCCGGAAACCAGATCCATAACTTGGCTAAATCAGTGGAAGCCCGTTATTTCCAGGCACTTGGTCAAGATGTGGCAATGCCTGAAGACGGCTACCACGGTGCCGACATCATTGAAATCGGAAAGCAGCTTGCTGATGAATTCGGTTCTAAATATGCGGATGCAGGCGAAGAGGAACGCTACAAGTTTTTCCGTGAGTACGGATTGAAGGTTGAAATGTCCAAGCTTCAGAAGGATCTCGAAATGTTCCGCGTGCCATTCAATGTGTGGTACTCTGAAACCTCCCTTTATGAAAACGGGAAAATCGATGCGGCGCTGGCGAAGCTCCGCGAAAACGGACATGTATACGAAGAAGACGGAGCGACTTGGTTCCGTTCGACCGAGCTTGGCGACGATAAGAACCGTGTGTTGATCAAGAACGACGGGACGTATACGTATCTGACTCCGGACATCTCTTACCATCAGGATAAATTCGAGCGCGGGCATGAGGTGCTCATCAACATCTGGGGAGCGGACCATCACGGTTATATCCCCCGCATGAAAGCGGCGATCGAAGCGCTTGGCTTTGACCGCGAGAAGCTTGAAGTAGAAGTGATTCAGCTTGTTCACCTTTATAAGGATGGCGAAAAGATGAAGATGAGTAAGCGTACCGGTAAAGCGGTAACGCTGCGTGAGCTTGTGGAGGAAGTCGGCCTGGATGCCGTTCGTTATTTCTTCGCGATGAGAAGCGCGGATACCCATATGGATTTCGATCTGGACCTGGCGGTGTCACAGTCCAATGAAAACCCTGTCTACTATGCACAATACGCACATGCGCGTATCTGTTCGATCCTGCGTCAGGCAGAAGAGTCCGGCCTTGCTTCTGAAGACCGCATCGACCTGAGCCTGATCGGAACGGAAAAAGAAATCGACCTTCTGAAGAAGCTGGGAGAATTCCCGCAGATGATCGCCGATGCAGCTGAGAAGCGCACACCGCACCGTGTCGCAAACTACATCAATGATCTTGCATCTGCATTCCACAGCTTCTATAACGCCAACAAGGTGCTGGACGATGAAAACCGCGAGCTTACAACAGCGCGCCTGGCACTCGTCAAATCCGTACGGGTAACGCTTCAAAACGCACTTGCCCTGATCGGTGTTGCAGCCCCTGAAAAAATGTAATCAAAAATCGAAGGCCCGTCCCTCGCTGCGTTAATGCAGTGAAGGGCGGGTCTTCTTTTTAATATTTTTTTCCGTATAACGTATAATAGTGGGTAGACATAGCTTAGGAGGTTACTCATGAAGACTGTTGTGCTGGCCATTGTTACCGGGTTTGTGGTAGGGTTCATTTTCGCCCTGTTCAAGCTTCCGATTCCAGCCCCGCCCGCGCTTGCCGGAATCGCCGGGATCGTTGGGATTTATTTGGGCTTCAAGGCATTCATGGCGATCCAGCCTTGGATTGAATCGGTATTTAAGTGATTTTTACATAAAAGAAGCGTCCTGATAAAGGGAGTGCTGTCTCAGTAAAGCCCGGATCATCCTCCGGGCTTTTGTGATTATTTTGAATTTATTATTCAAAATATATTGAATAATAAATTCAAAAACATTAGAATAAAGTCAACGATCTCTAAGGGAGGCTATTTATTTTGAAACATTTACTGCAATCAGATGAAGTGGAATCCATATCCCTGGAGGTAGAGTGGTCACCTGTGTGGGAAATCATCCTTGGCATCTCAGGGTATACACATAAGCAGCTCAGGCACACCTTCGACATGGACAGGGAGTGGGCCGCATCCTCGTCTTCCATGCCTCCAACCTTGGTTAAGAACTTAGATGAAATTGAAAAAACAAACTTCTGGCACGCGCTCATTATGCTGCAAAATAAATTTTCCGCAGCGAACGTACAAGATTTTTCGAACAGGCTTAAGGAGCTTCCGGCAGCTGATTTTTATGAAACAGTTCTGCCGTATAAGAGCAGAAATCTTGAGACAATGAGAGTAGAAACAGCCGAACAGCATACAAATCGGGATCTGTTTGAGCAATACGCTGCCAATTTTGAAGGTCATGAATTTTTAGGGGGATATATAAGTCATCTTGGACGGTATTCCTACGGGCAAATCAGGGATCTGCTGATTACCATCATGGATGAATGGACCAGCTGGATCAGTCAAAACGAAAACTGGGAAAAGTGGCTCAAGGCGCTGGATTATGAGTGTAAGCAGCAACGAAACCTTGATGCAAGAAATCCTGTTGAGGAAATTGAAAGAGTGACCGACGGGGTCAATTACCTCCCGGAACCCGGCGTATGGAAGGTTAAACTGATTCCCCATGCAGCCTACAGGCCGTGGATATTGGAAAAAAGGACCCCGGACACCAAGATTTTTTTCTACCCTTTAAAAGATGATTATCTAGCATCCCCGGGCGAACCATCTTCGGAATTAGTCCGCGGCCACAAAGCCCTGGGGGACGAGCTCCGTCTGAAGCTGCTGTACCAGCTTATGAAAGGGCCGTTGTCGCTGCAAGAATTGAGTGTTCAGTTTCAAACGTCTAAAACGTCGCTCCATCATCAGCTTTCACTATTAAAAGCGGCAAAATTTGTGGCCGCAGATAAAGGGGTTTATTCAGTGAACCCGCACAGGATCGAAACGTTTTCTGAAAAACTGAATCAATTCCTGGATACCAAATAATGAAGAAATTCTCTAAATCATTCAAGGCACTTTGGGCAGGGGAAGTCATATCAGAATTCGGCGGGGCGGCCGGAGGGATCATTAACGGATTGCTGTTATTTGAATTGACAGGCTCGAAAGAATGGATGGGCATCCTCTGGCTCGTTTACTTTATTCCTTCTCTGGTTTTGCAGGGAATCAGCGCCCCGTTTCTTAACCATGTGGTAAAAGAAAAGATGCTGAAGAGGATCCAATTGATCCGGGCATTTGCTTATCTGCTTCCCCTGGCCGGCCATTTGACCGGCTCCCCGAACGGGATCATTACTGGATTGGTCCTGCTTCAATGCCTCTTGGGACTGATGCAGCCGATTTACGCCAGTCTGTCATTTTCTTTGCTCCCCGATATTTGCAAGGAGGAAGAGCTCGCAGATGCAAACGTCTTGCTCGATGGCACCATCAGGCTGATGAGTTTTCTTGCCCCGGGAGCCACTTCCTTATTACTTGTGGTCAGTCCGATGCATTTCATCTATGGTTTTTCCTGCGTCATGTTTCTTGCCAGTTATTTTGCACTGTCGCGAATCCCTCAAACCAGTACGAAAAAGGCGGCTGCATGGACAAAAAAATTCTGGTGGGAAGAGATGAAGGAGGGATACAACACCTTTTTTCAATATCCCCGTCTTCTGCGCCTAACCATTCTTTCCTCTGCTGTACAGTTTGCAGTAGGGGCGGCTTTGGTGTTGAGTGTTCCCTTCATTCGCAGCGATCTGAATGGCGATGCCTGGCACTATGGGATCTTTTCCGGAGCATTTCCTGTCGGGTATGCTCTAGGCATGTTTTTACTGACCCGTGTATCGAAAAACGCGCAAACGATGTATTTAGGCTTGATAGGCGGCGGACTTTCCTTCGTATTCTTTTATTTTGTCCAATCGATCCCGTTGGCGTGGCTCTGTGAATTATTCGGCGGCTTGATCTTTCCCTTGTTCAATGCCCAGAACGCCGCTCAGTTTCAAAAGGAAGCCCCGAGAGACCGCCTGTCACAGCTGAGTGCTGTGAGACTCCTTTTCATCAGGTTGACGATGCCATTGGGGATCTTATTTGCCTCATCAGCGGTTCTCGGTACAAGACAAACCTACATGGTAGTTGGATTGGCCATCGTCATACCGGGATTATATTATTTCTTCACTTCATTTTTCCGGAGAGATTCCCGGCTGCCTGTGAAAGAAAACCAGAAGATTGGATAAAAAAAGCAGAACGGCCTCCTGAAGCCGTTCTGCTTACTAAATCAATACTCCAGCACACCGCCGCTGATCCGCTTGACACCGCGGATGGAAGCGAGGTCTTCGGTCAGTTTCAGCATGGCAAGGTCCTTGTCCTTCGCTTCGATCATGAAGTCGACATCCTGGCCGAATTTCTTCAGTGTTTTAAAAAAGGGTTTCACAAAATCCGGGTCCACATAATCGGCATGGGATCGAAAGGCTTTTTCGGATTTTGGGGAAGAGATATGTATTTTGGGCACAAGATCCCGCCTGTCCCATGTCTTAAAGATGTCCTCAAGATATGTTTCAAGAAGCTCGCTGCTGAGGTTCGCTTCATGATGGTGGATATCAAGCACCATCGGAATATCTTCCTTTTGACAGGCGGCAAGCGTCTCCTCCACATTGTACGTCTTGTCGTCGTTCTCGAGCGTCATGATTTCCTTCACCTCGGGCGGGATCGAATTTAGGTTCTCGTGAAACCTCCCGAGCGCTCCTTTTTTATCCCCGTAGGTCCCGCCGATATGAATATTGATCACCGACTCCTTTTCGACTCCCATGTACTCAAGCATCCGGTAATGATACACCAAGTCCTTCACCGCATTGTCGGTGACATGCTGCTTCGGGCTTGTGAACAACGTGAATTGATTCGGATGAAAACTCGCCCGGATCCCGAACGATTTGATGAGATCCCCGAGCTCCTTCCATTCATTTTTAAAAGGGGAGTAGAAATCCCACTCGACATCCGGGTGCGTCGCCAATGGGACGAGTGAGCTTGAAAGTCTGTACAGCTCAATCTCATGGGCTCGACAATAATAAAGAATCCGTTTCGTATGCTCCAGATTCATCCTCGTCACTTCAATGAGCTTCTCCATGCGCTCCTCGTGAGGCAGCTCGGTGAACCGTCTGTAAGTCATCGTTTTGGAGGGACTTGAATCCCACAAGGCAAGGGAATTTGCCACAAATCCCAGTCTCACTTTCATGCTGCAGCCCTCCCTAAAGCAGAATGGAAATCGCCGAAGCGACCTTCTCCTTAAATTTTGTAAAGAAAGATACAGACTCCAAATCACTGGCAGTCAATCGATCGGATGCCTGTATGTCTTTATCGATTTCTTTTTTTACTATTTCAATAAAATGTTTATCATAGATCAGATTATTAAGCTCAAGATTGAGGAAAAAGCTCCGCTGATCGAAGTTCGCTGTTCCTATATCACAAATGTGATCATCGACCATCATGATCTTTCCGTGATAAAAACCGTTCATATATTGATACACCAACGCCCCTTTTGCAAGAAGCGGCCTGAAATAGGGAAAGGCCGCTTCCTTCACCAGGGCATGGTCCGCCTGATCCGGCACGATGATCGTCAGTTTAACGCCCCGGTCGAGCGCATTCATCAGTTTGTCCATCAAGTGACTGGTCGGAATGAAGTAAGGAGAACCGATGAAGATGGATTCTTCCGCTTCCTCGATGAACTCCCCGAAAAACTGCTCGATGTTGACACCCTCGGTAGGGAAAATCCGATGCTTCATACTCCCTTTTTCGGAAGAGGGAAAGTAAAGCGAATCGTTTTTTAAATCCTGCTGCGTCGCACGGTGCCAGTCGATAATAAATTCAGATTGAAGGTCGAGGACCCCTTCCCCTTCCATTCTCATATGATAATCTCTCCAAGGGGACAGCTCCGGCTTATCATTTTCATCGATGTATTCCTTCCCGACATTGTATCCTCCAAGATAACCGATTTTCCCATCAATCACGGTGATTTTCCGGTGATTTCGCTGCTGGGAGGAAAAGAATAGGTAAGGGAATTTCACTTTCTGGGCGTAAGCGACTTCTACACCTACCGTCTTCAGCATATGCACTTTATACCTTGGCACCTGCAGACTTCCGATTTGATCCATAAGCAGCCGGACTTTCACGCCCTGTTTGGCCTTTTCCTTCAGAAGGTCCATGAAACGGTAGCCAAGATGATCATTTTGAACAATATAAAACAGAATATGAATAGAAGATTCCGCATTTTTGATATCCGTAAACATTTTATCGAACAATTCAGGTCCACGGGAAATCAACGTTATATCACTATAACGATCCTCGTATGTTCGTCTGGTACGGGTACGAATGAACTTACTTCGTCCCAGCTTGAAATCAACCACGATCCAGGCAATCAAAAATCCAATTATTAACAGTGTGTAAACCAACCACATTCGTATCACTCTCTCATCGTCAATAGGCTTAGTATGTCCGGTAACTTGTATTGTGTTCCATAATTTTTTATTCCCTGTAACAATAAGACTCGAAACCTTTTCTTCATACTTTTCGACTATGGAAGAAAAAGGGGCTTATGAATCATTCCTAAAATGAATGAGTTGTTTCGAGATTTAAGTCGTTCCAGCGGTTGATTGGAGTCAGGACGAAGACTCCCGCGGGAAGAGTAGCTAATGTGAGACGTGTCTAGCTACGGGGCTTAGAGGCTCACGGGCCGCCCGCGGAAAGCGTAATCCTGCACGGAAATCATTTGCGGTGATCAGAGAAGTTTCTTTTAAAAAAATCGTTGACTGAATGCTCATTCATTATATAATGGACATAAGGACATTTTTCTGAATATTAATTTGGTTTGTAAAAGTTTGAACAAAGGGGGAAGTTCATTTACGAACCGAAAAAGGGGGAGAGACTTGAGATGAATATATTACTCATTCTCAATTGGATTGCGTTCATTTTTGTAACCGTTTACGCAGTGAGTCTGTTTGTGTATGTGGTCAAAACAAGAATTGAATATATCAAACTTGGTAATAAAGTCGAATTTGATAAACGATTCAAAGAACGCTTCGAAAAAATCATGGTCAATGTTTTCGGACAGAAAAAGCTCTTGAAGGATAAGAAAAGTGGAGCGATCCACGTCATGTTCTTCTATGGCTTTATTTTAGTACAATTCGGGGCGATCGACTTCATCATCAAAGGACTCGCACCGGGAAGCCACCTGCCGCTTGGACCGTTGTATCCAGGCTTCACGTTCTTCCAGGAACTCGTCACACTGATGATCCTCGTCGCTGTCGTGTGGGCGTTCCACCGACGTTACGTTGAAAAGCTCGTCCGTTTAAAAAGAGGCTTCAAATCAGGACTCGTTCTTTTATTCATCGGGGGCTTGATGCTTTCCGTCCTGGTCGGAAACGGGATGAGCCTGATCTGGCATGGCGAAGAGCTTGCCTGGACTGAGCCGGTCGCGTCACTGATTGCAGGAGCACTCGGTGCCATCGGTGAAACGGCATCCATCGTGATTTTCTACATCGCATGGTGGATCCACTTGATTTTCTTACTTGCTTTCTTGGTGTACGTGCCGCAGTCAAAGCACGCCCACTTGATCGCAGGACCAGCCAATGTGTTTTTTAACCGTTTAGACAACCCTGGAAAACTGAAGCCGATCGACTTTGAAGACGAAACGGCAGAAAGCTTCGGGGTAGGAAAAATAGAAGAATTCAACCAGCACCAGATGATCGATTTCTACGCCTGTGTGGAATGCGGACGCTGTACGAATATGTGTCCGGCAACCGGTACAGGGAAAATGCTTTCGCCGATGGATCTGATTGTGAAGCTGCGTGACCACCTGACGAATCATGGTGCAGCCGTTACGCAAAAGAAACCATGGGTGCCTACATTTGCTTTCAACGGGACGAAAGGAAACCAGCTTGCGATGGCAGGTGCGACACAGGCAGCTGAAGAAGCGGCTGCCGGTGCAGCATACAGCCCATCCCTGATTGGGGACGTCATCACGGAAGAGGAAATCTGGGCGTGTACAACATGCCGTAACTGTGAAGACCAATGTCCGGTCATGAATGAGCACGTCGATAAAATCATCGACCTTCGCCGTTATCTGGTACTGACAGAAGGAAAAATGGATGCCGATGCCCAGCGCGCAATGCAAAACATCGAGCGCCAGGGAAATCCATGGGGCCTTAACCGAAAAGAACGTGAAAACTGGCGTGAAGCGAGAGAAGACGTTCACATCCCGACGGTGAAAGAAATGAAAAAAGCCGGGGAAGACTTCGAATACTTATTCTGGGTCGGATCCATGGGTTCATTTGATAACCGAAGCCAAAAAATCGCGCTTTCGTTTGCGAAGCTTCTGAATGAAGCAGGCGTGAAGTTCGCGATCCTTGGGAACAAGGAGAAAAACTCCGGTGACACACCTCGCCGCCTGGGTAACGAGTTCTTATTCCAGGAGCTTGCGACGAACAACATCGCCGAGTTCGAAAAGCATGAAATAAAGAAAATCATCACGATCGACCCGCATGCGTATAACATTTTCAAAAATGAATATCCTGACTTCGGCTTGGAAGCAGAGGTCTATCACCATACAGAGCTTCTGTATGACCTGGTGAAGGAAGGCCGATTGAAGCCTCAGTATGAAGTCAACGAAACGATCACGTTCCATGATTCCTGCTACCTGGGCCGTTACAACGAAGTATACGATCCGCCGCGTGAAATCCTTAAAGCGATTTCCGGCGTGAAACTCGTTGAAATGGAACGTAACCGCGAAAAGGGAATGTGCTGTGGAGCCGGCGGGGGACTCATGTGGATGGAAGAAGACACAGGCCACCGCGTCAACGTCTCACGTACAGAACAGGCACTTGCTGTCAGCCCGTCCGTCATCAGCTCAGGCTGTCCTTACTGCCTGACGATGCTATCAGATGGAACGAAAGCCAAGGAAGTCGAAGAAAACGTCTCAACACTCGACGTTGCCGAGCTTCTTGAAAAAGCAGTCTGCGGTGACCGGAAGGATGAGGTAGTGGCTTAAGCCCTGCATCTACTCAACGTTATCTGTAAAAGGAGTGAAACAACATAATACTCATTATGGCGTTTCACTCCTATTTATTTTTCTAGAATAGTAATTTAAATGAAAAATAAAAACTTTCTAAAAAATCATTACGTTTTACACAATTTTGAAGTACAATGGAAGTAGTGAAGGGACGGAATCTGTCCCTTCCTCTTTTGGGATTTGGTCGAGCGAGCGTTCAGTCGCAATAGCAGAAGCGGCTCTTACATGCAGATCAGCCACAATAAAATACAGCAACCGGGACACTTTCCCGGAGCACTGAAGAACAACCTGATACTTACTGGATTTTTTGAAAGCGTATACAAAAATATGATTCTCAAACTGAACAATAAGGAGAGGGATTTACATGGGAAAAACGGTTATTTTAGATGGGGCCAGAACTCCTTTCGGTAAGTTTGGAGGCGGATTGAGCAGTTTTACAGCTTCCGAGCTTGGCGGATTTGCCGTGAAGGAAGCATTGAATAGAGCGGGGGTCAGCGGTGAAGACATCGATGAAGTGATCCTCGGTTCCGTCCTGCAGGGAGGACAGGGACAGATCCCTTCCCGCCAGGCATCGCGTCACGCAGGCCTGCCTTGGAATGTGAAGACGGAAACGATCAATAAAGTGTGTGCATCCGGGATGAGAAGTGTGACGATGGCCGATCAGATCATCCGCGCCGGGGACGGGGAAGTAATCGTTGCCGGAGGAATGGAATCGATGTCGAATGCGCCATATATTCTGCCTAAAGCACGCTGGGGATTCAAAATGGGTGACTCAAGTGTGAAGGATCTGATGGTTCACGACGGTCTGACATGCAGCTTCAACAACGTTCACATGGGGACGTACGGAAACGCTACAGCGAAGGAATTCGAACTAACAAGGGAAGACCAGGATCGCTGGGCATTAAGAAGCCATGAACTTGCGGTGAAGGCGACTGAGGATGGGAAGCTTGGCGAGGAAATCGTGCCGGTGGAAGTGCCGCAGCGCAAAGGTGATCCAGTGGTTGTCGATCGTGACGAAGCACCTCGTAAGGATACTTCCAGTGAAGTACTGGCTAAATTAGGTCCGGTATTCGGTTCAGACGGAACGATCACGGCAGGTAACGCACCGGGGGTCAATGACGGAGCGGCAGCGATGATCCTGATGAGTGAGGAACGTGCTGAAAAAGAAGGCAAAAAACCATTGGCGACGATCCTGGGTCATACGGCAATTGCAGTGGAAGCAAAGGACTTCCCGCAGACGCCTGGACTTGTCATCAACGAGCTATTAAAGAAAACAGGTAAATCACTAGAAGAAATCGACCTATTCGAAATAAACGAAGCATTCGCGGCAGTGGCATTGACAAGCGGCAAGATTGCCGGTCTCGATCCTGAAAAAATCAACGTAAACGGCGGCGCTGTTGCCCTCGGCCACCCGATCGGGGCAAGCGGAGCACGCATCATCCTGACACTTGCTTACGAACTGAAACGCCGCGGCGGCGGAATCGGAATTGCGTCCATCTGTTCCGGTGGCGGCCAGGGAGATGCGGTTATGATTGAGGTGCCGAAGCAGTAGGCTGCGGATTTTGGAATGGTAGATTGGTAGAGTTTTAAGTTAGAGTTGGGTGCCTGGCTCGATTTGGTGGTTTTGAGCCAGGTTCAAATGAAGTGTTTTGAGCCAGGCTCAAACCGGGTCATCTGAGCCAGGCACCTTATGGAGTTTAGCGGTGCCAGGAACAAACGAGCCATGTTGTGCCAGGAACAATCGATGCACTTTGTGCCAGGCACAAATCAAGCAACCTTAGCCAGGCACCGCACCGGGCTCGCCGGTGTACCAGGTACAAAAGGCAGCCAGTGTACCTGGTACAAATCAACGGGCCTGGACCAGGTACACAAATTCGAAATTTCAAATTTATCCAGCAGTTGGTTGGAGTGGAAGACGAAGACTCCTGCGGGAAGAGTAGCTGATGTGAGACCCCGCAGGAACGAAGTGACGAGGAGGCTCACGGGCTACCCGCGGAAAGCGAAGTCTTCCACGGAAACCAACTGCGGTATAGAGGGACCATTTTTCAATCAAAGGGGAGAACAAACAATGAACATAAAAAAAGTCATGGTCATCGGAGCCGGACAAATGGGCTCGGGGATTGCCCAGGTATGTGCACAGGCAGGATTTGAAGTATTTTTAAATGACCTTAAAGAAGAATTCGTCCAAAAAGGAATCGGCGTCATCACCAAGAACCTTTCCCGTTCAGTCGAAAAAGGCAGAATGAGTGAAGGGGACAAAGAAGCGACGCTAAACAGACTGACGGCTTCAACGGATATCAACAACGCGAAAAACGTCGATATCGTCATCGAAGCAGCGGTTGAGAACATGGAAATCAAAACGAAGATCTTCGCTCAGCTGGATGAGATCGCCCCTGAGCATGCAATCCTTGCAACAAATACATCTTCACTTCCAATCACAGAGATTGCAGCGGCTACGAAGCGTCCTGAACAGGTGATTGGGATGCACTTCATGAATCCGGTACCGGTAATGAAGCTTGTTGAAATCATCCGCGGACTTGCGACAACGGATGAGGTGTATCAGGCGATCGAGGATATGACGAAATCACTGAACAAAGTGCCTGTTGAGGTGGAAGACTTCCCGGGATTCGTTTCGAACCGCATCCTGATGCCGATGATCAACGAAGCGGTCTACACGCTGTATGAAGGTGTGGCGAGTAAGGAAGCGATCGATGAAGTGATGAAGCTTGGTATGAATCATCCGATGGGGCCTCTGACGCTGGCTGATTTCATCGGGCTCGACACGTGCCTCTACATCATGGAAACCCTTCACGAAGGCTTCGGTGACGACAAATACCGCCCATGCCCGCTCCTAAGAAAATACGTAAAAGCAGGCTGGCTCGGCAAGAAGACTGGAAGAGGTTTCTACTCTTACGAATAAACAGCGTCTGGAGTAATGCACACGAACATCCGGGAGGGGACAATCATGGAATTACGATTCACGGAAGAACAGCAGATGATGCGCAAGATGGTGCGCGATTTTGCACAAACAGAAATACAGCCTTTTGTGGAAAAGATGGAAGAGGGGCATTTTCCACGTGAGATTTTAAATAAAATGGCGGAGCTCGGCCTGATGGGAATCACGATCCCTGAAAAATACGGCGGCTCCGAGATGGATTTCACATCCTACATCATCGCGATTCACGAACTGTCAAAAGTAAGCGCAACCATCGGGGTAATCCTGTCGGTTCATACTTCGGTGGGAACGAATCCGATCCTATATTTCGGAAATGAAGAACAAAAACAGAAGTACCTTCCAAAGCTTGCTTCTGGTGAGTATTTAGGGGCTTTCTGTTTGACGGAGCCAAGCGCGGGGTCTGATGCGAAGAGCTTGAAGTCAAAAGCGGAAAAGCGCGGCGATCACTATGTACTGAATGGTTCGAAGGTCTTCATCACAAACGGGGGCGAAGCGGATACATATATCGTGTTCGCTGTCACCGATCCTGCAAAGGGAAGCCGCGGGGTATCGGCATTCATCGTCGAAAAGGATACGCCTGGGCTGATCATCGGGAAAGACGAACACAAAATGGGCCTTCACGGCTCAAGAACGGTTCAGCTGACGTTTGAAGATATGAAGGTACCGGCAGAAAACCTTCTTGGTCAAGAAGGGGAAGGCTTTAAGATCGCGATGGCAAACCTGGATGTCGGACGCATAGGTATCGCAGCACAGGCACTGGGAATCGCGGAAGGAGCGTTCGATTACGCAACTGACTATGCGAAAGAACGCGTTCAGTTCGGCAAGCCGATTGCCGCCCAGCAGGGGATCGGGTTCAAGCTGGCCGACATGGCAACCGCCGTTGAAGGTGCGAAACTCTTGGTCTACAGAGCGGCAGACCTTCGCGCCCAAGGCATCTCCTGCGGAAAAGAAGCCTCCATGGCCAAACTTTTCGCCTCCAAAACAGCCGTCGACGTCACAACAGAAGCCATCCAGGTCTACGGAGGCTACGGCTACACCAAAGAATACCCGGTCGAGCGCCTATTCCGAGACGCCAAAGTAACTGAGATCTATGAAGGCACGAGTGAGATTCAGAGAATGGTCATCGGGAAGAATTTATTGGTTTAAGAGGTTTTTAGTGAAACTCAAGAATGAGAAATGGCTGGTTCCAGCGTTGGTTGGAGTGCAAGACGAAGACTCCTATCAGAAAAGCGGAAGGGCTTTGAAGAGAGGCGTGTGGCATAAGACGAATCGGCCTGGAAGGCGTTCTTTGCCTTCTTGGTCGGTTTGGCTTATGACATGTGCCTCTAAGCCCTGCAGCTAGACAGTGAACTCCTTGAAGAAGCCGAGGAGGCTCACGGGCTGCCCGCGGAAAGCGAAGTCTTGCACGGAAACCATAAGCGGTGGTTAAACGGTCCAAAATAGATTCCAACAAAGATGGGAGAAAAAATCATGAATTTTAAATTATCTGAAGAACATGAAATGATTCGCAAGATGGTACGCGATTTTGCCCGCAATGAGGTGGCACCGACTGCTGCGGAGCGCGATGAAGAAGAACGCTTCGATATGGATATTTTCCACAAAATGGCGGAGCTCGGCTTGACCGGGATTCCTTGGCCGGAAGAGTACGGCGGGATCGGAAGCGACTATCTTGCTTACTGCATCGCAGTCGAGGAGCTTTCAAGAGTGTGTGCATCCACGGGTGTAACCCTGTCAGCCCACACGTCTTTAGCGGGATGGCCGGTTTATAAATTCGGTACGGAAGAGCAGAAGCAGAAGTATCTCCGCCCGATGGCGCAAGGGGAGAAAATCGGTGCGTACGGTCTGACTGAGCCGGGTTCGGGTTCGGATGCAGGCGGCATGAAAACGACGGCGCGCTTGGAAGGCGATCACTACGTATTGAACGGCTCCAAGATCTTCATCACGAACGGCGGAATCGCGGATACGTACATCGTGTTTGCATTGACCGATCCATCGTCCCGCCAGCGCGGTACAAGTGCGTTCATCGTGGAGAAGGATTTCGAAGGCTTCTCTGTCGGTAAAAAAGAGAAGAAGCTCGGCATCCGTTCCTCTCCAACGACGGAAATCGTATTTGAAGAGTGCAAAGTGCCTGCAGAAAACCTCCTTGGTAAAGAAGGGGAAGGATTCAAAATTGCGATGATGACACTTGACGGCGGCCGTAACGGAATTGCCGCTCAGGCGGTCGGAATTGCACAAGGGGCGCTTGATGCGTCCATCGACTATGCGAAAGAGCGCGAGCAGTTCGGTAAGCCGATCGCTGCGAATCAGGGGATTTCTTTTAAAATCGCTGACATGGCGACATCCATCGAAGCTTCCCGTCTATTAACCTATCAAGCGGCGTGGCTTGAGTCGGAAGGTCTTCCTTATGGGAAGGAATCTGCGATGTCTAAGCTGATGGCAGGGGATACGGCGATGAAGGTGACGACAGAAGCGGTCCAGATCTTCGGCGGATACGGCTACACGAAGGATTATCCGGTGGAACGCTACATGCGTGATGCGAAGATCACTCAAATCTATGAGGGAACTCAGGAGATCCAGCGTTTGGTTATTTCCCGTATGGTGACGAAATAAATAATAGATTGATTGGAGCGGAAGGCTTGGCCTGAAGCGTAAATCACCACCTAATCTTTGGTGGGTTTAAAGGGGTATGTTTCCATATATAAGCCGCCCGCTTCGTTGGGGGATGAAGCAGGCGGCTCTAAGAGGGGTCAATGGGAGAATGTGATAAAGGCGGTCGGTACGATTGGATAAAAAAAGGGAAGTGCATGCTTCTGTCAAAGATGAACGGTTAGTGGAAAAAAGGCGTGACCAGATGATCCGGGGAGCCGTCTCTCTTTTTAAACAGAAGGGGTTTCACCGCACCACGACGAGAGAGATTGCCAAGGCCGCCGGATTCAGCATCGGAACGCTTTATGAGTATATACGAACAAAGGAAGATGTTTTGTATTTAGTCTGTGACAGCATTTATGAGCAGGTTCGATTGGAGCTTGAGGAGCTCGATATCGGCCAGGGTACGATTGAGAGCCTGAAGATCGGCATTGCCCATTATTTTCAGGTAATGGACCGGATGCAGGATGAGGTTCTCGTCATGTACCAGGAAGCGAAGTCGTTATCGAAGGACGCTTTGCCGTATGTCCTCCGAAAAGAGCTTGAGATGGTGGCGATGGTCGAGAAGCTGATCGTCCGCTGCGTCGAGACGGGGGAGCTTGAGCTTGATGAAAATCAGATCCATATGCTCGCTCAGAATGTATTCGTCCAGGGGCAGATGTGGGGATTCCGCCGCTGGGCACTGCAGAAGAGGTATTCTCTTCAGGAATATATCGATCTTCAAGTCGATCTGCTTTTTGCAGGAATCACAGGTTTTGAAAAACAAAGGAGAACAGGGGGAGTAATATGAGCACGGTTGAAGTTTACAAACCAAAGCACCATGTCCGTTTTGTGACGGCATCGAGCCTTTTTGACGGACATGATGCGTCGATCAACATAATGCGTCGGATTATTCAGGCAAGCGGATCAGAGGTTATTCACTTAGGTCATAACCGCTCCGTGGAAGAAGTGGTGAACGCTGCGATCCAGGAGGACGTACAGGGGATTGCGATTTCCTCCTATCAAGGCGGACACGTGGAATATTTTAAATACATGTATGATCTTTTAAAAGAAAAAGGAGCTTCCCACATCCGTATTTACGGCGGTGGCGGCGGGGTCATCATCCCGCGCGAAATCAAGGAGCTCCATGAATACGGGATCGCCCGCATCTTTTCACCGGAAGACGGCCGCCAGCACGGCCTTCAGGGGATGATCAACCAGATGATCGAGGAATGCGACTTCCCGACGATTGAAGGAAGCGTGAACTCGGAAGTTGAAAAGCTTTCGACTGGCGACGTGAACGCCGTTTCCAAGCTGATCTCACTCGCTGAGTATCAGGTCGGGGCGAATGAAGAGGTGGCCGCGACGGCACAGACGGTTTTCTCTGAGATTAAGACTCTTGCTAAAAAGGTGCCTGTACTCGGGATCACCGGAACCGGGGGCGCAGGGAAAAGTTCACTGACAGATGAACTGATCCGCCGCTTCATCAACGAACTTCCGGAGAAGAAGATTGCGATTCTATCAATCGACCCGACGAAACAGAAGACGGGCGGTGCGCTGCTTGGTGACCGTATCCGCATGAACGCGATCTTCAATCCGCGCGTCTACATGCGCAGCCTTGCTACCCGCGGTTCGAAAACGGAGCTGTCGTTAGCGATCAAGGATGCAATCAATGTAGTGAAAGCGGCCGGCTACGATCTCGTAGTTGTCGAGACGAGCGGAATCGGGCAGGGGGATGCGGAAATCGCTGAAATCTGTGACATGTCCATGTATGTGATGACGAGCGAATTCGGAGCGCCATCACAGCTGGAGAAAATCGATATGATCGATTTTGCCGACCTGATCGTCATCAACAAATTCGAGCGCAAAGGCTCAGAAGACGCACGCCGTCAGGTCCAGAAGCAGTATCAGCGCAGCCATATGCTGTTTGACAAGGACCTTGATGAGATGCCGGTGTACGGAACGATTGCAAGCCAGTTCAACGACCCGGGAACGAATGCGTTATTTGCGGCGATCGTGGAAACAGTGAATGAAAAGATGAAGCTTGACTGGAAAACAAGCTTTGGGAAAAACGTCGATGTTGAAAAACAGAACGTGATCATCCCGAACAACCGCCGTTACTATTTAAGAGAAATCGCGGAGACCGTCCGCAGCTATCATAAACAAGCGGAAGAGCAAGTGAATCTTGCGCGCCGCCTGTTCCAAATCGAAGGTGCGATGGAAGCCCTCCGTGAAAAAGAACAGAATGAAGAAGTCCTCACTTCACTGAACACCTTGAAAGAAGAAGTAGAAAACAAGCTGACAGCGGAATCCAAGGATATCTTGGCAAAATGGGAAAACCTGAAGGATACGTACAGCAAGGACCAATTCGTCACAAAAATCCGCGACAAGGAAATCGTCACCGAGCTGAGTACGAAGAGCTTGTCAGGGCTCAATATTCCTAAGGTGGCCCTGCCTAAGTACAAGGATTACGGGGAAATCCTGAAATGGGTCTACAGGGAAAACGTGCCGGGTTCATTCCCGTACACTGCCGGTGTGTTTCCTTTTAAACGAAAAGGGGAAGATCCGAAGCGCCAGTTCGCGGGTGAAGGGACTCCGGAACGTACGAACCGCCGTTTCCACTACTTGTCGAAGGACGATGATGCGAAGCGTCTGAGCACGGCGTTCGACTCGGTTACATTATATGGGGAAGATCCGGATTACCGTCCGGACATCTACGGTAAAGTCGGGGAAAGCGGTGTGAGCATCTGTACGCTTGATGACATGAAGAAGCTGTATGCTGGCTTCGATTTGTGCGCTCCGTCCACATCGGTTTCGATGACGATTAACGGACCTGCGCCGATCATCCTCGCGATGTACATGAACACGGCGATCGACCAGCAGATCCGTGCGAAGGAAGAAGAGCTTGGCCGCGTGCTGACAGTCGAAGAATATGTGGAAGTGAAGGAACAGACGCTTCAAGTCGTGCGCGGAACCGTTCAGGCCGATATTTTAAAAGAAGATCAAGGCCAGAACACTTGCATCTTCTCGACTGAGTTCGCGCTTCGCATGATGGGTGACATCCAGCAGTACTTCATCGATCATAAAGTGAGAAACTACTATTCTGTCTCGATTTCCGGCTACCACATCGCGGAAGCGGGGGCGAATCCTATTTCGCAGCTTGCGTTCACGCTGGCAAACGGCTTCACCTATGTCGAGTACTATTTAAGCCGCGGAATGGATATCAATAAGTTCGCTCCTAACCTGTCGTTCTTCTTCTCGAACGGACTCGATCCTGAGTATACGGTGATCGGCCGCGTGGCCCGCCGAATCTGGTCGACAGTAATGAGGGATAAGTACGGTGCGGATGAGCGCAGCCAGAAGCTGAAGTATCATATCCAGACGTCCGGCCGCTCGCTGCATGCGCAGGAGATCGATTTCAACGATATCCGTACGACACTACAGGCCTTGATGGCCCTTCAGGATAACTGTAACTCGCTTCACACCAATGCCTATGATGAAGCGATCACGACGCCGACGGAAGAATCCGTCCGCCGTGCGATGGCGATCCAGATGATCATCACGAAAGAACACGGTCTTTCTAAAAATGAAAATCCGCTTCAAGGATCTTTCATCGTGGAAGAATTGACGGATCTCGTGGAAGAAATGGTGCTCACTGAGTTCGACCGCCTGAATGACCGCGGTGGTGTGCTCGGTTCCATGGAAACCCAGTATCAGCGCGGCAAGATCCAGGAAGAATCCATGTATTATGAAATGAAGAAACATAACGGTGAACTTCCGATCGTCGGGGTGAACACGTATCTGAATCCGAATCCTCCATCTGAAGAACAGATGGACAGCATGGAACTGGCGCGTGCGACGAAGGAAGAAAAAGAAACGCAGATCAAGAACCTTCGCGACTTCCAGGCGAGAAACGAAAGTGATATCGAAGAAGCGCTTCAGCGCCTGAAAAAAGCGGCAGTCGACGGAGGCAACATCTTCGAAGAGCTGATGGAAACCGTCAAAATCGCAAGCCTGGGACAGATCACAAGAGCCCTATACGAAGTCGGCGGCCAGTACCGCCGGAATATGTAATAGATTAAGAAGAAAGAAGACTGCTGTCGTACCGGACGGCAGTCTTTTTTCAAAATTGCGGGTTTGATGAAGGCCCGTCCCAGCACGCGTTAACGCGCTAAAAGCCCGTCCCTCACTATGCTAAAGGATTTTCTGGTGGGTTGGATGATTAAAGTTTGGGGAATCGGTCCATGCTGAATATACAGAAAAGTTACAATTCTTTACGCTGCAATCATAGATGATGGTGTGGTTTTGCTATATAATGGGTATTGGATGAATAGACCCTGAGACGATTTATACTGGATGTGAAACTGTGAGGACATTTTTGCGTTATGCGCTTATGGCGGTCGGTATTTATGGGGCTCTTGTTTTGTATCACTTTCAGCTGGGGGCGATCCCGTTCCTTCTCCTGTCCTTCTACTTTTTTTATGAAGCGTATAAGGTGATCCGGTACGGTGACAGGGAGGAAAGTGAAGAGAGCAGCAGCCTTCTGAATTCACAAAAATAAAAAAATGATAGAAATGACAGATAAAGATAGCATAAAGTCTCTTATATTGTTTATAATGGGTAATATGCTTAAAATGATAATGGCAGGATTGTGCCATTTTTTAAAGTGCTTTAGTGACTCTCTCAGTAGAGTGTGAAATAGAGAAAGGAAGTGCGTGAAGTGAGTCTAAAACAGTTATCGAAGGAAGAATTGCGACAAACATCTTTTATTGAATTGGCACACGAGATCATGACGGAAAAGAAGCAAGCCATAACATTTCAAGAAGTGTTGAACGAAATTACAAGTCTACTTGAAATCTCTGAATCAGAGGCTAAGAGCCGCATGGTTCAATTTTATACAGATCTTAACATCGACGGACGATTCATTGCGCTTGGCGAAAACCGCTGGGGTCTCCGCGAATGGTATCCGGTTGATCAAATCGAAGAAGAAACCGTACCTACGATGAAATCTACCAAAAAGAAAAAGGCGAAGAAGAAAGTCGACGAAGATCTTGATCTTGACGAGTTCGATGATCTTGATGATGAAGATCTGGATGACGATCTTGATTATGATGATCTTGATGATACAGATGACGAAGATCTGACGGATGATGACGACGATGTGGATGACACGGACGATGATCTGGACGACCTTGATGTCGATGATGACGAAGAAGTCGATGAAGACCTGGAAATCGACGAGTTCGATGAAGTCGATGACGAAGAGGAAGAAGAATCAGATGAAGAAGATGAGGATGAAAAGCTTTAATTTTTCTGTGAATTAGGAAGATTTGCCTGACTCCATTCTATGCTTGACTTCTTTCTTGCAGGAAGGTAGTATTTTATTTGGGCTCCTTAAAAAAGGACGGATAGAGTATTCAGCGCTCCCCTTACCATTTGGTAAGAGGGGCGTTTTTTATTTTTTACAGGACAGCCTGTGCTTGGGATGCAGGCTGATTCACGTTTTCTCTACCCCTTACAACTTACCAATATTCATAAATAAGAGGCTGTCTTTTAGCTGATTTTTGCCCATGATTTTATTTTGCGGGAATGGACTTCTCCTTCTTTGAACAAGATAACTTCATGACAAGGATACATAGGAGACACCCTCTACTTTTTTTGAACCAACTCATATTAAAAGGGGGACATATACATGACTAAGTATATTTTCGTAACAGGCGGCGTTGTGTCGTCACTTGGAAAAGGGATCACAGCAGCGTCCCTTGGAAGACTATTAAAAAACCGCGGAGTTTCGGTGACGATCCAGAAATTCGATCCGTACATCAACGTGGACCCGGGAACGATGAGCCCGTATCAGCATGGAGAAGTATTCGTAACGGATGACGGTGCGGAAACAGATCTTGATTTAGGTCACTATGAGCGTTTCGTAGACATCAACCTGACAAAATACAGCTCCGTGACGACTGGGAAAATCTATTCCACGGTCCTGAAAAAAGAGCGCCGCGGTGATTACTTGGGCGGAACGGTTCAGGTCATCCCGCATATCACAAATGAAATCAAAGAACGCGTATACCGCGCAGGCAAAGAAACAAATTCAGACGTCGTCATCACGGAAATAGGCGGAACGGTAGGGGATATCGAGTCTCTTCCATTCCTTGAAGCAATCCGTCAAATCAAGAGTGACGTAGGCCGTGACAACGTGATGTACATCCACTGTACGTTAGTTCCTTACATCAAAGCTGCCGGTGAAATGAAAACGAAGCCGACCCAGCACAGTGTAAAAGAGCTTCGCAGCCTTGGTATCCAGCCGAATGTCATCGTCGTTCGTACAGAAATGCCGATGACGCAGGATATGAAAGACAAGATCGCCCTGTTCTGTGATATCGATAAAAATGCCGTAATCGAAGCGATGGATGCAGCGACACTGTACTCAGTTCCTCTTTCCCTTCAGGAACAGAAGCTTGATGAAATTACATGCCAGCACCTTAAGCTGAATTGCCGTGAAGCGGAAATGACGGAGTGGAATGAACTCGTCGAGCGTGTAACGAATCTATCACGCAAAACGAAGATCGCACTTGTTGGGAAATATGTTGAACTTCAGGATGCTTATATTTCAGTAGTGGAAGCTCTTCGTCATGCCGGCTATCAGTTCGACAGTGATATCGAAGTCAAGTGGCTGAACTCTGAGCTTGTTGATGCAGGAAATGTTGCTGAAAAACTTGGGGACGTAGACGGAATCCTTGTGCCTGGAGGCTTCGGTGACCGCGGAGTCGAAGGGAAAATCGCAGCGACTCAATATGCCCGTGAAAACAAGATTCCTTTCCTTGGAATCTGCCTTGGCATGCAGCTGGCATCTGTAGAGTATGCGCGCAATGTACTTGGTCTTGAAGGAGCTCACTCAGCTGAGTTGAACCCGGATACGCCTTACCCGATCATTGACCTGCTTCCAGAACAGAAGGACATCGAAGATCTTGGCGGAACGCTTCGCCTCGGTTTATATCCATGTAAACTGACGAAAGGTTCAAAAGCCTATGCAGCGTACGACGGCGAAGTGGTTTACGAGCGTCACCGCCACCGCTTCGAATTCAACAATCACTACCGTGAGCAAATGGAAAAAGCAGGCTTCATCTTCTCAGGTACAAGCCCTGACGGACGCCTTGTGGAGATCATCGAACTTGAAGATCACCCATGGTTCGTGGCATCCCAATTCCACCCGGAATTCACGTCACGCCCGACTCGTCCGCAGCCGCTGTTCAGAGACTTTGTCGAAGCAAGTTTGGCTTTTGGTGAGAAGGAATAAGAGATAGTAGTTGGTTTGGACCGCTTTCCTGGATGGGGGAGCGGTCTTTTTGTGTGGAGGGGGCACGGCGGTGGCTGTCTATTTACGATTGAGTGCAGGGATAAAGTGTGTAGGGAGGTGTAGAGGTTGTCGGATATTGTCGTTAAATCGGTAGATCGCCCTTATATTTGATATTCCGCCCTTAAAATCGAAATCTCGCCCTTATATTTAGAATAACGCCCATAACAATGCAGATTGCGCCCATAAAAATAGGGGCGGCACTTGGTGCAGGTGTAGATTATTCGACAGTTCGAGCATAAGGAGGGAGTTTTCGAGTAAAAGCAACCGAATTTCGAGCATAAAATGGGCAGGTTCGAGCAAAAGCAAGCGGATTTCGAGCATAAAATAGAAATCCCAATCATAAGAAGCTCCCCAATACCCGGGTATGTGTATCTCAAGAAAAAAATAAAAAAGAATATTGACAATTTTTCCACAAATAAGTAAGATATCGATTATACGCATGCGAATAGTAAACAAATTTCATATTTCTCTTATAAAGAGTTGGCAGAGGGACTGGCCCGATGATGCCCGGCAACCTACCGTTTCGACGGAAAGGTGCTAAGACCTGCAGGATTGATTTCCTGAGTGATAAGAGTACGTTTATTGATACATAAACCTCTTTTCTCTCGGGAAAAGAGGTTTTTTGGTGTCCGCGGGAAACTGGTGGATCCCGTTGACGGACCTTGAAAGCGAGCGAGTGCACCGCCCGGATCGAGAGGTCAAATTTTTAAAAAAACATATCACAAGAGGAGAGTCATTTATGAAAAAGCCGTCTTTATTACTTATCATCATCACGCTGGTACTGAGCCTGCTCGCAGCATGCCAGCCGAAGGTTTCCGAGGAATCGAATGCTGAAGCGGGGGCAGTGAAAGGGACATCCGATCACGCGCTTGCAGGCAAGAAAATCGCTTTGATCATGCAGATTAACCTGGGCACGTTTTCTGCCCAATACATTGAGGGTGTGAAAGAGCAGGTCGAGAAGTTCGGAGGGAAGGTACAGGTCTTCACTTCTGATGGGGATCTTTCAAAGATGTCATCGAACCTCGATGCTGCCATCAATCAGAAGTTCGATGGGATCCTGATTGACCATGGAACGAAGGAAGCGCTGCAGTCAGGTGTCGAGAAAGCAAAAGGGCAGGGCATTCCAGTCGTCGTGTTTGATGCGGATGTTGAATCGGATGGTGTGACCGTCCTTGAGCAGGGAGACAGGCAAATGGCAGATCAGACACTTAACGCCCTTTCAGAAGAGTTAGGCGGAAAAGGTGAAATCGTCAAGATCTGGGTAGCGGGGTTCGCCCCGATGGAAAGGCGCCAGACAGCTTATAAAGAGTTCCTTGAAGCGAACCCTGACATCAAGGAAGTGGCGGCTTTCGGCGCCGCGACCCAGAATACGGCACTCGATACGCAGGCCCAGATGGAAGCGATCCTGAAGCAGTATCCGAATAAAGGGGATATCGATGCTGTGTGGGCGGCATGGGATGAATTCGCGAAGGGTGCTGTCCGGGCCATCGAGGCAGCCGGACGGGATGAAATCAAGGTTTACGGGATTGATATGAGCGATGAAGACCTGCAGATCCTCCAGAAAGAAGGAAGTCCGTGGGTGGCATCTGCGGCGGTTGATCCGAAAGACATCGGGCGCGTTCAGGTGCGGTTCCTTTATCAGAAGATTTCTGGAGAAGATACACCTCAGACCGTGAAGCTCGAGCCTGTCTTCATCGAACAGGACCAGCTACCGGATGAACAGATCACAACCGACCAGCTTCACAAGCATGTCGAAGGCTGGGGCGCAAGCGAGCAGGGATACACAGATGAATTGAAGGAGCTTGAAGGCTCTTTCAAAAAATAGAGAGGAGGATGGATATGGCTGCTTTGCTGGAAATGAAAGATATCCATAAAACTTTTTCAGGGGTGAAGGCCCTGGACGCAGCAAGATTCCAGGTGAATGGAGGGGAGGTCCATGCCCTTCTCGGAGCGAACGGGGCAGGAAAGAGTACGCTCATGAAAATCCTTTCCGGGGCTTACACGCCGGACAGCGGCGAAATTCTTCTTCGCTCTGAAAAGAAACGCTATCAAACTCCGAGAGAAGCAAAGCAGCACGGCATCCACTGTGTCTATCAGGAAGTGGATACGGCAATCGTCCATCAGCTTTCGGTTGCGGAAAACATCCTGCTTGACCGCTTATCGGGCGGCGGATCTTTTTTCCTGAATAAAAGGACGCTTGAGAAAGAGGCGGGCGCCGTGCTTCACAGGATCGGGGCAGGTAATCTGTCACTGAGTTCACCTGCTTCCTCACTCAGCCTGGCCGAAAAACAGCTCGTCCTGATCGCGAGGGCGCTGCTTCAGAAAGCGGAAATACTGATTCTCGATGAGCCGACAGCCCCTCTCAGTCTATCGGAAACCGACAGGCTGTTCGAGGTGATGGAAGAGTTAAAGAAAGAAGGGGTAGGGATAGTGTTCATTTCCCACCGTCTGCCCGAGGTGTTCCAGGTGTCCGACCGGATCACGGTGATGAGGGACGGCAGGACGATCGGCATCTATGAAAAAGAGGAGACGACACCTGAGGAAATCGTAGAAAAAATGCTGGGGCGTTCGTTTAAGGAAGAATTCGTAAAGCAGCCTGCTGAAAAAGGAGGGATGCTTTACGAAGTGAAAGGGCTGGATGACGGCGGGAAACTCCGTTCGATCGACCTTCGTGTCAGGGAAGGGGAAGTCGTCGGGATTGTGGGGCTTGTCGGTGCAGGTAAAACAGAACTGGCAAAAGCATTGTTCGGGGCCTCCCCGATAGACGCAGGCTCCTATTTTTTAAAAGAAAAAGAAGTGAAGGTCAAAAGCCCGCGTGACGCTGTTAAGAACGGCATGGCGCTCGTACCGGAAGAGAGAAGGAAAGAGGGACTCTTCATCCATGAATCGGTCCAGCATAATCTCAGCTTTCCTTCATTACGGAATATTTCGAAACGCTTGTGGATCAACTCAACGGCAGAAAAAGAGCTTGCCCGGAACAGGATTGAATCACTCGGCATCTGCACCGCTCATGAAGGGGTCTCTGCAAATGATCTGAGCGGCGGTAATCAGCAGAAAGTGGCCATCGGTAAGTGGCTGACGGATGACGCTTCGCTGTTTTTGTTCGACGAACCGACGAAGGGTGTGGATGTCGGAGCGAAAAAAGAAATTTTTTCCTTAATACAATCCTTGGCACAAGAAGGCAAGGGCATCCTCTACTTTTCCTGTGAAATCCAAGAGATCCTGGCCGTTTCAGACCGGATCCTTGTTATGTATGACGGTCGGATCGTCAAGGAAATGACGGCAGGGGAAGCGACACAAGAAACCATTCTGCTTTATGCATCAGGAGGGACGGCAGCACATGAAGGCAAAGATATTAGACTTACTGTTTAAATACGGAGCCATTGCTTTGATGGCGGTTATTTTGATTTTTTTCAGCTTTTATCATCCATTCTTTTTCACATACGGGAATCTGTCGGATATTTTGAGGTCGATATCGATCGTGACGCTGGTGGCCCTCGGTGTGACCTTCACGCTGGTCGTCGACGGCTTTGATTTGTCCGTCGGCTCGACCGTCTCACTTTCGACGGTGGTGACGGCATCCCTGATGGTGTGGTATGAAGCGCCGTTGTGGCTCGTGCTCCTGATCCCGCTGCTGGTCGGCGCGGGAGTGGGGCTCTTCAATTCCCTCTTGATCGTCAAGCTCGGCATCCCGGATTTATTGGCGACGCTCGGTGCGATGTACATCATTTCAGGGATCCACCGGACCTATACGGAAGGGTACTCCATCTATAACAATATGCCGATGGCAAGCGGCGGAACGGCACCGGGGATATTTTCGGAAGCTTTCTTATGGATCGGGCAGGGCGAGCTGCTGGGTTTGCCGGTGCCTGTCTGGATCATGCTCGTGTTTGTCGGTTTGATGTATGTGATCATGCATTTCACACGTTGGGGACGGATTCTCTATATGACGGGCGGAAATGCGGAAGCATCGCGGTTGTCGGGTGTGAACATCAAGCGCGTGAAGCTTATCGCCTATGTCCTGTCCGGAGTGTTCGCCTCCATCGGCGGGATCCTGTTCACCGCCAGGGTCGGGTCCGGACAGATGGATGCCGGTGCCCCGCTCCTGATGGAAGCGGTGGCCGCCGTGTTCGTCGGTTTCTCCGTGCTCGGCGCGGGAAAACCGAACATCCTCGGCACATTCTTCGGTGCGGCGCTCATCGGCGTCCTCCTCAACGGGCTGACGATGATGAACCTGCCATACTACGCATTCGAAATCATCAAAGGAAGCGTGCTCGTACTGGCATTGGCCGTTACCTATATTCATGCAAAAAAAGTGAAATCAGCATAAAAAAAGCCCGTCCTTCAATGCGTTAAAGCATCGCGGGACGGGCTTTCAACTATTATTCGTACTCCTCAAGCATCTCCCGGATCACAAACCCGAGCGCGAAATAGATATAGAGCGCCGCCATGCTCGTAGGCATGCACACACGCTCGCCGATTTCCTCGCCCGGAAGCATCCCTTTGATCACCTTGGTATCGAGGTGAATGTCCGCAAGTCCGGCGAGCCCTTCACCCTCACTGACTAACCCGGATATCCCAACAAACGGAATCCCTTCCTCCGCCAGTCCCTTTGCAAACTCGACCGCTTCTTCATCCGTCGACAGGCGGGTCACAACGAGTACTCGGTCGGCTTCAGTCAGTACGGTGGAATCCTCGTATCTTTTTATAGAAGGAAGGCGTTCAGCACCATACAGAGCCTCAACCGTCACCGCTTCCATTTCCCCGAATGCCTTGATATAAACCGATCCCTGACCGACTGCCGCCTGTGCCAGTAACCTTGCCGCATCCTCAATCTCAAACTCCTGCTTCTCAGCTATACGTTTAAACAAACCCGATAACTGGGTCGTGAACATCTTGATCATCTTTCCACTCCTCCATCTGTCGAACATTAGACTTCGACAATCTTTGCTGTATCGCTTATTATAAAGGAAAATGAACCTAAGTAAAATAATGGAGAAAAAGCAGGATTTTTCACAGAAGAAAGAGAAGTACTAGAAGTGTGATAACTTTAGAGACGTTTTAATAGAAATAAACTTGTATAAAAACGGCTGCTGCGTTGATTGGAGTGCAAGACGAAGACTCCTGCTGAAGAAGTAGTTATGAGGGCCCGAAGACAAAGCCTGGGAAGCCCACCCGCTCCGCGGAAAGCGAAGTCTTGTACGGAAATCATAAGCGGATATGACAGGTATTCAAAGATATTAGACTGTCGCCAACCTATCGTTTGTTCATGTTCAAAACATACATATTCTATTTAAAAAGGGGATTAAGCCATATGAATGAAAAGATACTTATTGTAGATGATCAATTTGGTATTCGGATTCTATTAAATGAAGTGTTGCAAAAGGAAGGCTACCAAACCTTTCAAGCAGCAAATGGCGTTCAGGCACTTGAAATCGTTGATAAGCATTCCCCTGATCTGGTCCTTTTGGATATGAAAATTCCTGGAATGGATGGAATCGAAATCCTTAAGCGTATGAAGAAGAAGAACCAGGATATCCGCGTGATCATCATGACCGCGTACGGGGAACTGGATATGATTCAGGAAGCGAAGGATCTGGGTGCTTTGACTCATTTTGCGAAGCCGTTTGATATCGATGACATCAGACAGGCAGTAAGGCAGTACATTCCGGTTTGACCCAGAAGTTAGAATAGTGAAAATAGTAGTATTTTTTACAAATCGCCTCTTCAGTTGGTAAAATCAATTGTGTTTTGGTATGATACAAGTGAAATTGTTAACAATGTAGGTGTGAACAAGCTATACCTTCCATTATACTTACCAAAAATGGCACACTGACTGAATAAAAGGAGGAAATAAATATGCCTTTAGTTTCAATGAAAGACATGCTTATCAAAGCAAAAGAAAACAGCTATGCTGTTGGTCAATTCAACTTGAATAACCTTGAGTTCACTCAAGCGATCCTTCAAGCGGCTGAAGAAGAGAAATCACCTGTCATCCTTGGTGTTTCTGAAGGTGCAGCCCGTTACATGAGCGGTTTCACAACAGTAGTAAAAATGGTGGAGGGTCTTATGGAAGACTTGAACATCACAGTACCTGTTGCGATCCACCTTGACCACGGTTCAAGCTATGACAAATGTAAAGAAGCGATTGACGCTGGTTTCACATCAGTCATGATCGACGCTTCTCACGGTCCTTTCGAAGAGAACATCGAAATCACTTCCAAAGTGGTTGAATATGCTCACTCTAAAGGTGTTTCTGTTGAAGCTGAGCTTGGTACAGTCGGCGGACAGGAAGATGACGTAGTAGCTGACGGCGTTATCTATGCTGATCCTAAAGAATGCCAAGAGCTGGTTGAACGTACTGGAATCGACACTCTTGCTCCTGCATTAGGTTCAGTGCACGGTCCTTACAAAGGTGAACCAAACCTTGGTTTCAAAGAAATGGAAGAAATCGGTGCGGCGACAGGAGTACCTCTAGTACTTCACGGCGGAACTGGTATTCCGACAAAAGATATCCAAAAAGCGATCTCTTATGGAACAGCTAAAATCAACGTAAACACTGAAAACCAAATCGCTTCTGCTAAAAAAGTACGAGAAGTACTTGCAGCAGACTCTGAAGTGTACGATCCACGTAAATACATGGGTCCTGCACGCGAAGCGATCAAAGCGACGGTAATCGGTAAAATGCGTGAATTTGGTTCTTCTAACCAAGCGTAAGCGAATAGAGGTAATGTTTGGAAAGTGACCTGAAACAGATTAGATCTTTCCGGACGTGGTAGAAAAAGAATGAAGCAGTAGGAGAGGACTGGCACCAGGGGAGGTAATGCCTTTTTGGGTCAGTCCTCTCCGTTCATTATAAAAAGATTGAAAATTTTGTCGAAAAAGGGGTAGGAGACTTGAAATTTTTTATCGATACAGCAAACATGGACGAAATCAGAGAAGCATTTGAATGGGGAATCGTGTCAGGTGTGACAACCAATCCATCACTTGTGGCAAAAGAAAAAGGTGTCACATTCGAAGACCGCCTGAAAGAAATCACCGAACTCGTACCGGGTTCTGTCAGTGCAGAAGTCATCGCGACAGACGCGGAAGGGATGATCAAGGAAGGAAGGGAGCTTGCAAAGATCGCTCCGAACATCACGATCAAGCTTCCGATGACTCCGGACGGCTTGACGGCTGCATCCACTTTTTCAAAAGAAGGAATCAAGACCAATGTTACATTGATTTTCAGTGCGAATCAGGCCCTTTTGGCGGCCCGTGCAGGAGCGACGTATGTTTCGCCATTCCTGGGAAGATTGGATGATATCGGCCATGACGGCCTTGAGCTGGTTTCAAAGATCGCTGAAATCTTCGCGATCCACGGTCTGGAAACAGAGATCATTGCAGCATCGACACGCCATCCGCAGCATATCACTGAAGCTGCACTGAGAGGCGCGCATATTGCAACCGTGCCGCTTAAAGTATTGAAACAGTTATTCAGCCATCCGCTGACGGATAAAGGAATAGAAGCCTTTTTAAATGACTGGAATAACAGATAAATTGTTTTAGATAAACGCATGGTGATAGGTCAAAAGGACCTGTAAGAAAAAAATCGAAAATCCTATACATGTTTTGACGAAATATGTATAAACTAGTAGACAATACACTTCTTAGATCGTCTTCATATGGAAAAATAATCCTTTTTGTTCACGTGCTGGAGAACCGCACTCAAACTGAATGAGTGCTCATCTTCACCATGGAACAGTGGAAGGGAGATTAAAATGGAAAAGCTTAAGATTGCAGGTGGATATCCACTTGAAGGTACCATAAAAGTCAGTGGTGCGAAAAACAGTGCTGTTGCGTTGATACCGGCTACGATCCTGGCCGACTCACCGGTTACGATTGAAGGTCTGCCGGATATTTCAGACGTGCGCACACTGCAGGACTTACTGGAAGAGATCGGCGGAACGGTCGGTTTCGAAGATGGAGAAATGAGAGTGGACCCAAGTGAAATGGTGTCCATGCCGCTTCCGAGCGGGAAAGTCAAAAAACTCCGAGCTTCCTATTATCTGATGGGAGCGATGCTGGGACGCTTCAAAAAAGCCGTCATCGGTCTGCCGGGGGGCTGTCATTTGGGACCTCGTCCGATCGATCAGCATATTAAAGGGTTCGAAGCGCTTGGTGCAGAAGTGACGAATGAGCAGGGTGCGATTTATCTCCGTGCCGATGAATTGAAGGGTGCCCGTATCTACCTTGATGTTGTAAGCGTAGGCGCTACCATCAATATCATGCTTGCTGCCGTCCGCGCCAAAGGACGCACCATCATCGAAAATGCAGCGAAAGAGCCTGAAATCATCGATGTGGCAACGCTCCTCAGCAACATGGGAGCGAAGATCAAGGGAGCGGGTACTGATGTGATCCGCATCGACGGTGTCGATGAGCTTCACGGATGCCGTCACACGATCATCCCTGACCGCATCGAGGCAGGTACGTTCATGATCCTTGCCGCTGCAGCAGGAAAAGGCGTCTTGATCGACAATGTCATTCCGTTACATATGGAATCAGTGATTGCGAAACTTCGTGAAATGGGGGTTCCCGTTGAAACGAACGATGACCAGATCTTTATCGGCAGAGCGGACAAGCTGAAAGCCGTCGATATCAAGACACTTGTTTATCCTGGATTCCCGACCGACCTTCAGCAGCCGTTCACGGCGCTCCTGACTAGAGCGGAAGGTTCCGCGGTGGTAACGGATACGATTTATTCTGCCCGCTTCAAGCACATCGATGAACTGAGACGGATGAATGCCACGATCAAAGTCGAAGGGCGTTCTGCCATCGTCAATGGACCGGTCCAGCTTCAGGGAGCGAAAGTAAAAGCGAGCGACCTGCGCGCCGGAGCGGCTCTTGTGATTGCAGGCCTGATGGCAGAAGGAATCACAGAAGTCACCGGTCTTGAGCACATCGACCGCGGCTACAGCGATCTCGTTGAAAAACTGGAAGGACTCGGTGCGACGATCTGGCGTGAAAAAATGTCAGCGGAAGAGCTCGAACAATTAAAATCTTAATAATTATTTCAAACAATTCTCAGCTTTGAGAAGGATTGGCCCCGCTTTTTTTGAAAAAAGGTCTCTCTTAACCCTTGAATGTGTTACAATAAATCTGTTAATATGTTATACAATTTAAATTTATTGTAACCAATGATGCTTTTCTTATGCTTTTTGTGCCTATAGAAAGCAAGGAAGAGCCTAAACAAAAGGGAATTCAGGAGGCTGTATACATGGAAAGAAGTTTATCAATGGAGCTGGTTCGGGTAACGGAAGGAGCGGCCCTTGCATCAGCTAGATGGATGGGGCGCGGCAAGAAGGACGAAGCGGATGATGCCGCAACGTCTGCCATGCGTGACGTATTTGATACGGTACCAATGAAGGGAACTGTGGTCATCGGTGAAGGGGAAATGGACGAAGCGCCGATGCTGTATATCGGTGAAAAGCTTGGGACAGGTTACGGTCCCCGCGTCGATGTGGCAGTGGACCCGCTTGAAGGAACGAATATCGTCGCTTCCGGCGGCTGGAATGCACTTGCAGTCCTTGCGGTTGCCGATCACGGGAACCTGTTGAACGCTCCGGATATGTATATGGATAAAATTGCGGTTGGCCCGGAAGCCGTTGGCAAGATTGATATCAACGCTTCCGTCATCGATAATCTGAAAGCTGTGGCAAAAGCAAAGAACAAAGATATTGAAGACGTTGTGGCGACGGTGCTGAACCGTGAGCGTCACCAGCACATCATCCAGCAGTTGAGGGAAGCGGGTGCACGCATCAAGCTGATCAATGACGGGGATGTTGCCGGCGCGATGAATACAGCATTCGATCACACGGGAGTCGATATTCTTTTCGGATCAGGCGGTGCCCCTGAAGGTGTGCTTGCAGCCGTAGCGCTGAAATGCCTTGGCGGGGAAATCCAAGGGAAGCTCCTGCCTCAAAACGATGCCGAGCTTCAACGGTGCATCAGTATGGGGCTTGATGTAGATAAGATTTTACGCATGGAAGACCTCGTAACGGGAGACGACGCGATATTCGCTGCAACAGGCGTAACCGACGGGGAACTCCTTAGAGGCGTTCAGCTGAAAGGAACATACGGATTGACCCACTCAGTCGTCATGCGTGCCAAATCCGGAACCGTCCGCTTCATCGACGGCCGTCACAGCCTTCAGAAGAAGCCGAACTTGGTTATTAAATAAAAAAGTAAGTGGTGGGCATGATGCCACTTGATAGAAACGTTATTTTAAAAAATTATCATTCCAGCGGTTGATTGGAGTGGAAGACGAAGACTCCTGCGGGAAAAGTAGCTAATGTGAGACCCCACAGGAACGCAGTGACGAGGAGGCTCACGGGCTACCCGCGGAAAGCGAAGTCTTCCACGGAAATCAAAAGCGGTGTAACAATGGTTAGCAAGATAAAAGAGAAATCTTCATAAAGATAGCGAAGGAGGAGGTCGGCCCTCTTCCTTCCCATCTTATCACCCACACCTACTCTTCACAGGTGATCAATACCTTCCTGTTTTTTCTCAAACACACAAAATTTTCACCGAAAAAGCGAAAAGTCATGAACAGTTATCAACAGTTGAAAAGGGTACCTTGCGCTTTTACGATAATTATGGTTAAAATAGATAAGGTTTTTTCTTCAGCATTCTCTTTTTAATGCTTCAATTAATTTCTTCATTTTATTTACAGGGTTATTTTACATAGATTGTTTTGTCCTTCAGGAGGGTAAACAAAACAATGTGCAAATCCCCTTATTTCAATTCACTAATTCAATGCAGCAACCAAATTAATAAAGCGTGGTGTCATAATGGAAGAGTTAACAATCTCCAGCTTAGAAAATATGAAGCTGAAAGAGCTTTATGAGCTGGCTAAGCGATACAAAGTTTCATATTATAGTAAATTAACAAAAAAAGAATTGATTTTTGCCATTCTGAAAGTAAGAGCAGAGCAGGAAGGCTTCTTCTTCATGGAAGGTGTCCTTGAAATCATCCAATCTGAAGGCTTCGGTTTCTTAAGACCGATCAATTATTCCCCAAGCTCAGAGGATATTTATATTTCTGCATCCCAAATCCGCCGCTTCGATCTTCGTAATGGAGACAAAGTGTCCGGTAAGGTGCGTCCTCCGAAAGAAAATGAGCGTTATTTCGGACTTCTGCATGTGGAAATGGTCAACGGCGAAGAGCCGGAGGCAGCGAAGGAACGCGTTCACTTCCCAGCCCTTACGCCATTATATCCTGACCGTCAAATCACACTCGAAACAACACCGAACAGGATTTCAACGCGGGTCATGGACTTGATGGCACCGGTCGGATTCGGGCAGCGGGGTCTCATCGTGGCACCGCCTAAAGCCGGTAAGACGATGCTTTTAAAAGAAATCGCGAATTCGATCACAACGAATAATCCTGAAGCGGAATTGATCATCCTTCTGATCGATGAACGGCCTGAAGAAGTGACCGACATCGAACGTTCAGTGGATGCGGAAGTCGTTTCTTCTACGTTTGACGAAGTTCCTGAAAATCACATCAAAGTGGCTGAGCTCGTCCTCGAACGTGCGATGCGCCTGGTTGAGCACAAGCGTGACGTCGTGATCCTGATGGACAGCATCACCCGCCTTGCACGTGCATACAATCTTGTCATCCCGCCAAGCGGCCGTACATTGTCCGGCGGTATCGACCCGGCAGCGTTCCACCGTCCGAAGCGATTCTTCGGTGCGGCGCGTAATATCGAGGAAGGCGGAAGCTTGACGGTCCTTGCAACGGCACTGGTAGACACCGGTTCCCGTATGGATGACGTCATCTATGAAGAATTTAAGGGAACAGGCAACATGGAACTCCATCTTGACCGTTCACTTGCTGAAAGACGTATCTTCCCGGCCATCGACATCCGCCGTTCCGGTACACGTAAAGAAGAACTTCTTATCCAGCAGGATCATCTTGATAAACTATGGGCCATCCGTAAAGCGATGTCCGATCAGCCCGATTTCGCAGAGAAGCTTATGCGCAAGCTGAAACAATCGAAAACGAATCACGAGTTTTTCGAAGTGTTGACAGAAGAAGCAAAGAAGCGTTAATCTAGTAATCGGCCACATATAAAAGGACGTTATTTCCATTTTATTAGGTTGCAAAAATGGCATGTCCTTGTTATAATGTAATCAATGTGTTTTTAAAATTGGATGCGGTAAGGGGCTGGCTATTACTACCATGCTTATGCTCATATCGCATATATCTTCGTAATAAATTACTCTGTTTCAGATGATTCAGGGCGGAAGGAGATGAAAGTAATGAAATCAGCAATTCATCCTAAGTACAACACGATCAAAGTTAGTTGTGCATGTGGTAACGAATTCGAAACTGGTTCTGTAGCAGAAGAAATGCGCGTTGAGGTATGTTCTGAATGCCATCCATTCTACACAGGCCGTCAGAAATTCGCTGACGCAGGTGGACGTGTTGACCGTTTCAACAAAAAATACGGTCTTAAACAAAAACAACAATAATGAAGAGAAGGAGGACCGTGGATTCCCGTACCGTTTATATGCCCGGCATATAGGCGGGAAGGGCTCCCGCAGTCTTCCCTTCACTGCATAAAAACAGGCAAGGAAATTCTGCTTGCCTGTTTTTTATTACGTAAAGACAGGATTGAGGCGGTTTTTTCTTAAGAGCTGTGCCTCTTTTTTTCTGTCAAATTCACGATGATCAAGCATTTTTTCCGTACATAAAGGAATGCTTTATATTAATAGACAGCCAGCGGCAGGTGTCCTTTCTTGGCAAGATTCAGTCAGCGAATGTGTTTACTGAAAATTGCGAAATAAGGATGCGCTGAAGGACCGCTTTTTTATAAAATAAGGGGTTAGAAAGGAGAGGCGCTTTCGTGTATGTCATGAAGCAAACCGGTTGGGTGGAAGTCATTTGCGGCAGCATGTTCTCTGGAAAATCAGAAGAACTTATCCGCAGGGTCAGACGCACTCAATTCGCAAAGCAGGAAATTGCTGTGTATAAGCCAAAATTAGATAATCGCTACAGCGATGAATCGGTCGTATCCCACAATGGTACCTCGGTCATTGCAAAGGCAGTCGAGGGGTCGTCTGTCATCCTTGAGGATCTGAATCCTCAGGTCGATGTAGTCGCCATTGACGAGGTTCAATTTTTCGACGAAGGCATCGTGGAAGTCGTGCAGAAGCTTGCGAACAGCGGATACCGCGTGATCCTTGCGGGACTCGACCAGGATTTCCGGGGAGAACCATTCGGTCCGATGCCGGAGCTCATGTCCATTGCGGAGCAAGTGACCAAGCTACAAGCCGTATGTGCCGTCTGCGGCTCTCCGGCGAGCAGGACACAGCGCCTGATCAACGGTGAACCGGCAGGCTATGACGATCCGGTTATCCTTGTCGGGGCATCCGAAGCCTATGAACCAAGATGCCGCCATCATCATGAGGTTCCTAAGGGCTTGAGTGTCTCGCCTGATATGGTGAAGGAAGTATAATTATTATTTGACTTAAAACAAACCGCTATCCACCTGGGATGGCGGTTTTTTATTTTTGAAGGCCCATTTCTGAACTGAGGCCCGTCCCGCGGTTGTTTAACGCGGTGAAGCGGTCTGGGACGGGCCTTGAAGGGGTGGGTCAGCCAAAATTCACCTGGTATAACGATTCTCGTGAGGGAAAACGTAATATCAGGAGGTGTTTTGGCATGATGAAAAGAATGATGCTTGCTCTGTTCTTTACGGTGATTTTTATCATCGCTACGGCTTGCGGCAGCGTGAACCAGGAGTCAGAGTATGGAAGGCATAATGATGGCGGCGGGACACAATTCATCGATACCCGCAAGCCTCATATGGATAATGACCCGAAAAACGTGAAAAATGGCGAGAGTATGAATCAGAATCCCAATTTTCCGAACCTGACGAATAATATGGAAAACACATCGACGACGATGGGCGTCTATGAAGATAAAGCGCGCGAAGTCGTGAATGAATACTCCCATTTTAAAGCCGATGAGGTCTGGATCAATGGTGAACAAATGTGGGTGACTGCCCATACCAATAATGAAATGACCGCCAAAGAAACGGATAGAGAAGAAGCGAAGTTAAAGAAGAAACTTGAACAAGCGCTGCCTCGTTATAATGTGAATGTGAAGATTACAGAAAGATAAATATCAACTTGAATGGGGCAAGTGGAAGATGGATTCTGCTTGCCTTTTTGTGGTTAAGAGAGCGGCTGATGCCACATGCTGACTTTTTGTGTAAAACAACAGGTAAATGCCTGCTCATTTTCTAAGAGAATCCAGCAGTTGATTGGAGTGGGAGACAAAGACTCCTGCGGGAAGAGTAGCTAATGTGAGACTTGTCCAGCTCCAGGGCTTAGAGGCACATGTCATAAGTCAACTCGTCCAAGAAGGCAAAGAACGCCTTCGTGGCCGATTCGCCTTATGCCACCCGCCTCTGAACAAAGCCCTTCCGCTTTTCCTCCCGCAGGCTTGACGAGGAGGCTCACGGGCTACCCGCGGAAAGCGAAGTCTTCCACGGAAATCAACTGCGATATTCAGAGTGCTTTCATCATTTCTAGGGAATAATCATTAGGGATCACGTGGAGAAGCTCTTTTACATAGGGAAGCCTTTCATATTGAACATTCTTGTTTTTACCCACCCCATATAATATAATTAGACTGTTATGGATTAAAATTGAGGTGAATAGCTGTGTTCGATCGTTTACAAGCAGTGGAAGATCGCTATGATAAGTTAAATGAGCTATTAAGTGATCCGGAAATTGTGAATGACCCAAAGAAGCTAAGAGAATATTCAAAAGAGCAGTCAGATATCCAGGCGACGGTGGAAGCATACCGCGAATATAAAGACATCAGCCAGCAGTATAAAGATGCAAAAGCAATGCTGGATGAGAAGATGGATGCTGACATGCGCGAAATGGTAAAAGAAGAAGTATCCGAGCTTGAAGAGCAGATTGATGCACTGGAAGAGCGTTTGAAAATATTATTGATTCCTAAAGATCCGAATGACGACAAGAACGTTATCATGGAGGTCCGCGGAGCAGCCGGCGGAGACGAGGCAGCACTATTTGCGGGTGACTTGTACCGCATGTACAGCCGTTATGCCGAATCCCAAGGCTGGAAGATCGAAGTCATGGAAGCGACGTCTACAGGTGTCGGCGGTTATAAAGAGATTATCTTTATGATCACAGGTAATGGCGCCTATTCGAAAATGAAATACGAAAATGGTGCGCACCGCGTACAGCGTGTTCCTGAAACCGAATCCGGCGGCCGTATCCATACGTCGACAGCGACAGTGGCATGTCTTCCGGAAGCAGAGGAAGTGGAAGTGGATATCCATGAAAAAGATATCCGCGTAGACACATTTGCATCCAGCGGGCCAGGGGGGCAATCGGTCAATACGACGATGTCTGCTGTCCGTTTGACTCACATGCCAACAGGCGTAGTGGTTTCATGTCAGGATGAGAAATCCCAGATCAAGAACAAAGAGAAAGCCATGAAAGTATTGCGTGCCCGCGTATATGATAAATTCCAACGTGAAGTACAGGCTGAATACGACGCAAACCGTAAGTCTGCCGTTGGGACAGGTGACCGCTCTGAACGTATCCGTACGTACAACTTCCCGCAAAATCGTGTGACCGACCACCGTATCGGTCTGACGATCCAGAAGCTTGACCAGATTCTTGAAGGGAAGATGGATGAAGTCATCGATGCATTGATCATTGAAGACCAATCCAAGCTTCTTGAAAGAATGGAAGAAGTATAAAATGACCGTGACTGTATTTGAAGCCCTGAAGTGGGCTTCTTCTTTTTTAAAAGAAAATAACCGGGATGATAACGCAGGGGAAATCTATCTGCGCCATCTGCTTGGGCTGTCGCGTTCGTCTTTGCTTGCTGAACAGCGGAGTGAAGTCCCCCAGGATAAATGGGAAGAGTTCCAGGTGGGGATCCGTAAGCATGCCGCCGGGGTGCCGATCCAGCATATCATCGGTTTTGAAGAGTTTTACGGACGGGTGTTCAAGGTGAATGAGCATGTACTGATTCCGAGACCGGAAACGGAAGAATTGATTTATTATGGTCTTGAGAAGTTGAAACGGCTGTTTCCTCGAGGCGGTTCGCTGCGTGCCGCCGATATCGGTACGGGGAGCGGAGCGATAGGTGTGACGTTGAAGCTTGAAGCCGGGGGATGGCCAATTGACATGATGGCTGTGGATATCTCCGAGGAAGCTCTCGCTGTCGCGAAGGAAAACAGCCTGCGGTTAGGGGCTGCGGTCGATTTTTACCAGGGAGATCTTCTGCAGCCGCTTGTGGACAAGGGAGTGAAGCTTGATATCATGCTCTCGAACCCTCCTTATATACCTTTGGGTGACCGCGAAACCATGTCGGAAGTGGTCGTCGACCATGAACCGCAGCTCGCTTTATTTGGCGGGGAAGACGGTTATGATCTGTACCGGCGGTTTATGGAAGAGCTGCCTTTGATGATGAATGAAACGTTCCTGATCGGATTCGAAGTCGGCGCCGGCCAGGGTGAGACCGTTGCAGACATGCTGCGCGTAACTTTTCCTGATGCAGAGACGGAAGTGGTATTTGATATTAACGGCAAGGACCGGATGGTGTTTTGCTGTAAGGAATAGAATTGGATTGGAAGGCTCCTTTTTCTGAGAAAGGGGTCTTTTTTGTGATTTTTTTGATGTTTTTAATGAAAATTCGTTGAAATGATTAAGGGTCGGCATGTTTTAGTGGGAAATAGGTGTCTGAACCGTGTTTTCATAGAATAATAGATAGTAAGATATCATGCCGCCGCAACTTATTATCGAAATTTCAATTTTTATAATCGAAATAGAAGAATTTATTATCAAATTTTATTATATTTGATTTTATATTATCGACAGGAAGTTCTTATGATCAAATTTCATCCTTTGTAATCAAAATCATCGCTTTAATAGCGGGAGGTTGGTTCATTTAGAAACGGATTCAGCGTTGATGGGAGTGCAAGACGAAGACTCCTGCGGGAGAAGTGACTGAGGTGAGACTCCACAGGATAAAAAATATCAATTTACTAGTTTAAGATTTCCCCATCTTGTCCAGACTATTTTACTGAGGGGAAGGTGGAGAGAAAATGAAAACAAAACACGTGGTATTATCTTATATTCTCATTCTTACTTTAGGGACAATCGTAAGTTTATATATTCCGAAACAGGAAATCGTGGCACAGGAGCCGATGGTGATTCCACAGGAGGCGATTCGCCTGCGTATCCTGGCAAACAGTGACTTGGAAAAAGACCAGAACGTGAAACGATTGGTACGGGACGAGGTAAATAAAGAGATTACAAAATGGGTCGGCAGCCTCACATCACAGGAAGAAGCGAAGAACATCATCAAAGCGGGATTGCCGGAACTTCAGAAGATTGCGGAAGACGTGGTCGCAGAACAAGGTTTGGATCAAAACGTGGCAATCGATTTTGACAAAGTTCAGTTCCCTACAAAGCTTTATGGACAGTATCTATATCCGGCAGGTGAGTATGAAGCGGTATTGATCACACTTGGAAAAGGTGAAGGAGCGAACTGGTGGTGCGTACTGTACCCTCCTCTCTGCTTCCTGGATTTCTCAACAGGCAACGCAGTAAGAAGCCCGGGATTTGAAACAACGGTCGAAGCAAGCGGAGATGTCATCACTGAAGTTGATCCGGAAGACGAACTTGCGGAAGAAACAGGAGAACCTGCTGAAGAAGTGGTAACTGAATTAGCTGAGAAAGATGAAAACGGATTGGATAATCCTTCAGAAAAAGTTGAAACTGAAGTGGTGGAAGAGACAGTGGAAGTTCCAGCCGGAGCAGGAGAAGAGCAAGAATCTGTCGAAGAAAGCTTGGAACAAGTAAATTCCCAAGAAACCATCGTGAAAGAAAACAAACTAATCGACGGATTTCAAACAAAAGTACAAGTGGAAACAAAAGAACAACCAGTTAGTGAACAGGTCTTTGTAGAAGAAGGCGAGCAGGAAGAAGTAAAAGTCCGGTTCTTCGTGGTTGATTTTGTAAAAGGATTGTTTAATTAAGCGGAAGGCTTCATCTCAAGGGTGAAGTCTTTTTTATGTATCTCTTTTATAAGCCCCTGTTAAAGATAATCCAGGGTGATTCCAGCGGTTGATTGGAGTGCAAGACGAAGACTCCTGCGGGAAAAGCGAGTTAGGTGAGACCCCGCAGGAGATTTAGCGACGAGGAGGCTCAACAACTGCCCGCGGAAAGCGAAGTCTTGCACGGAAATCATTAGCGGTGTTAAAAGATTAATGAATTGTAGCTGGTCCACGTTAGTTAGAAGAATGGTTTTCTACTAAAAATAGAAATCTACTAAAAACTAGTTCTAATCCTCCCTCCCTCTCATAAAGTTAAAGTAAAGATACTAGAAAAGGGAGGAACACAAAATGACAAAAACAATCAGGCAGGCAACACATGAGGACATCTATAAAGTAATTGGATTTCTTGTCAAAGCGGGATTGAGCACTGAAGGGGTTAAGAACACGATTGACTGTTTCCTGGTGGTGGAAGATGAGGAAAAGAATCTGATCGGGACGCTTGGAATCGAGATGCGCGGCAGTACCGGGCTGCTTCGTTCGCTGGTTGTCACCCCTGCCTTTGACAGTGAAGAAATCTTTACCCTCTTCCAGGAGATTTTTAAGCTTGCAAAAGAGAAAGACTTATCCAAGCTTTACTTGATTACAAATCGGCGAGCTTCATTAAATTTCTTTGAAGTTTTAGGTTTTCAACAGGAACCACAGGCGTTTGTGGATGAACTGAAAGATTTCGTTCATGCCAAACAGTTATCCACAGTGGATAATCTGCTGACGATGAGCCTTCAACTGTAAGGGGAATCTCCGAAATTCGACAAATATTCAAATCAAATACCAGGGATGTTCATTCTATGAGGCAGATCATTTTTCAACAAAATGATCTGTTTTTTTTATGAGTGGATTCGACAAAAACCGTATGAAAGTGGGAGTTTGAAAAAATGTCTCTTTTTTCAGAATTATTCACACTCATCCACAGGGTTATCCACAGAGGGTAGAGGTTTATGCACGTTTTGTGGACAATACTTGAGTATTTACTAGGTTTCTTTTATACTTTCAAAAGGGTATGTTTGTGGAACGCTTGATAATTCAGTGTTTATACACATTAATGTGAATAGATGTATGCTTGATTGAAAAAGGTGGACGAATGATATGATAAAACGTTGGATTGTGGAAAATGATGTGGATAACAAAGAAAGTTATCCACAAATTGTGGATGCAGCTCGGATTTTGCAGCAAAATGAGGTTGTGGCATTTCCGACAGAGACGGTTTATGGACTTGGGGCAAACGCAAAAAGTGATGAGGCCGTCGATAAGATTTTTAAAGCAAAGGGAAGGCCATCCGATAATCCACTGATTGTCCACATCTCGAATAAAGATCAATTAATAGAGCTGGTTGAAGATATTCCGGAAGCGGCGGGAGAGTTGATTTCTTCCTACTGGCCGGGACCGTTGACCCTTATTTTTCAAAAAAAAGAGGGGGTACTTTCAGAGAAAGTGACGGCTGGACTCGATACGGTCGCGATCCGGATGCCGGACCATCCCGTGGCGCTTGCCATTATTGAAGAATCGGGTCTGCCGATTGCGGCGCCGAGTGCGAATCGTTCGGGAAAACCGAGCCCGACCACGGCTCAGCATGTGATCGATGACCTTGAGGACCGCATCATCGGAGTAGTTGACGGCGGTGAGACGGGTGTTGGCGTTGAATCGACCGTTGTTGATTGTACAGGACCGGTTCCTGTCATCTTGCGTCCGGGCGGTGTCACCAAAGAGCAGCTTCAGGAAGTCGTCGGGGAAGTGAGCGTGGATCCTTCATTGAAAGAAGGGAAGGGCGCGCCTAAATCACCCGGGATGAAATATACGCATTATGCCCCGGATGCCCCGGTATACTTGGTCGATGGGACGCGGGACGACGTTCAAAAGCTTGTGGATGAGAAAAAGAGTGAGGGATTGAAGGCCGGTGTGTTGACCACAGATGAATTTGTGGAGGATTACCGTGCTGACGTCGTGCTCTCTGTTGGACGGCGGAACGATTTGAAAACGGTCGCCCACGGGCTTTACGATACGCTTCGGGCATTCAATAACAGTGATGTTGATATTATTTTTGCCGAGATGTTCCCTGAAGAAGGAGTCGGGCTTGCGATTATGAACCGGCTTCAGAAAGCGGCGGGGTATCGGGTGATAAAGCCTTGATTTGCTTGATTTGAGGAGCTTGGAAAGACGGATTATACCGTATATGAATATAAAAAGTTGAGCAACACCCCTGCTGATTCGTGTAATGGCGGGGGTTTTTCGTTTGTTAGCGGGTGTGAGTTCAAGCAATCGATACCACTATACATTTTTGTCATTCTATTTCCTTTTGGACGTGCATAAGTTTGTCTTGAAGGCACGTCCAGAGGAGGAAAAGGAATGACAACGCTTATCGGAGAATTGATTACCCTGATGTTAATGGCATTTGCTCTCGGGATGGATGCCTTTTCGATCGGTATTGGTATGGGAATGCTGCAGCTTCGTTTGAAGCAGATTTTTTACATAGGATTGACGGTCGGCATTTTTCACGTATTCATGCCGCTCTTTGGAATGATAACCGGGAAATTCCTATCCGACACGTTCGGTTCATTTGCTACTTACGCGGGGGGCATTCTCCTGATTGTGCTTGGCATACAGATGTTTTTTTCCAGCTTTAAAGATGAAGAAACGACACTGATTTCCCCGGTGGGATTCGGTCTCATGTTATTTGCGTTGAGTGTAAGCTTAGACAGTTTTTCGGTTGGTTTGACCCTCGGGATTTTCGGTGCACGGACAGCCGTGGCCCTGGTTTGCTTCGGAGTGGCTGCCACCCTCTTGACCTGGATCGGCCTCTTGCTCGGAAGGAAATTTCAAGGCGTCCTCGGCACCTACAGCGAAGCACTCGGAGGCAGCATCCTCTTTGCCTTCGGAATCAAACTGCTGCTGCCATTGTAAAATTTCAAGGCCCGTCCCAGCCCGCTTTAAAGCGCTAAAAGCCCGTCCCTCACTGCTTTAATGTGGTGGGGCGTTTTTGTTTTCTTGATGATTAAGAAACGAGGTGCCATTGAAATGCACTACAGTTCAATGTTTAGGAGTTTAGAACAAGATTAGAGCCTGACAAGAAAACCAATAGTAGCAGATGTCCCTTATGTTTCTCTTTAAGAATATCCATGGCCTTATAAGAGTTGCTATTTTGTTATTAAAAATACAGAGTGGAATGTAGCGGAAGGAACTTGACTCCGACGGGATATAGAGGAAAAGTCGAGACCCCGCAGGCGGAACGACGAGGAGGCTTGACTTCCTCCCCGCGGAAAGCAATTGCCTGGAGCGAAAAGGAACGGTCGACTTCCGAAGTAACACTTTTCTTTTTGTAATCTTTGTGAATGTCCTATATGAGATTTGGAAAATATTTTATAATAGGCTTAAGGAGGATGAGATGATGAAGATCTTATTTGTTTGTACGGGAAATACATGCCGCAGTCCGATGGCGGAAGCGGTATTGAGACATAGAGGGACTGAGCGTTTCGAGGTGAAATCTTCGGGTGTTTTTGCAATGGATGGAAGCGATGCTTCATTTCAGACTAAAGAAGTTCTGAAAGAGAACGATATAAAACATGAGCACCAATCCAGCACGCTCCGGAAAAAGGACATCGACTGGGCGGACTATGTATTCACGATGACCGCTCATCATAAATGGGCAATCATGGATCAGTACCCAGAGGCCTCCGACAAAGTATTCACGTTAAAGGAATATGTGCTTGAGGATCCTGATGACATGGACGTTTCCGATCCCTTTGGAGGAAGTGTGGACATCTACAGACATACATATAGAGAGCTGGACTCGTTGATCGGGCAGTTGATCAACAAATTAGAAAGAGATTGATTTTTTGAGGAGAGAAAAGGGATGGGGAAAGAGAGAAGGTATAAGTCCGGTCTTAGAAAGAAATTGGTATTCTTCATTACGATTTTGGCTTTGGTCACGTATTCAACGTCGGCATTTTTCATTTATTTTATTAAACCTACCTTTGCACCTGACATGAATGAGTTTTTATTTACGAGTGTCACGTTGGGCATGGGTGTGTTCTGGTCAGCGGTACTGGCATTCTTCGCGGCCGGTTTTATCGTAAAACCATTGCAGCGTCTGGAGCAGGCTGCATTGAAAGCGGCAGAGGGTGACATTGCGGTGGAAGTGGAAGTGCCGAAGTCGGATGATGAAATCCGTGCGCTGGGCCTCGCATTCAACCGCATGCTTCATAACCTTCGGGATATGGTGTCGAGCATCGAGGAGAATTTCACAAAAACAAATTCAAATGTAGTGGATTTATCAAAGGCGTCTGAAATGGCTTCACAGCAAGCTGATGCAATTTCAAGGACGATCAGCGAAATATCGGCTGGCGCGGAAAGCTCGGCCATGTCCATTCAGACAACAGCCGAATCGGTTGAAGACGTCATTCAGATCGCGCAAGAAGTGCAGAATCACTCAAAGTCTTCTGAGCAGCTGTCTAAAAATATGGTCACCGAACTTCAAGGAAGCAAAGAGGTCATTCATTCTTTAGTGGAAGGGATCACGACGCTCGCGAAAGGTAACGAAGATTCACTGGTGGTTGTACGCCGTCTGGAGGATAACGCGAAAAAAGTGGAGCAAATCATTCAATTGGTAGGGGATATCGCCAACCAGACGAACCTGCTTGCACTGAATGCGTCCATTGAAGCGGCGCGCGCCGGTGAGCACGGAAAAGGCTTTGCCGTCGTAGCCGAGGAAGTCCGTAAACTTGCGGATGAGAGCGGCAAAGCGGTTCAAGGGATTTCTGATTTGATTAAAAATATCCAAACGGAAGTCGGGAACGTGGTCGGTCAAATCACAAACCAGGTGACGACGGCCAATAAGGAAGCGGAAAAGGGATCGGAAACGAATGAAGTCATTGAAACGATGACAAACACGATTCACGAAGTGGCAGACTCGGTCCAGAAAATCTCAGGCCTGGTCGACAGACAGATGGAAAGCATCAGACTTACATCCCAGCAATCCCAGGAAGTGGCGGCGATCGCTGAAGAAACTTCTGCGGGAGCGGAAGAAGTTTCGGAAGCGACCCGTGAACAGGCTGCGGTCATGGGGAATGTCGAGGACTTGACGTTGAACCTGAAGAAGCAGGCAGAGTCGCTGAAGGGGACGATCACCCGTTTTCATTTATAATTTGTTTATCTGATAGCATGGGCTTTAGAGTCTGTGCTATTTTTATTTTGGTTAGACACTTGGAAGGCCCGTCCCGCCGTGCGGTAACGCGTTAATGGACCGAGGGACGGGCCTTCAAACCGGGGACGGACTCCGTGTGAAAGACGACTTTTTTCCTAAGCTGAAAAACTTTATCTATTCGCATGGGTATGTCAAAATAAAAGGAAACAAACACTAGTCAAAAACGGGGAGTGACGATATATGAAAATCGCAATTGCGTCAGATCACGGCGGGGGTAATATTCGTGAAGAAATCAAATCATTATTGGAAGAACTGGGACTTGAATATGAAGATTTCGGCTGTGAATGCGGCACATCAGTCGACTATCCGGATTATGCGGTACCGGTAGCCGAGAAGGTTGCAAGCGGCGAGTTTGACCGCGGCATTTTAATCTGTGGTACAGGCATCGGTATGAGCATTTCCGCCAACAAGGTAAAAGGCATTCGTTGTGCGCTTGTGCACGATGTATTCAGTGCGAAAGCGACACGTGAACATAATGACAGCAACATGCTTGCAATGGGCGAACGCGTCATCGGCCCCGGGCTTGCCCGCGAAATAGCAAAAACATGGCTGGGAACGGAATTCGAAGGCGGACGCCACGCCAATCGAGTCGGTAAAATCACGGCATACGAAGACAAATAATAGGAAGTGGGTTTCATGGAAATCACTCAATTGCAGGAACAGCTTCGCAGTATATTGACAGAATTCAAGGATAAGGTTTCGTTGAAAAAAGGACAGGTTTTTGTCGTCGGATGTTCAACCTCGGAAGTCATCGGTGAACGGATCGGGACAGCCGGAACGTTTGATGTGGCTGAGATGATTTATAAAGAGTTAAAAGAGTTCGCCGAGTCAGCAGGAGTGTCGCTCGCGTTCCAGTGCTGCGAGCATCTGAATCGGGCGATCGTCCTGGAGCGTGAAACGGCTGAAAGGCTGCGGCTCGATGAAGTGACCGTCATCCCGGCCCGGTCGGCCGGCGGCGCGATGGCGACCCACGCTTACCGGTCGTTTGAAGATCCCGTCATGGTAGAGTTCATCAAGGCGGATGCCGGGATCGATATCGGTGACACGTTCATCGGCATGCAGCTGAAGCATGTAGCGGTGCCGGTCAGGGTGTCCCAGAAGAGCCTGGGTGGGGCGCATGTGACGCTCGCTGTGACCCGGCCGAAGTTGATTGGCGGGGTAAGGGCTGTATATGAATGAGAAGTTAAGAATTGAGCTCGTCTTTCAATGCTTGATGCGTTGAAGGGCGGGCTTTTTGTTTGTGCGTGGGGTAAGTTTGCTTTTGTTGTACCAGGTACAATCTAAGCTACGTGTACCAGGTACATTTGGAAGGGATTGTACCAGGTACAGTCTAAGCTGCGTGTACCAGGTACAAAAACCCCCCTGATGTACCAGGTACAACCCCAATTTGCAACTGCATATTTTTTCCCCGCCAACCCCAAAAACACGAACATTCCAATTTACCCACACGTTCTTATTTCGCGTTCTGCATAATCATGATAGAATGAAATTGAATGAATCAAGATGGCGCAGCTTAGAATGGGCCGATGATTAAAAGGGGGATATGTATGAGTAAGATTGCCAAGCAAGATCCGGAAATTTATGCATCAATTCAAGATGAATTAGAGCGTCAACGCACGAAAATCGAGTTAATTGCATCTGAGAATTTTGTCAGTGAAGCCGTTATGGAAGCACAAGGTTCGGTCCTCACGAACAAGTATGCAGAAGGGTACCCAGGTCGTCGCTATTATGGCGGGTGTGAACATGTCGATGTAGCGGAAAACTTAGCGCGCGACCGCGCAAAAGAGTTATTCGGAGCGGAGCATGTGAACGTGCAGCCTCACTCGGGGGCACAAGCCAATATGGCAGTCTACTTCACAATCCTTGAGCAGGGTGACACGGTCCTTGGGATGAACCTTTCACACGGAGGACATCTGACGCACGGAAGTCCGGTCAACTTCAGTGGAATCCAGTATAACTTCGTAGAGTACGGAGTCGATAAGGAAAGCCACCTGATCAACTATGAAGATGTTCGTCAAAAAGCATTGGAAAACAAACCGAAATTGATCGTAGCGGGAGCAAGCGCGTATCCTAGAAAGATCGATTTTGCAAAATTCCGTGAAATCGCGGATGAAGTGGGAGCATACCTGATGGTGGATATGGCTCATATCGCAGGCCTTGTGGCTGCCGGTCTTCATCAGAATCCGGTTCCTTACGCAGATTTCGTGACAACAACGACTCATAAAACACTTCGCGGTCCCCGCGGCGGTATGATCCTTTGTAAAGAAGAGTTCGGCAAGAAGATAGACAAGTCTATTTTCCCTGGACTTCAAGGTGGTCCGTTGATGCACGTGATCTCTGCAAAAGCGGTATCGTTCGGTGAAGCGCTGCAGGATTCTTTCAAAGAATATGCGCAAAATATCATCGACAATGCAGCCCGTCTCGGTGAGAGCTTAAGAAAAGAAGGAATCGACCTCGTATCAGGCGGTTCGGACAACCACCTTCTATTAATCGACCTTCGTTCACTTGGACTGACTGGTAAAATCGCAGAAAAAGTCCTTGATGATATCGGAATCACGGTCAATAAAAACACCATCCCATTCGATCCGGAAAGCCCATTCGTCACAAGCGGTATCCGCATCGGAACAGCGGCAGTCACGTCCCGTGGTTTTGCTAAGGAAGAAATGGACGAAATCGCGTCCATCATGGCCCTTACCCTCAAAAACCACGAAGACCAAACCAAGCTCGAAGAAGCCCGCAAACGCGTAACAGACCTAACAAGCAGATTCGCTTTATATCCAGAAAGATAATAAATAGTAGAAACCTCTTCAAAAGAACTGATTTTTTGGAGAGGTTTTTTTATGAGGGAAATAGATTGATAGGTTTGCAGGTAATGGAGGTTGTGGTTTATAAGATAGGTTAAAGGTGATTAGAAAAATAGCTAGTAACAGGATAGGTAGGATTCAGTAGTTGTAATTATGATTGAATGGATTCCAGCGGTTGATTGGAGTGGCAGACGAAGACTCCTGCGGGAAAAGCGGAGCTGTGGAGACCCCGCAGGCGAAGTGTGCTGCACCCCTATTGTTGGACACCCATCCAACAATAGGAGGTGCCCGTCAAATGGCTAAGTTTACCCAAGAGTTTAAACTTCATGTTGCCAAGCGTTATCTCAATGAATTGGTCAGTTATCGAGACCTAGCGAATCAAGTGGGTGTTGATGATTCGATTCTCCGCTACTGGGTGATGTTAGTTCGTCACCACGGTGATCAAGCTTTTACCTTTCCCTATACAAACTATCCTCGTGCCTTTAAACTGAGGGTAATTCAATTTATTACGGAAAAGAATTACTCCATTCGAGAGGCATCAGCCATTTTTCATATCCCAGATCCATGTATGGTTCGCAGGTGGAAGAAAAAGTGGGAGACAGCTGGAGAAGATGCCCTTGAACCTAAAGGAAAGGGGCTTTCTACAATGACTTCTAATAACAAGAATAAAAAGGCCAAAGACAACTCTTCCAACCAGTCGGTAGAAGATATGAAAAAAGAACTTGAATACCTTCGTATGGAGAACGCCTATTTAAAAAAGCTGAAAGCCTTAGTTCAGGAAGAACAATCACCAACGAAATCAAAGCGAAAGTAGTGTATGAACTAAGGAATGAATTCCCGGTGACTCGAACGATAAAAGTAGCCAAGATGCCCAAAAGTACTTACTACAACCTCATTAAAAAGTGGAGCCAACCAGACCCTGACCGTAAATGGAAAAGGAGAATACATTTCATTTACCATAGACATTCAGGTCGGTTTGGTTACCGTCGCATTACCGACGTGCTTCAGGAAAAAGGATATTCGATCAATAAAAAGAAAGTACTTCGAATTATGAGAGACCTCGGACTTAAATGCATGGTGCGAATGAAAAAGTACAAATCGTATAAAGGAGAAGTCGGAAAAGCAGCTCCAAACATTTTAAACCGTAACTTTAGTGCCAAAAAACCTAACCAAAAGTGGGTGACGGACATTACGGAATTTGCATTGTTTGGACAAAAGCTATATCTGTCTCCGATTTTAGACCTGTTTAACGGCGAAATCATCACCTACACGATTCAATCAAGGCCGACATTTGATTTGGTTGAAACGATGTTGGCACAAGGTTTAAAACATGTAAACGAAGGTGACGAGCTCTTAATTCATTCCGACCAGGGTTGGCACTATCGAATGGCCCAGTACCGAAGGGTACTGAAGGAACACAACATCACCCAAAGTATGTCTCGCAAAGGAAACTGTTATGACAACTCTGTCATGGAAAACTTTTTTGGAATCCTAAAATCAGAATTCCTTTATCTACAAGATTTTGATAGTATCGAGCACTTTAAAGACGAACTTGAACAATACATGCATTACTACAACCATTTGAGAATTAAATCAAGGTTGAAACGGAAAAGTCCAGTAGCTTATCGACTTAGTACAGAATTAGCTGCTTAACAAATAAGTGTCCAACTTTATGGGTCCAGTGCAAAGCCGAGGAGGCTCCACGCCCGCCCGCGGAAAGCGAAGTCTGCCACGGAAATCAATAGCGGTAATAAGAATGACTCACTCCTATCATTTTTTAATAAATCTCTCACATAAAAATAACGATTTCATTACACCTCCCAACTTTTATTGCTCTTAAAACCTCTTTTATGTACAATAGTCAAAGGTGTAAAACAGCAACTATCTATTTTTACATAAATCAAAACCAAAAGGAGAGAGTCGAATGGGCAAAGTATACGTATTTGATCATCCATTAATCCAGCATAAGCTGACATTCATCCGTGATAAAAACACAGGTACAAAGGAATTCCGCGAACTGGTCGATGAAGTATCAACGCTGATGGCATTTGAAATCACGCGTGAACTTCCGCTTGAAGACATCGAAGTCGACACACCGGTAAGCAAAGCGAATGCAAAAACACTTACAGGGAAAAAACTAGGGATCGTTCCTATCTTACGTGCAGGTCTTGGCATGGTCGACGGCATCCTTAAATTGATCCCGGCCGCAAAAGTCGGTCACGTAGGATTATACCGTGACCCTGAGACTCTTAAGCCAATCGAATACTACGTAAAGCTTCCGAGCGATGTGGAAGAGCGTGAATTCATCCTGGTTGATCCGATGCTTGCAACAGGGGGATCTGCTGTTGAAGCGATCAACTCACTGAAAAAACGCGGTGCGAAAAACATCACGTTCATGTGTTTAGTGGCATGTCCTGAAGGGGTGGAAGCCATTCAGGCAGAGCACCCGGAAGTAGACATCTATATTGCCGCCCTTGATGAAAAGCTGAACGAAAAAGGGTATATCGTTCCTGGATTAGGGGACGCCGGTGACCGTTTGTTTGGAACAAAATAAGAGATAAAGAACCCGGGTCATTTTCAGATGACCCGGGTTCTTTATTTTTTCGGAAGCATTAGATCCAATTGGATATATTTACATTATAATGTAGGGTTTCTAGTAAAAAGGAACTTCTTTATAATGAAGGTTGTGTGAATGGTTTCCATTCGATGAAGGTTGAGTAAAAAGTGCAATATTCACCAGTTTTCTGCAAATTATGATAAAAATGTGAACGTTTTGGAAACACGTGGCGAGGTTGTGAACTTTTTAACTTGAACGCATTGACATGGAAATAACCCTATTGTATGCTTACAAAGGGTATAAAATGATAAGGTTTTCACAATGCTTGAACACTTGTGAAAACGGTATTCTTTCATTTAACCCATCACTGTGTTTTTCCACTAAAAAATATGTGTGGGGATGCCAAATGCGTCAGGACAATAGACGCCCGTATCAAGCGATGGTCTTATATTCTGCTATTCTTACCCAGCTTGCAGGGTCCATTTTAATCGGGATCTTCGGGGGGAGATGGCTTGATGGAATATGGGGTACCACACCACTTTTCTTAATCATTGGACTACTCTTTGGGCTTTCAACAGGAATCTACACCATGCTCCGAACGGTCCAACATTTCAATTCGGGAGATTAATGTAAATGCCAGAACTTCAGCAAGTGTTTAACAGGCATCGTAAGTACATATTTTTCCTCCTTTCCTTATACGTCCTCGGTTGGGGTTTTACTTCCTATCAGTCTATATTTCTTGGGCTTATCCTGGGGACAAGTATAAGCATGTTCAGCCACTGGCTAATCATGAGGAGGACGGTACGATTTGGTGATGCAGTCGCAGCTGGACAGAAGGTTCGGTCTTTGGGGACTTTTTCACGGATGGCGGGGGCCGCCTTTGCAGTGATCATTGCAATGGAATATCCTGAACATCTTCATCTCCTGAGCGTCATTTTTGGATTAATGACAATCTATGTTGTCATTATGATAGATTATTTTACCCAGCAGCTTAAATCTCATAATTAGCGGGGAAGAGAGGTGAATTTCATTGCATCATGAAAATCCTACAGCCGAGTTTTTGGGTTTGACTTTCAACCTGGGGAACGTATTGATGATCACGGTGGCGAGTGCCGTTGTTTTCTTAATAGCCGTTCTTTCAACTCGGAGACTGGCCATGAAACCAACTGGAGTACAGAACTTCATGGAGTGGGTCATGGACTTTGTCAAGAACATTGTGAAGAGTAATATGGATTGGAAGACAGGTGGTCGTTTCCATATCCTTGGACTTACTTTGCTTATGTACATTTTTGTTTCAAACATGCTTGGGCTTCCGTTTTCGGTCGTCATTGACAACGAGCTATGGTGGAAATCACCAACAGCGGATCCTGTTATCACGATGACACTGGCAGTTATGGTTGTCGCGTTAACGCATTACTATGGTATCAAGATGAAAGGCTTCGGTGAATACGGTAAAGATTTCTTCAGACCTATGTCGTTCTTATTCCCGCTGAAGATTATTGAAGAGCTTGCCAACACACTGACACTTGGTCTTCGTCTTTACGGTAACATCTATGCCGGGGAAATCCTGCTTGCATTACTGGTGGGAAGCTTGGCGCACGCCGGGGCAGCCGGACTACTGGGAGCAATCATCCCAACGATCGTTTGGCAGGCATTCTCAATCTTTGTCGGCGCGATCCAATCATTTATTTTCGTTATGTTAACGATGGTTTATATGGCTCATAAAGTCAGCCACGACCATTAATATATACCCTGTTCAAAATTGAACAAAACTACTAACATTTTTCATACATTTAAAGGAGGAAATTTAGAATGGGTCTTTTAGCAGCAGCAATCGCAATTGGTTTAGCAGCACTTGGTGCAGGTATTGGTAACGGTCTTATTGTATCTCGTACAGTTGAAGGTATGGCTCGCCAGCCGGAAGCACGTGGTATGCTTCAAACAACAATGTTCATCGGGGTTGCACTAGTAGAGGCGATTCCTATCATCGCGGTAGTTATCGCATTCATCGTAATGGGTCAATAATAGCAAGTCTTGAGTTCAAAATGGCGAAGTCCTTCCAAAAGAACCTTCGCCATTCCTTTTATGTCCATAACTAATGGACGATTAATCTTGAATGTCCAGGCAAGAACTTGCCGTTAGATTACATGCTTTTCAAAAGAAAGTATTGACTCTTGAAGGGAGTGAAATCGCGTGCTAACAAACGCATTTGTCCTTGGAGCTGGTGGCGGCTTCAACGGTGGAGATATCCTTTTCCAGCTAGTGATGTTTTTGATTTTACTTGCGCTTTTAAAGAAGTATGCTTGGGGTCCTTTGATGGGCATCATGCAGGAGCGTGAGAATCATATTGCAGGCGAAATCGAAGCGGCTGAACAGAGCCGTGCTGAAGCAAGCAAGCACTTAGAAGAACAACGTCAACTTCTTAAAGAGGCTCGTCAAGAAGCGCAAACGCTGATTGAAAACTCTAAGAAGCAAGGCGACCTGCAGCGTGAAGAGATCATTCTTGCCGCTCGTCAGGAAAGTGAGCGCCTGAAAGAATCTGCTAAACGTGAAATCGAAACTCAGAAAGAGCAGGCAATGACTGCTCTGCGTGAGCAAGTTGCTTCATTATCCGTCATGATTGCTTCTAAAGTGATCGAGAAGGAATTGTCAGCAGCAGATCAACAGAAATTGATCAATGACTACATTAAAGAGGCAGGAGAAGAGCGATGAGCAACTCTACAGTCGCAAAACGCTATGCGTTAGCTCTTTTCGAAATTGCCAAAGAACAGAACCAATTAGAAGCGATTGAAGAAGAGCTTCGCGTAGTGAAATCTGTTTTCACACACAACCAGGAACTTAACATCCTTCTCAGCAATCCGAAGCTTTCTTTGGATAAAAAGAAGGGACTTATAAAGGAAGCATTCTCATCCGCTTCTGTACCAGTCCTGAATACCCTTTTACTTTTGACTGATCGTCATCGCATCAATCAGGTAGTAGGTGTTGCAAATGAGTTCATCGAGCTTTCGAATGCAGAAAGAGGAATCGCAGAAGCAACAGTCTATTCAGTACGTCCATTAACAGAAGATGAGAGAGAAGCCGTTTCCGCATCTTTTGCCAAAAAAGTAGGCAAACAATCATTAAGAATCGATAATGTGACAGACGATAACTTGCTTGGCGGACTTAAGGTCCAAATCGGCAACCGCATCTTTGACGGAAGCCTTGCAGGGAAGTTGCATCGTCTTGAACGTGAACTAGTTCGTTAACTTTCGTATAAATGAGGGGTGAAATTCATGAGCATCAAGGCGGAAGAAATCAGCGCGCTGATAAAAAAGCAAATTGAAAACTATCAGTCTGAGATGAAAGTAAGCGATGTAGGTACAGTTATCCAAATCGGTGACGGTATCGCTCGTGCTCATGGCCTCGACAATGTCATGGCTGGAGAGCTTGTTGAATTTTCTAACGGTGTCATGGGTATGGCACAAAACTTAGAGGAAAACAACGTAGGTATCATCATTCTTGGACCATTCAGTGACATTCGTGAAGGCGATGAGGTTCGTCGTACTGGACGTATCATGGAAGTACCAGTAGGGCAAGAACTTGTAGGTCGTGTAGTAAACTCACTTGGACAACCTGTAGACGGGTTAGGTCCGATTGCAACAACAAAAACACGTCCTATCGAAAGCGGAGCACCTGGTGTTATGGATCGTAAATCCGTACACGAGCCGCTTCAAACAGGTATCAAAGCGATTGACGCTCTAGTGCCGATCGGCCGTGGTCAACGTGAGTTAATCATCGGAGATCGTCAAACAGGTAAAACATCTGTTGCGATCGATGCGATCCTTAACCAAAAAGACCAGGACATGGTTTGTATCTATGTTGCGATCGGTCAAAAAGAATCTACTGTACGTAACGCAGTAGAAACATTACGTAAGCACGGTGCGTTAGACTACACAATCGTAGTAACGGCATCTGCTGCTTCACCGGCTCCAATGCTATTCTTGGCACCTTATGCGGGAATCACAATGGGTGAAGACTTCATGCACAGCGGCAAGCACGTTCTTGTTGTCTATGATGATCTATCCAAACAGGCCTCGGCATACCGTGAGCTGTCCCTATTACTTCGCCGTCCTCCAGGTCGTGAAGCATTCCCTGGTGACGTATTCTACTTGCACTCCCGTTTACTTGAGCGTGCAGCGAAATTAAGCGATGCAAAAGGCGGCGGTTCCATCACGGCACTGCCATTCGTTGAGACACAAGCAGGAGATATCTCCGCTTATATCCCGACAAACGTTATCTCCATCACTGACGGACAGATCTTCTTACAATCTGACCTGTTCTTCTCCGGTGTTCGTCCGGCGATCAACGCAGGTTTATCCGTATCCCGTGTTGGTGGATCCGCACAGATCAAAGCGATGAAAAAAGTATCTGGTACACTGCGTCTTGACTTAGCCGCTTACCGTGAGCTTGAAGCATTCGCTCAGTTCGGATCAGATCTTGATGCAGCAACGCAGGCGAAACTGAACCGCGGTGCGCGTACAGTAGAAGTACTGAAGCAGGATCTTAACAAACCACTTAAAGTTGAAAAACAAGTCATGATCCTTTACGCATTGACTAAAGGACATTTAGATGATATCCCGGTAACGGACGTTCGCCGTTTCGAAGGTGAATTCCTAAGCTGGTTAGATCACAACCATACTGAACTGTTAGATCATATCCGTACGACAAAAGGTCTTCCTGAAGATGCTGCAATGGTTGCTGCGATCACAGAATTCAAGAAGACATTTGCTAAGTCTGAGTAATCGCTTATAGGTCGGTGCTTCTTTTTAAAAAAGGACACCGGCTTCAATAAGTGATGACCATGATTGTTCGATCTTATGGCTAACATTTTAAAAGGGTGGTGAGAACCAGTGGCATCGTTACGCGACATTAAAACTCGTATTACGTCTACGAAGAAAACAAGTCAAATTACGAAAGCAATGGAAATGGTATCTGCTGCGAAATTGAACCGTGCGGAAACGAACGCTAAGTCCTTCGTTCCTTACATGGAGAAAATTCAAGACGTAGTCACTTCTATTTCCCTGGGCAGCACCGATGCAACACATCCGATGCTAGTCTCCCGCCCCGTAAAGAAAACCGGCTACTTGGTCATTACGTCTGACCGCGGTTTGGCGGGGGCTTATAACAGCAGTGTCATCCGTGCTGTAAGTAATGCGATTAAAGAGCGTCACAGCTCAGAAGACGAATTTGCGATCATTGCACTTGGTCGTGTCGGAAAAGACTTTTTCCAAAAGCGCGGCTATAACGTCGTAGAAGGTATTGTAGGTTTACCGGATCAGCCTAACTTTGCAGATATCAAGGAGATTGCGAACAAAGCAGTGAGCATGTTCTCTGATGGTGCTTATGATGAGCTGTACATGTACTACAACCACTACGTCAGTGCGATTCAACAAGATGTAACAGAGAAAAAGGTTCTGCCTTTGACAAACCTTGAATCTGAAGCTTCTTCAAGCAGTCTTACTTCTTATGAATTTGAACCGAATGCTGAAGAAATTCTTGAAGTGTTGCTTCCTCAATACGCCGAGAGCTTGATTTACGGAGCTTTACTTGATGGTAAAGCGAGTGAACACGCAGCTCGTATGACAGCGATGAAGAACGCAACCGATAACGCAAAAGACATCATTAATAACCTTACACTTTCATATAACCGTGCACGTCAAGCTGCGATTACCCAAGAAATCACGGAAATCGTCGGCGGAGCAGCTGCACTGGAATAGAAACGTATCCGGTTAATTCCGGTAAAACCATAGTTTTGTCGTCAAAAGCTAGTTAGGAGGGAAAGAGATGAACAAAGGACACGTTCTTCAAGTAATGGGTCCCGTTGTTGATGTCAAGTTCGCCAATGGCCAACTTCCTGATATCTACAACTCATTAAAGGTCCAAATTGCAGATAGAGCTGAACTTACATTAGAGGTTGCCCTTCACCTAGGTGATGATTCTGTACGTACGATCGCGATGGCTTCTACGGACGGTTTACAACGTGGAGCCGAAGTACTAGATACAGGAGCGCCAATCTCTGTACCAGTAGGGGATGTAACGTTAGGTCGTGTATTCAACGTCCTTGGTGAATCAATCGATTTAGACGAGCCGCTTACAGCAGGAATTCGTCGTGATCCGATTCACAGACAAGCACCTACATTCGATCAACTTTCTACAGAAGTAGAAATTCTTGAAACAGGTATCAAAGTAGTAGACTTACTTGCTCCATACATCAAGGGTGGTAAGATCGGTCTATTCGGTGGTGCCGGTGTTGGTAAAACCGTATTAATCCAGGAGCTTATCAACAACATCGCTCAAGAGCACGGCGGTATCTCGGTATTCGCAGGTGTTGGAGAGCGTACGCGTGAAGGTAATGACCTTTACCACGAGATGAGCGACTCTGGCGTTATCAAGAAAACAGCGATGGTATTCGGACAGATGAATGAGCCGCCTGGTGCACGTATGCGTGTTGCCTTGACGGGTCTTACAATGGCTGAATACTTCCGTGATGAGCAAGGTCAGGACGTACTTCTGTTCATCGATAACATCTTCCGTTTCACGCAAGCAGGTTCTGAGGTATCAGCACTACTTGGCCGTATGCCATCTGCCGTTGGTTACCAGCCGACACTTGCTACTGAAATGGGTCAATTGCAAGAGCGTATCACGTCTACAAACGTTGGTTCCGTTACATCGATCCAAGCGATCTATGTACCTGCCGATGACTACACGGATCCGGCTCCTGCAACAACATTCGCTCACTTGGATGCAACAACGAACCTTGAACGTAAGCTTTCCGAGATGGGTATCTACCCTGCGGTGGATCCATTAGCATCAACTTCACGTGCACTTTCTCCTGAAATCGTAGGGGAAGAGCACTACACAATTGCACGTAATGTCCAACAAACATTACAGCGCTATAGAGAATTACAAGATATCATTGCCATCCTTGGTATGGATGAGCTTTCTGATGATGATAAGCTGACTGTGGCACGCGCCCGCCGTGTACAATTCTTCTTATCTCAAAACTTCCACGTTGCAGAACAGTTCACAGGCCAAAAAGGTTCTTACGTACAAGTGAAGGACACGGTAAAAGGCTTCAAAGATATTCTTGACGGTAAATACGACCACATTCCAGAAGATGCATTCCGTCTAGTAGGTCCGATCGAGGACGTATTGGCTGCAGCTAAAGAAATGGGCGTAGAGGTATAATTAGGGACCAGGAGGGAAGAAAATGAAGACATTAAAAGTCAATATTGTCACTCCCGATGGCCCAGTGTACGATTCAGAAGTGGAAATGGTGAGTACGAAAGCTCAAAGCGGTGAGCTTGGGATCTTACCTGGACACATTCCGATGGTTGCTCCACTACAAATCGGTGCGGTACGCCTGAATAAAGGCGGTAACACTGAGCTTGTAGCTGTCAGTGGCGGATTCTTAGAAGTACGTCCTGAACAAGTGACAATTCTAGCACAGACTGCTGAAACAGCAGAAGCTATCGATGTACAACGCGCGAAAGAAGCAAAAAGCCGTGCAGAAGGCCGCATGCAGGCACAAAAGGATGACGTCGACTTCCGTCGTGCCGAACTTGCCCTTAAGCGTGCCATGAACAGAATTAACGTTTCCGAACGTAACTTCTAATAACGAAAACACCCTCTTCCGGTTGGAGAGGGTGTTTTTTTTGGATGTGGGCTGGTGGAACTGAATTGAAGGCCCGTCCCAGCGTACGTTAAAGCGGTGAAGGCCCGTCCCAGACCGCTTTACAGTGCTAAAAGCCCGTCCCGCCGTACACTGACGCGTTAAAGGACATACTTACACTAGTCATACATATTATAAGAAGATAGACGGGATTTCTAAGATACAAAGGCAGTTCGGGGGAAAACAAAAAATTTCCGTCTTTTGCTACATTTTCATTATCCCGTATCGGCCGGTATGTGATAAAATGGGCTATGTGTGTTGAATTTTTTTGATTGGAGAGAAACAGTATGGTGGAAAGCTTCAGCCAACAGGCATTGATCAGTATGCTCGTGCACTTATTTGTATTCGCCGTTACATTCTGGTCGCTGCAGGCAATTCAGCTTGATAAATTACTGAAAAAGAATCGTGTCGCTCAAGGAAGGCTGCTATTCATCCTGCTGACGATTGCGATTGGTTCAGCCGTCAGCCGATTCCTGCTGGATTATTATCTGTGGTCACAGCAGCTGCCAGCGTTCTTTCAATGAGGCTTTTTTCGCAGTGAAAAGCCAATCCTGACATGTGTTTGTGAAGAAAGATTGGATAGAGCATATCAAATTAAAAAATCAAGACAATTCTTTTACAAAAAATAGGACTTCCTGCATGTTTTCTTTACAGCCTGTTTTGAGTAAGATTAATTTTGTATTTGCATGTTTGTGAAAAAGTTTCATATTGAATCCGTTTTCATAGATGACCTTAAAAGGTTGTGTCCGGGGTGTAAAGAACATCGTTTTCTCCTCTGACCAACTGTTTCTATGCGTCATTTTATGAAAAAGGTTCAAACCTCTTCTCACACAAAATCATCTGAAAATTCTTCACACGATGCGGATCATTTTCAATTGCATATGGATAGTGCCCGAACAAAAAATTGTAAAAAGATGACGACATATTCGAAGTATGTTCTCCCCATAAAAGGAAAGACTTTTACCTAAGGGGAGGAATGCAGTATGGGACGGCATTTTTACATTTTATTAATATTTTTTGTTGGAATAGGTTTCCTGCCTATCATAAATGGGAAGAACACTATCGAAGCCAATCAATTATTAGACATCGAAAAGCTTGATCGCGCTATCTCTCAAACAAATGGTGAAGTAACTGAATGGTCTCTATATGCAAGAGAAAACGTAAAAAGCTTCACGAATAAAGGATTTGCCCAATATAGTAAGAATATGCAAGAAACTTTTTCTGATTTCGAATGGACGACAGAAAATAAGGGAGAAGAAGTAATTGTTGTGGGGACTCGCAAGACTTCTCACGGGGAAGAAACAATTAAGCTTCAACATACCCTCGGAAATGCACATTCGGTTTCGTACGTTATGTATGAGATCCGTGGAAATCAGGAAGCTTTGGGAGAAAAAACATCACGATATCTCAAGAGACAGTATATCCCAAACATGGAAATCATTTTTACTACTAAACCTTTGATTTTCTCTTGTATAAAAGGCGAATTCAATGATACGCTTGAGGAAGTTTTGTCGAATCAGGCTGTCGAAATGATGTCGATTCTTGACGCAACCGAAACGGAGTCACTGGAAGAAGAAGACTTTCATTCCGTTTCCGCCTACTCGAAGCAAATGTCACGGTCAATACCAACAAAAAATAGCGAAATGAATATACAACTGGGTCTACGGAAAAGTGGAATGGGCACCAAGACAACCTTTGTTCTTGGCACACCCATCCTGACGATTGAATATTAATATAGAGAAATTGGACGCGGAGGGGAATACTCTTGGAAAAAATTATCGTCCGCGGCGGTCAGCGTTTAAGCGGTACTGTGCAAGTTGAAGGAGCAAAGAATGCCGTTTTACCTGTTCTCGCTGCTACATTATTAGCAAGTGAAGGAAAAAGCAAAATTACAAATGTACCACCACTCTCCGATGTATATACGATTAATCAAGTATTACGTCATTTAAATACAGATGTTGAGTTCCATAATGATGAAGTTGTCGTTAATGCATCTAGGGAGTTATTTGTGGAAGCCCCATTCGAATATGTTCGCAAGATGCGTGCATCCGTTCTTGTAATGGGATCTCTTCTAGGACGTACCGGGAAAGCACGTGTGGCACTGCCAGGCGGATGTGCCATCGGTTCAAGACCAATTGACCAGCACTTGAAAGGCTTCGAAGCAATGGGAGCCAAGGTGAAGGTCGGTAACGGATTCATCGAAGCAGAAGTCGACGGAAGATTGAAAGGTGCAAAGGTTTATCTGGACTTCCCAAGCGTGGGTGCCACTGAGAACATCATGATGGCAGCAGCCCTTGCTGACGGGACAACAATCCTTGAGAACGTTGCAAAAGAACCTGAAATCGTCGACTTAGCAAACTTTATCAATAAAATGGGTGGAAACGTAGTAGGCGCAGGAACTGGAACGATCCGCATCGAGGGTGTTGAACGCCTTTACGGTGTCGAGCACAGCATCATTCCTGACCGTGTCGAAGCGGGAACATTCATGGTGGCTGCGGCCATCACAAAAGGAAACGTCCTTGTAAAAGGTGCGATTCCGGAACATTTATCTTCTTTAGTAGCGAAAATGGAAGAAATGGGCGTAACCATCATTGACGAAGGAGAAGGCCTGCGTGTCATCGGTCCAGATAAACTGAAATCTGTCGATATTAAAACAATGCCTCATCCTGGTTTCCCTACGGATATGCAGTCACAAATGATGGCTCTTCTTCTAGCAGCAGAGGGTACAAGTGTACTCACAGAGACAGTCTTCGAAAACCGCTTCATGCACGTGGAAGAATTCCGCCGCATGGGAGCCGACATCAAGATTGAAGGACGTTCTGTAATCATGCAGGGCCCAACTGCGCTTCAAGGTGCAGAAGTAGCTGCGACGGACTTACGTGCAGCGGCTGCGCTTTCCATCGCAGGGCTCGTTGCAGACGGCTACACACGTGTAACCGAACTGAAGCACCTGGACCGCGGCTATGTAAACTTCCATCAGAAGCTTGCGGGCATCGGTGCAGACATCGAGCGCGTAAAAGAAATCGAAGAAACAGATGCAGCTGTTTCAGATCAAAGCATGCTGAAAGACGCATAACATATAGGTTGAAAAATGGTAAGCTTTCTTTATTGGGAAGCTTGCCTTTTTTGTTTTGGGGTGTGGGAATTTTCCTGGTTGGTCTATAGCTTGGTGGTTTATTTCAGTGTGTTGATTGTTCGGTTTCGATTATAAACATGTCTAGTTGATAGTAATGGTTCGGATTCGATTAGAAATGTTTATCTTCAGTAATAACGGGTTGATATTGATAAAAGGAAAAATGGTTTCGATAATAAAAAGTTGATTTTCGATAATAGATGTCGATTTTCCGATAATAAATTGTTAAATATCGTTAATAATGCTGGATATGGGACAGATTATAATGCTCAGGATGGGAACATTTTACGTGTTACTGCCACATGGAGAGACTTTTTAGTGGCTGGAAGACAAGTCTGTAGAAAGGGTCATGCTATTTTTGAAGAAAAAAGAGCTGTTTTTGAGGAAAAAAGCGAAATAAATGCCCCTTTTTTAAAAAACTACCTTTCTGAACAGCCAGTTCCAAGAGATGTACGGAGTGATCGCGAAATCTGATGGTGTATTCACACAGTAAGGAGATTTTAATTTCAACTTTTCACGTTTTCCGATCAACTTTTGCTGATTTATTTTCAACTTTCCGCCCTTTGCGATCAACTTTCACCATTTTATTTTCAACTAAGTGAAGCAGACAAAACTCCAAAGAAATCTCCTTCACCACAAAACAAATTTCAATCATAAAAGCTTGTCCACTACCATACATATGAAAAAGAATGGAGAAGTGTGCTTGAGGCACTCTCCTATTTAATCTTTCATTGGAGGCAGCGAACATGACGCATTTAAAACCAGTACTGATCGTCTTCTCAATCTTCATTTGCATCATCTTTATCGTACCCACTCTGCTTGTGCTTCCGTTTTCATCGGACAAAGAAAAGACCAACTTAAATGAGAAACTGGAAGGCGCTCCCGGTATCGAGGAGCTAGCGGATTCAGTTGAGGTGGCTGTCTACCGGTCAGGCAAGAAAGTGATAGAGAAGCTGCCATTAGAGCAGTATGTAGTAGGAGTGGTAGCTGGTGAAATGCCTGCAGATTTTGAAAAAGAAGCACTGAAGGCACAGGCGCTTGCAGCACGGACATTCATCGTCAATAAAATGATGACTGAAGATTCCTCTGTACCAGAGGGAGCGGACGTCACCGATACGATTTCACACCAGGTATTCAAGAATCCATCGGAGTTAACAGTCCTCTGGGGTCCGGAAGCTGAATGGAAACTCGAAAAGATTACAGAAGCTGTACTGGAAACGAAGGGGCAGGTCCTCACATTCGATGGAAAACCGATCACCGCGGCCTTCTTCTCCACGAGCAACGGATATACGGAAAACTCAGAAGCTTACTGGCCAAATGAGATCCCCTACCTGCGGAGTGTGAAAAGTCCGTGGGATGAGAACTCGCCGAAGTTCACCGATCAAAAAATTATTCCGATAACGGAATTTGAGAAGAAGCTTGGTGTGAAATTGTCGAAGGACGGCTCTGTAGGAACGATCACTTCCCGGACGGAAGGGAAGCGGGTCGCCAACGTCGATATAAACGGCAAATCATTCACTGGCCGTGAAATAAGGGATATGCTCGGACTGAAATCCTCTGACTTCTCTTGGTATCTGAAAGACAACCACATCGTCATCTCGACCAAAGGCTACGGCCATGGAGTCGGCATGAGCCAGTACGGGGCCAATGGGATGGCGAAGGAAGGGAAGGACTATAAAGAGATCGTGACCCACTATTATAAGGGAGTGGAAATCACGACTTCGGAAAAGCTGCTTCAGAAGGTGACGGCGCAGAGATAGAATCGTTGGTGGGTAGTACCGGTTTTAGAGGTCGGGGCCATTCCGGGGTGCCAGGCACAGATTGGCGATTTTGTTCCTGGCACGCTGAGCCTGATTTGTGCCAGGAACAAATGACAGGGATTGTGCCTGGCACCTGACAGAATAGTGAGACTGGCTCAAATGACAGGTTCTGAGCCGGGCACCAACAGCTAGAATTGTACCTGGTACAAATCGAGGCCTTTGTACCAGGTACAATCCAGCATTCCTGTACCAGGTACACACTCACGCCAACAAAAAAAGATGGATTTCCCAAGCCAACACTGGCACCCGGGAAATCCATCTTTTTTAATTAAAATACCCTTCAAGCCTCTTCATATATCTCGTCACCACATGATTCGAACTCCTGAAATACGTCCGATTCACAACCCAGAATAGAATCGTCACCCCGATCAAATCCTTCGCTGCATCGATCATCGTCGCCGAACGGTACGGTACGAACGATTGATGAATCTCATCGACAAATCCGTAAAAGATCGCGATCAACGCAACGGTGAAATTGATTGAATACCGGAGCAACCCATGCGCAAGCAGGGCAAGCACAAACAATCCATAAAGAATCGCAAATTCAATTAAATGGAGGGACTCCTTTATAAAGCGGTCCCAATAGCTATCAGGAAAGCGGATGACCGCATCATCGGGGTTGCTGGACAGAATCCAGATCAGCATCATATATAGAAAAGGCGCAGCTGTAAGAGTGTATTTAAGCAATGTTTTCACAGTCTATCGTCCTTTCATTTCACATTAATTGTAAAAATACTTACCCATTGTATCATGTGTAAACGGTCCATCCACCCCATAAATATTGCAGTTCTATGAAGATTCCAGAAAAAAGTTTGGGATTCCATACATATTTCATTCAGGTTTGTCGAAAGATAAGAATTAAAAATTTTTTTGGACTTGTGTATATATTTTCAGAATTCTGTTCAGAATGATTGCTGAGGTGATGAAAATGAGAGAGGAAGAAAAGAAATACACTTCTCCAAAATTTTTGAAAAGACGTTGGGCATACCCAGCAATCTATCTAGCAAGTGCAGCAATCATTATCACAGGAATTCTGTGGTACCAAGCAGGAAATGATGCGAACGAGAATGCCGAGGATTACAGCTATGATGTTCCTACTGATAACGAGTTCAATCAGCCTGCTGAAGAAGTCAATCGTTCACTGGAAAACTTCGTAATGCCTGTTTCAAGCCCGGAAGACACAGTCATCGAAAAAAACTTCTACGATGCTGAAGCTTCTGCCGAAGAACAGGAAGCCGCTTTAGTCGTGTATGGCAACATGTACTATCCGAACCAAGGGATCGATATCTCGAAGGATGGAAAAGAATTCAACGTACTTGCTGCAATGAGTGGAACAGTCACAAAGGTTCAAGAAGATTCATTACTGGGCAACACAATCGAAATCGAACACAGTAAGGGTATTGTCACTCGTTACCAATCAGTCAAAGATTTTGAAGTAGCCGTCGGGGATGTCGTGGATCAAGGTCAAGAGATTGCAAAAGCCGGAAAATCTTTATTCAATGAAGATGCAGGTGTACACGTACACTTTGAAATCCGCAAAGACAATGTAGCAGTCAATCCAATCAACTATTTCAATAAGTCTCTTGCCACTCTTCAAGAAGCAAAGCTTGATGAGCAGAAGGTTTCCGGCGACCAGCCAGAAGCGGCACAAGAGGATGCAGTGAAGGAAGATGCAGCAGCTGAAGAAGGTGCTGAAGGGGAAGCGGCTGAAGAAAATCAAGACGCCAACCCATCTGATGCAGAGCAAAAAGACGCTGACGATGCAGAGTCCAATGCCGATGCAGAAGATCAAGATGCTGAATCAAACGCTGATACAAGTAAAGAAGAGCAAGAATAATAAACGGACTGACCGGCAGATGCTGGTCAGTTTTTTTGCGTCTACAAAAGTTTCGACTATTATCGACATGTCAATATTATGTCAGAAGAATAGTTTGATTGATTACCTAACACAACAACGTACAAATAGTAAGAAAATTCTTATATTTATAAAATAGATAGAGGTGAGTCAGGTAGCCATTGTCGGAATTTCTTTATTGAAAAAGCTTTTCCACATAAATGATAATGAGGTCACGAATAAAATTTCAGAAAATTTAATATTTATTTATGGCAGCGTTTACATAATGGGAGGTGAAAGATTGCTTTATTTCATCGTGTTACTCCTGATCACAGGAGCCAGCATCGTCTTTGCAATAAAGAAAAAGAAGGCCGTTTTTTTAGTTCTTCCGTTCTTATCCATGTTTGTTTATTTTATTGTTCAGATCGCACTTGTCCCAATGCCGTTTTTTGAAACAGTGAAGTTCATATTCAGTCTTAGATAAAAAGGGGGATATTTATGAAGAAAATTGACCGTGCACAAGCGGATCAGTATTTCAAAGAGAAAAATCGTTTTATGGCCTTATACCTTGTCATCTGGTTCATCAGTTCCTTTGTGATGGTGTTCTTCGCTGAAAGTCTATCATCGTTTTCGATCAACGGGTTTCCGTTCCACTATTTCATGGGGGCTCAAGGGTCGATTCTGATCTTTATTATCCTGCTTTATGTGAATGCGATTGTCTCTGACCGCATCGACCGGAAATATGGAATCGATGAAAGCAAGAATGAGCAAGTAAGTTATGGGAAGACGCTTGATCATTAAGTTGAATGAGAACTTTATAGTATCTTTTTTAAAAATAGTCTCTGTTTAACGATTGTTGATAATGGAAGCATGAAAGACCTGCCGATTCGTACACTGAAGCGGCCTGCTTCGTGATTGCCTTATATAAAAACAAGAAACAGAGCAAATAAGAATCACCAGCAGACAAAAGGGGGAAATCGGTTAATGGATGTACAGTTTATCGTGTCTACGGCTATTATTCTTGCAACATTTGCATTATATATCGGGATAGCAGTTTATAACAAAGCGAAAGCGACATCGGATTTCTACGTTGCCGGCCGCGGTGTACCGCCGGTATTCAACGGAATGGCCATCGGAGCCGACTGGATGAGTGCAGCGTCATTCATCGGGCTTGCCGGGACGGTCATGATCCTTGGTTATGATGGACTTGCCTACATAATGGGGTGGACAGGCGGTTACTTATTGCTGACCTTCCTGCTTGCGCCACAGCTTCGTAAATACGGGCGATATACGGTTCCAGAGTTTATCGGGGATCGGTATAACAGCCACACGGCCCGTGTCATTGCCGCTATTTGTACAATCATCATCAGTTTCACCTACTCGATCGGACAGCTGTCAGGGTCCGGGGTTGTTATCGGGCGTCTATTTGAAATCGACGCCAAGGTCGGGACGCTCATCGGGGTCGTGCTGATTGCCTTTTATTCTGCATTCGGCGGTATGAAGGGGATCACGTGGACACAGGTTGCTCAGTATATTGTTCTGATCATTGCTTATTTGATTCCGATCATTTTCATGTCCCTGCAGATCACGGGGAATCCTGCTCCATGGATTTCATATGGTGAACTCGTCGGAAAGATCGGGGAGCTTGACCGGGAACTCGGAGTTTCAGAGTATTTTGCACCGTTCACAAACGGGACGAAGTGGCAGTTCCTCGCATTGATGTTTACACTGATGGCCGGGACGGCGGGTCTTCCGCACGTCATCGTCCGCTTCTATACGGTCTCCACGATGAAAGCGGCTCGCTGGTCAGGGGCCTGGGCGCTTCTATTCATCGGATTACTTTATCTATCGGCACCTGCTTACGCAGCGTTCTCACGCTTCATCCTGATGACGAAGGTTGCGGGCAGTAAGATCAGTGAACTGCCGGCATGGACGGCTTCCTGGGTGGATACAGGAAAGCTCCAGGTAGCGGATACGAATGCTGACGGCGTTCTGCAATGGAAAGAAATCGTCATTTCGAATGATATCGTCGTTATGGCAACCCCTGAAATCGCCAATCTTGGGGTATTTGTCATCGGACTTGTTGCAGCGGGTGCGATGGCAGCGGCATTATCGACTGCCGGCGGGTTGATGATCGCGATTTCGTCTTCATTCGCCCATGATATTTATTACCGCGTATTCAGACCGAATGCGACGGAGAAGAATCGTCTCGCTGTAGCACGCTGGACGATCGTACTTGCAACACTTGCTGCCGGGCTGGTCGCGTTGAATCCTCCGGGTGTTATCACCCAGATCGTTGCATGGGCCTTTGCACTCGCGTCAGGAACCTTCTTCCCGGCTCTCATCCTTGGGGTCTGGTGGAAACGTTCCAACGCACAAGGGGTCATTGCAGGACTCTTGGTCGGCCTTGGCGTGACGCTCACATATATTTTCATGGCAAGGGCAGGAGTCAACGTATTCGGCATCATTGATACAGGAGCAGGTGTATTCGGAGCCACAGCCGGATTCCTAGCGAATATCATCGTATCGCTGATGACGAAGGCGCCGGCTCAGAAGCTTCAGGATGAAGTGACGGATCTTCGTTATCCTGAGCAAATGACATTCAAAAACGGGGATATTTGGGTGGACGATGATGTCAACTTCAAATCCTGATCATGCATTTCAAGAAGCTGTACTGCTTCATCCCTTCTTCAAGGGGATGGAGCATAGTACAGCTCTTTCCCTTTTTTCAAGTTGTAAAAAAGTGACCGCAGGAAAGGACCAGGCGCTTCTGAAAAGCTATGAAAGTCGCATCGGCCTCTACCTTGTCGTCAAAGGGGAAGTAGAGGTCATCGTCCCCGGTGAGATGGACGGAAAGGAAGAAGTGCTGGAATTCATATCTGAGGGAGGAATCGTCGGACTGTCCTCCCTCTACTCTTTTATGGAAAAAGAAGAAGTGGGAGAAGGTGTCTATGCATCCGTTGAAGTCAAAGCAAAAGAGGACAGTCTGCTTTGCCTCGTCCCTTACAGCGGATTGAAAGGATACTGGGAAGATCCGCACCTGAAGCGTTTTTTATTGAATGAAACGTCCAAGCGGCTCCAGGATATCTATTACTCTCTATCGAAGCAGGTCGGTGCATCCTATGGCCTTCAGGAACGCTCCACCATTTTAAAAAGAGTGCAAGATATCATGATTGATAATGTGATGACAGTAAACAGCGGCGCAACACTGCAGGAAGCGGCTCGTATCATGGGTACATATCGGGTAAGTTCGGTTGTGGTGCTTGATCAAGAAAGGATTGCCGGCATCCTTACCGAACGGGATATCGTCTCCCGATACATGGCAGGGAACATCCCCCTCACCAAAGGGGTGGAGGAAGGGATGACAGCCGATCCTGTCGTAATAGGGCAGGATTCGTATCTATACGAAGCACTGGCTGCGATGCTGGACCATTCGATCAAGCATCTTCCGGTAACAGAAAAGGACAAGCTCGTGGGGATCGTCACCCTTTACGATGTGATGAAGGCGAATCACACCGGCGCATTGACGAGTACACATAAGCTGGAAGATTCATTGTTCCCTCCAGATAAAATAAAGGCCACCATCGAGTCGGTATTCCATCATTTATGGAAAGCCCATGCCCCTGTCTTTCATGTATTGGACTTTATGTCAGGACTCCTGGACCGCTTGTATCGAAGAGTGCTGAAAGAATCTGAAGACGAGCTGAATGAAGAGGGGATGACCAAGCCATGCAGCTTTGCTTTTTATGTAATGGGTTCAGCGGGAAGAAAAGAGCAGTTCATGCTGACCGACCAGGATCATTTCCTTGTTTATGAAAAGGAAGGAAAGCAGTCGGAGGAATATTTCAGGCTGTTTTCAGATAAAGTGGTGAAGAAGCTAGAGGAAGCCGGTTTAAGGCGTTGTGACGGCAATATGATGGCCTCTGAGCCCGAATGGAGGGGTAGTCTGGATAAGTGGCAGGAAAGGGTGAGACGCTGGTCTGTGCGCTCTTCTGAAGAAACCCTGTTAAAGGCTCAAAATTTCTTTTCATTCCGCTTCATGGAAGGGGATGGGGATCTTCATGAGGATTTCACCAGTGCCCTTCACCATCAATTGAAAAACTCGAAAATCCTGCTGGCAAGGATGGCCGGGGTCGAAAAGACAAAGCCTGTACCCGTCCTTCATTCATCGATCAGGTCCCTGCTTGGGATGCAGCGAAAGGAATTTTCAATGAAAAAAGAAATCCTCTTCCCTTTTCATCATGCGCTGCAAATCTTGAATCTAGCCCATGGAAACCTGGCAGGCTCCACGTTGGAGAAAATTGCTTTCCTCGTGGAAAAAGGATCGATTTCCCCGGGGTTTGGCGATGACTTAACAGAAGCATTTGAAGAAGTGATGAAACTCTACATGGAACTGAAGAGAAATAAGCAGGTGGATACCGTGCAGCTATCCACCCTTTCAACGAGGGAAAAAGAAAATCTCTACCACAGTGTAAAAACAATCAGGGAATTCCAGAACATGATGCTCGCGCATTATTCATTAGCATAGAAGGGAAGTGACTCCATTCATTTTTTCTAAAAAGAAAATGACGTGTCCCTTGGAATATGATTCGATACCCATGAACAGGGCCATCGAAGAAATCACCTTCATCGTCTTCGACACAGAAACAACCGGCTTCCGTGTCAACGCAGGAGACCAGCTGCTCGAAATCGGGGCAGTCAGAGTGGAGGGATATAACGTAAAAGACAAAATGACATTTCAATCATTTTCTAATCCAAATCGACTTATTTCTCAGGAAATATCCGATTTGACGGGGATCGGGTCGAATGATGTCGAAGGAGCCCCTTCAGCTCAAGAGGCGATACGCGATTTCTTTGATTTCCTGAGTGAAAATAAAGCGGACTGCTTGGTTGGACATTATGTAAGTTTTGATGAACTGGTTCTGAAGAGTGAATTGAAGAGAACAGGCTCGCACCTGCAAATCGACCCGAGCATTGATACGCTTAACCTCATCGGCTACCTTGCGCCTTCCTATGACATGCGTGACCTGGAGCGATATGCTCAGCTATTCGGCACGCGGATGTACCCGCGGCATCGTGCTGTCAACGATGCACTGACGACGGCTTATTTGTTTGTGGAGCTGCTGGAGCTATTGCGTGATCGGAAGGTCGATACGTGGGGCGAGCTGCTGCGGGTGAGCAGGGGGCGGGGGTGAAGAGGGTCAATGAGAAGGTAGATTGGTCTGGGCCCTGAGCCACGAAGAGATTTTTTGTACCAGGTACAAAACGTAATCGGTGTACCTGGTACAATTTGTTCCCGATGTACCAGGTACAGGGTATCCTCCCGGGTTCAGAGATGGGACGATAACGCCGATCGTTACCTCACTAAAGGGTGAAAGCCGGCGTATGCCTGATTTATTTTCAGAAAATTCCCCCAAAACCTTGTCCTTATTGTCTTTTTTGTGCATATATGGGGACCTCGGCTAATAAAATGAAACAAACCTATCAAAATAGAGAGTGTTTGAGGTGAGGAATCGTTTCAACCTACTATTTCACCAAGCCGGGGAATTTGTTCATACGTTGTAAGATCAGGAAGCCGCTGCTTTAAATAAAGCTTTCTGCCGCTGATTGCGGTCTATACTATTTCATTGATGATATAGCGAGTCTCATTTCACACTTCTCACATCCAATTTAGGGAGGTCGAGTGGTGTGCACGATTACATCAAAGAGAGAACAATCAAGATTGGCAAGTATATCGTGGAGACGAAGAAAACTGTTCGTGTCATTGCGAAGGAGTTTGGCGTGTCCAAAAGTACTGTTCATAAGGATCTGACAGAACGCCTGCCGGAAATTAATCCAGAACTCGCAAACGAAGTGAAAACGATACTTGATTATCATAAATCAATTCGTCATCTACGAGGTGGAGAAGCCACAAAGCAAAAGTACAAAAAAGAAGAGCTCCACAGCTGATCAAAATACGCCAAGCTACGCATTGATGCGCTTGGTGTATTTTTAATTTGCAGGAGGAAAATCATATAGATCGGTGCCAGGCACAAACGGGCTGTTTTGTGCCTGGCACCGATCTATATGTAAAAGTGTTATTTGACCGAGCGCTCAGTCAACAATTTAAGTTGGGGTGGATTAGTGTATTTACCCTTTACCAGCATAGACTCCTGTGGGAATAGCGCGTTAGGTAAGACCCCGCAGGAGCGCAGCGACGAGGAGGCTTACCAACCGCCCACGGAAAGCGAAGTCTCGCACGGAAATCAACTGCGGCATACAGCTGCCACCCATTTTAACCTACCTGTAACAAAAAACATCCAATCAACATACTTCTTCAAATAAATAACAATTTTAATACATTTTTTTGACAAAGAATACGTCCTTTCGACACATTTGTGGTAAAATAATATATTGGGTGCAAGTTTTACCTTATCGTAAAAACGTAATTACATACTGACAATTAACTGACATATAAATGACTGGAATTGAAGAAGGGAGTAACACGAAATGTTTGCGAAAGATATCGGTATTGACCTTGGGACGGCGAATGTCCTGATCCATGTTAAAGGAAAAGGGATCGTTTTAAATGAGCCATCAGTTGTGGCTCTTGATAAGAATACAAATAAAGTATTGGCGGTCGGTGAAGAAGCACGCCGCATGGTGGGGCGTACGCCTGGAAACATCGTCGCCATCCGTCCCTTGAAGGATGGGGTCATTGCAGACTTTGACGTAACGGAAGCCATGCTGAAGCACTTCATCAATAAATTGAATGTAAAGGGTTTCTTATCGAAGCCTAGAATCCTGATCTGCTGCCCGACAAACATTACAAGCGTCGAGCAGAAAGCGATCAGGGAAGCTGCCGAGAAGAGCGGCGGAAAGAAAATTTATCTTGAAGAAGAGCCTAAAGTGGCCGCAATCGGTGCAGGGATGGACATTTTCAATCCTACAGGGAATATGGTTGTCGATATCGGCGGTGGAACGACGGATGTTGCCGTTCTTTCAATGGGTGATATCGTGACGGCGCAGTCCATCAAGATGGCAGGGGATAAGTTTGATTATGAAATCCTCAACTATATCAAAAAAGAGTACAAGCTTCTGATCGGTGAACGCACGGCAGAAGATATCAAAGTAAATATCGGGACGGTATTCTCCAGCAAGCGCGAAGAGGGAGAAGAGTTCATGAATGAGATGAGCATCCGCGGACGGGACATGGTATCCGGACTACCTCGTACGATTACCGTTACGTCCAAGGAAATTGAAGGAGCTCTTAAAGAATCTGTTGCTGTTATTGTACAAGCAGCTAAAAATGTCCTTGAGAAGACTCCGCCTGAGCTTTCAGCGGATATCATTGACAGAGGTGTCATCATCACGGGCGGAGGTGCTCTGTTGCACGGTATGGATCAGCTTCTTGCAGAAGAATTGAAGGTGCCAGTCTTCAAAGCTGAAAATCCGATGGACTGTGTGGCAGTCGGCACAGGAATGATGCTTGAGAACATCGATAGAATTTCACGCAGAAAAATCGGCTGATAGGAACTTTTTGGAACTGAAGCGAATGCGGTAAAAGTCGGTCCAAAACATCCGATAACAAGATGGAAGAGTGAAAACGTAAAGAGGTGGACATATGTTTCGTGGTTTTTATACTGTGGCAACTGGTATGCTTGCCCAGCAGAGAAAAACAGAGATGCTGACCAATAATATGGCGAATGCCAATACTCCAGGCTACAAGGCTGACCAGGCGTCGATGCGTGCTTTTCCGGAAATGCTGTTGGAGCGTTTGGACTCGGCTGGAGTCCCGACGGAAAAGGGGCTGTCGATTCCTTTTAACCAGAAGGTAGGCAAGTTGAATACGGGTGTCTATATGCAGGAGACGACCCCGAACTTTTTGCAGGGGGATATTCAGGAAACAGGCAGAAACGCTGATATTGCCCTCATTAATGGGACGATGCCTATCGATGAAGAGTCGGGCACTCAAGGGTCGGTTTTTTTGACGGTGGAAAGCGCGGATGGTCCCCGTTACACGAGGAACGGGAATCTGACTGTGAACGGAAACGGATTTTTAACTACTAACAGCGGCTTTCATGTTTTGGATGAGAATGGTGAACGGATCCAGCTGGAATCAGATGAATTCAAGATGTCCGATAATGGGGAAATCCTTGTTGAAGATAGGGTTGTTGGACGCTTGGGCATTGGTTTTTCAGAAAATCCGAACAGAATGATCAAGCAGGGAGACGGCTTGTTTGCTTCAGAAAACAATGGTCCCCTTCAGAATGCCTATGATACAGAAGGCGTCATTTTTTCGACAAAGCAAGGGTTCCTTGAACGTTCTAACGTAGACGCTTCCCGTACGATGACAGACATGATGACCGCTTACCGGGCATTCGAGGCGAACCAGAAAGTGCTTCAAGCCTATGATCGCAGCATGGAAAAGGCAGCAAATGAAATCGGGCGGGTAAACGGATAGTCATCCTTTTGAAATAGAAAATTCACGTGAAATACCTTATAATAAAGGGGAATTGACATGAACCGGACAATGATCACCGCGACGAATTCGCTGGGGCAATTGCAGAAACAAATGGATATGATCGGTCATAATCTGTCGAATGCTGAAACGAACGGGTACAAACGGCGTGAAGCGTCTTTCTCTGAGATGATGGTGCAAAACGTCAGGAATCAGGAGAGAACAGATATCGAAACAGGCAGGCTTACACCGCTGGGGATCCGTTCAGGAGTTGGTGCGAAGCTGGGGCAGGCTCAGCTTATCCTGTCACAGGGGTCTCTCAGATCGTCGGGACGCTCGCTGGACTTTGCATTGACAAATGAAAGACAGTACTTCAAAGTGCTGGCCCAGGACGGTGAAACGAATGCCGTGCGCTATACAAGAGACGGTGCCTTCTTCGTCAGTCCGATGGGGAACGGTGAATCGATGCTGGTGAATGCAGCCGGCCACCCTGTTCTGGATGAGAACGATAATTACATAACGTTTTCAGAGGAAGCAACACAGTTTGATTTGAATGATAATGGTGTCCTTGCAATTTCCGGCCCAAACGGAGTACTGGGTCAGGTGAATTTAGGAATAGTTTCCATTGAAAAACCTCAGTTTCTCAGTCAATATGGAAGTAACTTAGTAGGTCTTCCCGAGAATATGGACCAGCTGGATGTCGGGACTGACGAAGTACTGACCAATATGACCGGCGGTGCAAGAACGGATATTTCAATGGTGCAAAATTCCCTTGAAGCCTCAAACGTCGATATCGGAAAAGAAATGACAGATATGCTGAATGTTCAACGATCCTATCAGTTCCAGGCGCGTTCGATCTCGCTTGCCGATCAGATGATGGGTCTCGTTAATGGTATACGCTAAAAGGAGTCTTAAGCTATGAGTGAAAAAGAACTGGTACAAGAAGCGAAAACAAGAGAAACGGTAAAAGCCGAGAAAAAGGATAAGCAAAAGGAAGAAGCAAAACCGAAACGCTGGGTACGCGTGCGGATGCTTCCCATCTGGCTGCGGATCCTTCTCGTCGTCGTCCTTCTTGCTGCCAGTCTGGCTATTGGGGCGATGGTTGGATACGGCGTCATCGGTGACGGCAACCCAACTGACGTATTCAAAAAAGAAACTTGGCAGCATATCGTGGATATAGTGATGAAAAAATAATTTTTGAAGGCCCGTCCCGCATTGCTTTAACGCACTGCAGGACGGGCTTTGTGAGCTATTCCATTCTCCATGCTATTTATGTACAATGGAGGAAGGTTAGATATTACAGGAGGTACATAATACATGCTTGATATTAATGAAATCAAAGACATCATCCCGCATCGCTATCCGTTTTTGCTGGTCGACCGCATTCTAGAGGTTGAGGAAGGCAAGAAAGCGGTCGGTATCAAAAATGTAACTGCGAATGAAGAGTTCTTTAACGGCCATTTCCCTGATTACCCTGTCATGCCTGGCGTTCTGATTGTCGAGGCACTTGCACAGGTCGGTGCTGTGGCGATGCTTAAAAAAGAAGAAAATCGCGGCCGCTTGGCATTCTTTACCGGAATCGATAAATGCCGCTTCAAGCGTCAGGTAAAGCCTGGCGATCAGCTGAAGCTTGAGGTTGAAATGATCCGCTTCAAAGGGGCAATCGGTAAAGGGAAAGGCGTTGCAACGGTTGATGGAGAAGTAGCGTGTGAATTGGAAATGATGTTTGCTCTTGGTGAAAAGGAAGAATAAAGTATTGGGAACCGGTCCTGAGGTGATTTTAGAATCACTTAGGGATCGTTTTTTTTTTGCTTTTTAAAAATAGGTATGTGAATTTAATCTATGACGATACCTTGAATTATTGATGTAGTTAATAATTGTTTTTCATTTTATCCGGTTCCAGCGTTTGATTGGAGTGGAAGACGCAGACTCCTGCGGGAGAAGCGTGTTAGGTGAGACCCCACAGGAGCGCAGCGACGAGGAGGCTCACCAACCGCCCGCGGAAAGCGAAGTCTTGCACGGAAATCAAAAGCGGCATTCAAAGGAATATTAACCGAGGTTAAAAAGAGCACTTTTATAGAGCGATAAAAGTTTAAAAAGTTTCCAAATACCATGCAAGTAAATCAAATTTCAGGGAAAGCTAACCACGAAAGACCACAAATGGCGGTCTTACAACAAATATTCCAAACGTGTAGAAAGGAGTCATACATCATGAACAAAAAGTTAGTATCGATCCTTAGCGGGTCAGCACTTGCAGCAATGCTTCTTGTTGGATGTAACGCAAACGACCAGGAGCCTCCTCCGGAAGATAACGGTGTTGAAGAGAATGGTGACGTTGACGAAAATGGCGACATGAATGACGGCATGGACGAAAACGATGGCATGAACGACAACACGGAGCCTGAATCACAAGATAAAAACGCTCCAAACGACAAAGATGCAGAGAAAGATCCAAACACGCCTGAAGAAGATGCGATGGAAGATGACATCGATATGCAGGATGCGGATAATAAGGACGAGTAAGAAAAATAGCGTAGAGGCTCTGGGGCTTCTACGCTTAATCTATTCTCCTGGCATTGATTATGTATCTTTCTTCGGTGCTTGAAAGATATTCGAAGGGATAGCAGGTGGAGAGGGTCAGGATCTCATTAGGTGATGTAGACTCCAGTACAGACAAATCTGTTTCGTTAACCACAAACATTTCAAATACCACATAACGGTGATGCCCCGTGCTTAATTGAATCTCCAGAAGATCACCTTTTTCTATTTCCCCCATGCTTTTAAAAACGGTATCTCTGTGTCCAGCCAGGAAAATTCGATCTCCTTGTCCCGGCAACTTGGTATCTGAGTAATGACCGACCCCTTTTTCCAGCTCTTCTTCTTGTGTACCTTCAATAACTGGCAGTTTCTTTTTTAATTTGGGAATTGATAGGATACCCACTACCTCACCTTCAGAAAATGAATAAGAGACAGCAGCCGCTTTTTTCGGATATTTATTTTCAGCTGCCTTTACGATTTCATGTGCATCTTCCAAGGCTCTTTTTTCTTTCATCTCTTGCCCTGCTAAATGATATCCTGAATACCCTAGTAAGGATCCACCGCCAATTAATAGAGTTACACTCATTGCTTTTAAAAAATTAATCTTCAATGGCGTTTCTCCTTTTAAATTGGATAAATTGAATATACTCTAGAAACTCATGCTTAGTCAGTCCTTCTTCAATAGCTTTTGTTACCAATTGAAGCCACTCTTCATCGACTGAAATATCATCTGATTTAAACTTGAGTAACTGGGTAAGTGAAATGTTCAAAGTGTCCGCTAACTTTTGAAGGACCTGGATGCTGGGGTTTTTTTGCAGACCCCTTTCAATTGAGCTTATATAAGATTTAGAAATACCCGCTAATTGGGACAATTCATTAATTGTCAGCCCTCTCTCATCCCTATAATGTTTTAAAATGTCACCTACCAAAATGCTCAGTCCTTTCACTTCTTTATTTTTCATTATATAGAACAAAGTGCCTTTTATAAAAAACAAAATACTGAGTAAACGAAAGGGAATTCCATATATAGAACGAAAACACTTTGTTTTATTGGAGATTTAAAGTAATTTAAAGCTTTATTACATAAATTTCTTTATATATACTGATTTATATAGTTCACTAAAAAGAACAAAAGAAGCCGAGAGGAGCTTCTGAGTTTCTATCCCAAAGGAGACTTTCTATGGAAAAACGATTTAAAACAGTATGCATTCTTTTCCTAGCTTTCTTTATCTTTTCTCCTAAATTGATTCTAGCCGTAGAGAATAACCAAAATGAACAAAAAGAGATAGATATATCCATCAGTCCATCTCCCATTCTTTTTCACCTTACCAATGTGAAACCTGGAGATGAAATGTCGAGAGAGGTAACAATCCATAATAAAGGAAAACAGGATTTCAGCTATCTATTTTCTAATCAATTTTTAAAGGGATCAGAGAAGTTTTACAATGAATTATTTATTGAAGTGAGTGATAAGAAGAATATCTTAGTAAAGGGAAAGTTAAAAGATTTTAAAGAATTGGACGCCCGGGAACTTGAGAGCAATTCCTCTGAAATTCTGTATTTTAAAGTAGAAATACCATATGAACTCGGAAACGAATTTCAGGGGTTATCGACGGAATTTCAATTTAATTTTTTTGTAGAAGGGCCAATGGGGGCTGCACTTCCGGTCGATGGAAATGGTGTTTTACCATATACAGGAACAATTTATTATAAGATTTTAGTAGCGGGGATAGCACTATTGATAACAGGTATGAGCTTATATCTTTATACCAAAAGTAAGAAGAACGTAATGGCAGCATCAAACTTTAAGCTAGCAGAAAACCACCTTCGGGAAAGGAATGAGGTATAGTATGTATAGAAAAATCTGCACCCGATGTACGCGACCATCATTTAGCAGCACCGAATATGGTCAATGGATCTGTCCATCCTGCGGAAATGACTTAACTGATCATCCTTTTTACGACTCCAAAACCTTCCAGAATATTAATGAAAAAGTCCTTCCCTTAAAGAAGAAATTAGAAGCTTACCACATTAACATAAGGTGTAATAATTCGCAGTAATTCGACACAAGTTTCTTCGTTTCTTTTATCAATTAGCCTATTTTTAGTAAAATGATTAATCGTTTGTCAAAAAATAACAGTAAATGTAGGAAAAAAGTGTAAAAATAATTGTCAGAAAAGACAAAAAACAACAAAATTGAAGGTTGTTCATTAGTATAATGGGTATAGTTCTAAGGAGCTAGTCAGACAAAGGCAAACCTGCTGAAAAGCAGGGACGCAAAGTCACAGATCTAAGGTAAGAAGATGTGGAAAAAAGGTAATATACATAACTAATTGCACATTGGACGGCTAAGATGGCTGGATTGCCTGAAATACATATATGTATTTTGGGAGGAATGGTATTGATGAAGCGTGAACTTGATGTTGAATGGGTTGAACTAGTTAAACAGGCATTGGATGCAGGGATTTCAAAGAATGAAATTAGAGAGTATTTACAAAATCATAGTAAAAAAGCAGCTGAAGAATATAAAGTGGTTTAACGTAAAAAGTCTTGCAGAACCTGCAAGACTTATTTGTTGCCCAATTTCCATTTATTAAATTCAATAAACTCACGGAATTGTTCTTTCGTTATTCCAGAATCCATCGCTTCCTCTGCAATCTTGATCCATTCACGGTCAACTGCTGTGTTTTCGGATTCATCATGCAATAACGCGTCCATCGAGATTCCCAAAGCGGCAGAGACTTTTTCTAAAAACTGAATGGATGGGTTTTGTTGAATGTTGCGCTCGATGGAGCTCAGATATGACTTAGCAACCCCAGCTTTTTCAGCCAGCTCTGTCATAGACATTCTTTTTTCCTGTCTATACTTTTTCACTCTTTCCCCGATCATCGCGGACACCTGCCTATAAAATCGTTTCGATAATGTAATTATATCAAACCGTCAACGGGTACTCTACAAGAAGTTTACATATTCACGTAAAATTAGACGCTCGGTTTTGATGTTGCGGGGATACGCGGCTTGGATACCATCTTCTCGCGGAATTCTTTCATCAGTTCCTCACCGGAATATCCTCTTTGAAGCAAGTCGTCCAATAAAAGCTCGGCATATTCGTTCCGCTGCTTCTTTAATTTTCCTTCAAATAAAATACTCATGCGGCCGTTCATTTTCTTGATGCAGCGTATGGATGTCATGAAAGCGGCAGGATCATTTGCTTTGTGGGAAATGACGACCTGTATTTCCAAGTCGCTTTTTTTCTGCTGGGCCTTTTGGAAAAACTCAATGTGATCTTGGGGCATATATGTTTCGACAAGCCACGTCCTCTTCTCATCCTCTTTATTGATGATCAAACCGTCCTCAATTTCAAAATCCTGGAGTTCATCATTATCAACTACCTGCAGTGAAATCACTTTAAAGGTTTTCATGAACGAACATCTCCTATAAATAGGTATTGTTAAAAAAATTATATCACAGCGTGAAAAGAATCCCTAATATCAAATTGTGTTAAAAAAGTCTGATTTCCGATATTTGGCCTTATTTTGCGACGAAAATCGAAAATCTCCCTAGACGAATTTACCGAATCTAAGGCTGTTTTGGTTTTGAATTTCGGAAATTAACGATTTTACAAGCTTGAAAGAAGGGGTGTAAGATGAAATCATTCCAAAGAGAAAGGAGTGAAGAACGAAGGTGATTAATCAAGTAACCCTTGTAGGACGGCTGACCAAGGATCCCGAAACGAGGAAGACGATGGAAGGCAGGTCGGTCCTCAATGTAACCGTGGCCGTCAACCGCCAGTTTAAAAACCAGCAGGGGCAGGTGGAGACGGATTTCGTCATGTGCAAGATATGGAACAAGGCCGCCGATAACACGGAGAAATACTGCCGCAAAGGTTCGGTTGTCGGCATCACTGGCCGTATTCAAACCCGGAATTATGAAAATGATCAAGGTAAGCGGATCTATGTCACGGAAGTGGTGGCGGATTCGATACGGTTCATGGATTCAAAGCCGCAGCCTGACAGACATCAGGAGCCGGAGAAAGAACCGGTAGAATTACCATTTTAAAAGAAGGGAAGGGCACATATGGCAACCCTGCAAACCCTGGAACAACGAATCGATCGATTGGAAAAACTGAATGAAGACCTGATCAAAAAAGTAGCGCGTGCGAACGTCGAGAATTTCTATCTTGCACAACGTGTAACCGCACTCGAGCAAGGGTATGAATATCCGAGTGCCGTCCTGCAGACCACATCATAAGGAACTCTTCGCAAATGTCTCCAACTTAGATCTCTTCAAACGTAATTTCTATTCGTAAATAATTTCTGTCCAACCTATATGTTTTGTCTCAAATTCAATTGTCATCTTGTCACCGCGTCATCCCTCTAACATACCTCGTTAGAAATAGAATATCGTAAGGAAGTTGTGAAGTAGTTTTGTAAGTTCCCCAATATGTCTTCATGTAGGGTCGGTTTCTTTTGGAGCCGGCTGTTTTTTTGTTTGTAAAGCATTGAACGGGGCCCGTTGATTTCCGCTCCAGGCACTCGCTTTCCGCGGGCGGTCGGGAGCCTCCTCGGCGTTACACGCCTGTGTGGTCTCCCTTGACTCGCTTTTCCCGCAGGAGACGAGTGCCTGAAGCTCCAATCAACTCAGTATTAATACTTTGAAAATTAACTGAACAAAAAACAGCAGACTCCCAAATTAAAATTCATACACCAAAAAACCCCCTTTCTACAAGAAAAGGGGGCTCTCCACCATAACTATTCCAACACCAACAACGATTGGAGATCCTGATCAGACAACTCCGTAACCCACTGGTCGCTTCTGATAATCTCGTCATTAAGAGCCTGTTTCTTCTCCAGCATCGCATCGATTTTCTCTTCAAGCGTCCCTGATGACACCAGCTTATGGACATGGACGAATCGCTTCTGCCCAATTCGATACGCACGGTCGGTCGCCTGGTTTTCGACTGCAGGGTTCCACCAGCGGTCGTAGTGGACGACGTGGTTGGCGGCGGTCAGGTTCAGTCCGGTTCCGCCGGCCTTTAAGGAAAGCAGGAAGACGGGGAACTCTCCGTTTTGGAATTGTTCCACAAGTTTATCACGCTTAGCCTTGGCCATGCTTCCGTTCAAGAATGGTACGTCGACATCGAATTCTTTCTTCATGACTTCCTGGATCATTTCACCCATTGAAATATACTGGGTAAAAATCAATGTACCCTCACCTGATTCCAGTGCGGTTTCCACGATATCCTTCAACTTCTGCATTTTTTCTGAACGAGTCAGGATTGATTTCGGATCGGGTTCTTTCAAATAAAGGGCAGGATGGTTACAGAGCTGCTTCAATTGATTCAGCATCTGTAATATCAATCCCTTACGCTCGAAACCGCTCAGCGTCTCGATCTTCGTCAACGTCTCCTGTACTAGCTGTTCATAGAGAGCGGCCTGTTCAGCGGTCAAGCTGCAGTATTCCTTCTGTTCGATTTTTTCAGGAAGATTCAGCTCGACTTCAGGATCCTTCTTCGTTCTCCGCAGAAGGAACGGCTTGATTTTTGCCTGAAGCTCGCGGACTTTTTCCTGTGATTCGTCTTTTTCAATCGGCGCGATGTAGTTCTTCTGATACTGTGTGAATCCGCCCAGGTAGCCGTGATTCAAGAAATCAAAGATGGACCATAGTTCGGACAGGCGGTTCTCCATCGGCGTTCCCGTAAGTGCGATGTGATGCTTTCCATTAAGCTTGCGGATGGCACGGGATTGCTTCGTGTTCGCATTCTTGATGTTCTGCGCTTCATCGAGGGAGATGGAGCTCCATTCCACAGCAGACAGTTCGTCAAAATCGATATGTGACAAGCCATAAGAGGTCAGCACAATATCCATTCCTGCAATCCGCTCAGTAAATTTCTCCTCTTTCGCACGGGAAGGACCATAATGAAGATGAACCTTCAAATCCGGAGCAAACTTCTCGATCTCACGCTGCCAGTTGCCGAGTACCGAGGTAGGCGCAATGATTAGTGCCGGCGTTTCAGGTTTTTCGGTCTCCTTCACATGAAGCAGATACGTGATGAGCTGCACCGTTTTCCCAAGTCCCATATCATCGGCAAGGCAGGCACCGAAACTGAATTTCCGCAGGAACAGCATCCAGCTCATTCCGAGCTGCTGGTACGGGCGGAGTTCCCCGTGGAAGTCCTCAGGCGTTTCCACCAAAGGAATTGACGAGACATTCGTCAGCTGACTCACAAGTTTTTTCAAAGAGCGGTTCAGCTCCAGCTGAATACGGGCATATTTATACGGATCATACTCGTCATCCGGTTCCATCCCGTCATCATCCTCGTCCCGCGGCACAAGCTCCTGCTCCAGCATATCCTGAATCGAAATACCTTCCTGTTTTGCTTTCGTCATCATCTGTTGTATGCGTCGGATCATCGCAGGGTCGAGCTTCATCCACTGACCGCGGATCTTCACGAGGCGCCTCTGGTCAACCACCAACTTATTGAAATCCTCTTCCGATAAATTGACTCCGTTCATCGATAAACGCCAGTCAAAATCGAGCATCGCATTCAAGCCGACAAAAGAAGGGCGGTAACTCGTGTCTGTGTTCTTCAGCTTCGCCTTCACCAGCACCTGGGCATCCTTCATCGCTTCCCACCAGGACGGAAGGAGGATTTCGATATCAAGGTCGATCAGCTTTTCACTCAGCACAGATAAGAAATCCCATGCATCGTGCTCGCTGAGGGAATCGGTCAACGCACCGTCTGTGTCACGAAGCATCGGCATCATTTTCAGCCAGCGTTCCTGCTCATCGCGTACCTGAGGCAAATACCTTTCCCAGGAAGGCGGCACCGTATCTTCCGTCAACGAAATCACACGCTTTTCCTTCTTCCGGTCGCGCAAGATCGTCTCAAGCTGCCACGTTTCATCCTCATCCAAAGGCTCGGAAATACGAAGACCGATCGAGAAAGGAAGCTCGTCATCTTCCTCACCGCGGATCCATTCACTCCAGCGCTTCTCATCAAAATAAGCATGCAATTCCTCCGAAGTCAGCGTACTCTCCTTCAGCTTCTGAATCCTCTTCATCGCCTCAGATCCGCCTGCAGCCATTGCCTCATTCAACGACCCTTCAAACCACTGCTGCGTTAAAGCAGCGAGGGACGGGCCTTCAGGGAGGTCCTGCTGCCAGAATTCTTCATTGAAGTTTTTCCAGACTTCATCGGGAATGTGGAATTGAAGCCCTGATTCCTGCCACTCATCGAAGCGGGGGAGCCAGCGTCCGTCTTCGATCGCTTCGTAAAGGACGGGGGCAATCGCATTGCACGCCTGGCCGGTTTCGTCCCAGTCCCAATCCACCATTCCGCTGAAATGCTCCTGGGCAAGGAGGGTAAGAAGCTGCCACTGGGACACGACGATTCCGTCATTCACGATCACATCGTTCAGCAGCGTCCCGTAATGGGTATCTTCATGCCAAAGGAACAGCTGGCTTTTCCACTCTGAAGGCTGCAGCTGCTCACCATCACCATTTTCCGCAGTCAGAAAGAAGCGGTCTTCATATTTAGTTGCGTCTACATTGATTTTCACGGAAGACAGTTTAAGCATCAATCAACTTACCCTTTCTGCATTCTTCTTGAAACGCACGTAATCGCTTGTATTTTTCCAAGGTGTACTCTAAGTAAGTATCCCATTTATCCGTTTGCTTCAGCTTCTTATAAATCGTCCGGATCTTCTTCATATAACGGACAGCATACTTGTAGCTGTCGCGGTTCTTCTGCTCGATCATATCAATGACACCATTATAATAGACTGGCAAGGCAAGCTCAGGGGACTCTTTATATACCTGGCTGAGGCCCATGTTCTCCATCTCGGAGATTGAATAGCCCATATATTTCTGAAGCTCCACCCACTCACGGTAGGATTTTGTGTTAAGCAGAAATTCTGTGTAGCTGTAATAGCTGAACGGCAGCATCGATAGCAGCAGCTCCCGTAAGAAGGCAGGATCCCGTTCCATCAGCCATTCAGTCGGAAGCTTGCGAACGAACCAGCGGACAAAGCTCGATGCCTCATAATGACCCTTTTCTTCAATGTAAGAAGGGAGTCTTACTAAAATCGCTTTTAAAAGAAGCAGCAGACCCTCATATCGTTTTGAAAGAACGAATTTCACCAGCCAGAACTCAGAATAAGCGACGAGCTCAGTCCCAATCCTTTCCATGGTTTCCTCTGCCTTTTCCAACTCTTCAAGCAGCAGGTATTGATGGAGGAGGGCAATCTTTGTGAACGATTCGTCCTGAGAAGGAGAGTTCTCCAACCGCTCTACTTCTTTGCGGCGCCAGGGTTTTTGTTTGAACAGGTAATACCAGATAAACCGGTACACCTCTAATTTGATCTCAGTGCTGTGTTCAGGATCCTCGCTCATCCCGGCAGCCTTTTCTTTTAAAAAGGCAATGAACGGATCGAAGCTGAACGGCATCGCATGCACCGAAAGCTTCTCGACCGCATCCTCCATTTCATCCAGCAGGAAATCGAACATGGCATACTGCTCCCGGTTCAACGCGATGTCCCTTCTCTGTAAAAATAAATCCACTTCCAGTGTCAGGAAAAAGGTAGCGAATAGCTGATAAAGCGGCTTCCATTCTCGTTCGAAAGGCGCTTCTTTGTTAAACCGTTTGTAGATGTTCTGGATGATGACATCCATCAAGTAAGGCTGCCTTTCGAGCAGCTGCAAATCTTCTTTTTGTAAAAGCGTCTCGAAAAACTGCCACCACTCATCCGGAGAATTTCCGCGTGATTTCCGTTCCTGTAATAGGTCACTGGCTTTACGTAGGGCACCGGAATTGCTGTGCTTCTTCAATAAATCGTCCAGTGAGGATCTTTCTTCTGTATCCGAAGCGGGAGAGCTTTCCTGGCTGCGCCAGTCCTGGATCCATTCGCTGACTCGTGCCACCTTGTTGTAGATCATGAAAAAAGTGGCCATCTGATGGCGGCACCAGCCGGAATAGGGACAGGAGCACTTGCTCAACAAAGGGAACTGCAGATCCAGGCGCACAGAAACAGGCGTCACATCCTGAATATCGGCGCTTGCTTCTTCATCCCGGACCTTTACGTTCGACACCAGGTTCTGGCGAAACAATAGAAGCCCTTTTGAGACAATATTTCTTCCTTCATCGGTACCCGGGTTCAGCTCGCCCTGTATCGCCCGACTCATCGGAATTAATTTATCTTTCAATTCTTCAATTCGAATCGCCATCGAACAATCTCTCCCATCTATAAAATCGCATTCTTTTATTATAACGCATATGGGGTGGTGAATGGAATAAAAGAGGGAAATGTGCGGAAGTTGGGGAGGGATGGGGGAGATATTTCTCGGGAAATGTCGAAGTGTGGAGGGAGGGGTGTGGCTATATTAGTGTACCTGGTACAAGTAAGAGTTAATGTACCAGGTACACCAGTTTGAATTTGTACCAGGTACAATCCCGCCTGCTTGTACCTGGTACAGTTCACTTAAATGGGTGCCAGGCACAAAACCAGGGTATCGTGCCAGGCACAAACCGTTTCATCTGTGCCTGGCACGCGGACAACCCCTAAAACCCCGACTACTCCTCCCAATGAACATAAAAAGTCCCACCGCTATGAACATTCACACCCTTCAATTCAACAGCTTCACCGTTCCTCACATAAAAATTCTTATTCTCAGGAAACCGAAGCTCCTCACTACCACGCTTTACAACCAATTCAGGATTCTTCGGATTCCGCTTATCAATCAGCACCTCATAGCCTTTCTCCTTGAAAAACTTCTTCCCATCCACATACCAATCAGAAAAGCTATCCAAAGAAAACTCAAGATACCTGGCAAACACCCTCGGCAGATCTGTATTCTCAATCAACCCGGCAGGCTTATCAGGTCCATACCCGTAAAGAAACACATCCTCACCCGTATGCCCGTGGGTGGAAAACCCTACATTCGCACGCTTCGCCAGCAGCTTGACCATTTCATTCTCCAAGTCCTCCACATCTTTAGCTTCCTTCATCACACAATATTCTTTCCTGTTCAAATCAGACAACCCGTAAGACTCCAACACATCTTTCAAATTCGAACGGTCATCCTTCAATCGGGAAGTTGCGCCTTTCACCGTATACTGGGCTTTTTTCAACGGTTCTATAAATGTTTCAATAGGCTGATTCTTATATGTTTTATCTGTATCCCGATTACCGAGTGTCAGCCCGCTGTTCCCATGATCCGTCACAGCCACAACCATGGTGTTTCCATCGAGCTTTGCAAACTCAAGTGCTTCACCAACCGCCTTGTCGAAGCTCAACACCTCGCTCACCATCCCGACAGGATCATTCTTATGCGCTGCCCAATCCACCTTGCTGCCCTCCACCATCAGAAAGAAACCTTTTTCATTAGCGGATAATAGTTCGATGGCCGTCCTTGTCATCTCGGCAAGGCTCGGTTCATCCGGACTCAACGCTTTCCGGTCAAAATCATAAGCCAGATCCTCCTCGGCAAAAGCACCCCAAAGCTTATCGGCACCGCGGCTTTTTGAAAGCCCGTCCCTCGTTGCGGTGAAGGAGTAAAGTGCATCGGATTTAAGTTTATTTACTAGGTTTTCGCCGTCTTCGCGGGAGATTTGTTTGGTTTTGAGCATGCCGTCGTCATTTTTGACGGCGTTTTTGGATTTTGGTTTGAGCCAGGCAGAACCGCCGCCGAGGATGACGTCGAGATTCTGGTAGACCTGCTGTTCGCCGATGTCTCCGAATTCATTGCGGTTCAGTACGTGCGCAGTGAAAGCAGCCGGTGTTGCGTGCTGAACAGGGGAGGTAGATACGATACCTGTTGAATATCCAGACAGTTTCGCCGCCTCCAACACGGTCAGGGCCGGTTTGCCGTCAGCGTTCATGCCGATATAATCCGCTCGTGTTTTCTCCCCGGTGGCCATGGCGGTCCCTGCAGCTGCAGAATCGGTGATGGCAGATTCAATGGAATAGGTGCGAACGCCGCCGGTCAGGATTTTATCAAGGTTGAGTCCGGAGCCTTTATACCATCTTGAAAGCGTGACGATGTCGGAATTTGTGCCGTCCATGATCATGAAGATCACATTTTTCTTTGGAGGGGTGGCGGCAAAGCCGCAAGTGGAAGGGAAAGAGAAGGCCAGCAGGGATAGGAGAATGGTGATAATGAGTACAGGTTTGAAGGTTTTCATGAGATCGTCTCCTTACAAATAGTGTGAGTTACACTTAGTATCGACACTGTTAAAGAGACTATGTAAAAAAAGACCCGCACCAAACCGGGGCGGATCTTCTCCTACAATTATTTACGTTCTAAAATACCTAACAACAGATTTTCCAAAACAGTCGGCCGGTCCATTTTCTTCAGATCTCTCAATTTGATCTTGTCCCAATCGAGGGCTGTGATAAAAGAAGCGCCATTTCTTAATGCAGGGACTACATCGGGATTCACAATAAAATATTCGCCGGCTTTCACGCCGGATTTGATTTGGATTTTCCCGTCAACCTGCAGTCCGGTTTCAACGACTTTCTTTTTAACGGTACCCTTATCTGTCAGCACCCAGACATGCTTTTTTGTACCTGATTTTTCAACAGCCGTAATTGGTACGACCAATGTGTTCTTCACTTCATCGGTAATCACCGATACAAGTACATGGTGTCCTGGGAGAAGTTTGTTGTCTTTATCCTGCAGCTGAATCTTTATCGGATACATGCTGTCTGTTTCAAGGTGCGGATCTCTTTTAGGCAGGGAAGAGACATCTGACACAATCCCTTTTTGGGTTTTCTTTTCAACCTCGGATTGCACTTTGGCGTTCATCTTTTCTTCGACTTCCATGATTTCTTTTTCCGTCAGGTCGGTCGTGACGATCGTAGCTTCAGAAGCAATCGTAATCAGTGGATTCTGGACAGAGTGGGAAAGGTCTTTCACGATTCCATCCCCGCTGCTTTCGACTGTCAATGTTGTTTCATATGATTCCAGGTCGGAAATTTGACTCTCCAGGCTGTCGATCTGGTTTTCGAGGCGATCGACTTCAAGCTCCCGGGCGGCAATTTCCTTCTTCAAATCATATTCAGTTTCAAGGGCACTTGCTTCAAGCGGCATTTCTTCTTCATCATAAGAAGAAGGGAGCGTGTTCTCGAGCCTTTCCAAATCCGAGATATTGTCTTCGATGCTGTCGATCTCATCTTCAAGCTGGTCGATTTCAGATTCGAGGACATCCTTCTGCCCGGTGTAATCGGTTACTTCATATTCATACAGCGGTGTTCCTGCTTTCACTTCGTCGCCTTCTTTAACGAGGAATTTCTTGAAGGAGCCGAATTCGTCGTTGAAGTAAAGGTAGGTTTCTTCCGCAGAGGTGACGACGCCGGATTTAGGGAGCTCTCTTTGCAGGTCGTCTTTATCAAATGCGTCCCATTCCTCAATACGCACTTCCCTGTCGACCTTGCTATTTGCCTTTTCAATAAAATAGAGGTTGGTACCTGTAAAGAGGATGACCAAAAAGAGAATAATGTAAAATGTCCTTTTTTTATTCATAAATATCACAGCCTTTAATTTGTTAGATAAGGGTGGAAATATTTAAATATGCAAGTAAAGCTGTAATAGCCCAAAAGATTAGATTTGTTAGAAAAATAACTAGCCAGATGAGCCAATTTTTCTGCTGTGTGAGAGATTTCAATCCTTTGTATTGGATGTAAAAGATCCAAACCTTAAATAAGCTAGCGATGCCTAAAAAATATATAATTAAAGAATTTGATGTGATGTACTGGGCAAGTACTCCCAGGGATAGCGGAGATGAGTGCCAATCCAGCGATAAAAACAGGGATAAAGGTATGTATGTCAATCTTTCAAGCAATAGAATCATGAGGATAATCCCTTGGGTCATCACAAGCTTTTTATATTCACCATCATCAGAAATCGTCCAAAAGATCAGTGAAGGGATGAATAATATTATGGCTGCATATAACAGTCCGGCCAGCAGCCTTCCCAGAAAAAATAAAAATTTTTCTAATTCGTAGGTCGTTGGTGATAATGTTGTTAATTCTTTTGATATAGAATCCATTCCCAGTCCAAAGAACGCAGTGAATCCGAAAGTGATACAAGAAAGGAAGAATAAGAGAAACATTTTTTTGCGAAATTTTACGAGTTTTTCTGTTTCAGTGAGTTGATAAAAGAAGATGGATGGTTGTGTTAAACCTTTGAAGAGTCTGACTTCTCTATGCATAAATGGTTGTCCTCCAGCCTGAATTGATTCCTTCTCTTATTCTATCGAAAAAGATCGAACTTTTCCATAAATTGTAGAATGAATTTATGAGTAAAATAAAAAAGCGTCAAAAGACGCCCTTCTATTATGCTTGATATGTTAGGTAAGTAGTCCCCGCTATCAGCAGGATCGTGATGAGGAAAAAGCTTATGTACATGAAGACTTTTTGTATTTTCTTTTTTTTCATTGCTTCTTCTGGTGTTAGAAATGCCAACGATATATCCCCCTTTGTTCATGGTTTGGTAACTGGCTGGCTGATTTAGCCCCTACAGTTTTGCGTCCTCACCTTTCGATGAGTTTGCCTTATTCAAACCTTTACCAAGTTATATTATCGGACAATCGGACGAAAATGTTTATAGGTAAATAGTAATTTTAAAGAAAAATTTTCCACTAAAAAAGATGTCATTTTGTGTATAAATATGGTAATATACCTATATATTGATGTTTGAACTTTCGACAACTAGTGTATTAAAGTAGTAGAAACTGTTTGAAACTGTAGGAGGTTGTCTTTTTTGAATAAGAACGCAAGTAAAGACCAGCACGTTCTGTCCGTGATGCAAAAGGCATTCGATAAAGGACAGCAAGGGAACATGGATGCAAATAAAATGTTAAATTGGCTAAAACAAGAACTTCAAAGTGAATATACATTCCAAAACGAAAAAGCACTCTAATCCCAAACGGGCTTATGGAGTGCTTTTTTTAGTTTAAAGTGATGGTGACTACTCCTCCCTTTACTTTCAGGACAAACTTTTACTTCGGTCATCGAGTTATTCAAGAGACTCTTCAATTTGATATTAAAACAATTATCTATACCAAATTCCGTTAATCGGTAGTATGATAAGGAAGTGGAATATTGTCATTTGTTGTAAAAGAAGGAAGGGTGGCGAAAATAATGATAGAACAGAGACCAGAGAGTACAAAAAACAGTGAAGGAAAGGCAGAAAAGACAACTAGGATAGAAATGAATGGGATCCGAAATGACTTTGCTGCCAGCAAGGTAAGTTTTCACGTAACAAAGAAAAAGAATAGTTACTTCCGGGCAGGCGACTATGGGAAAAAGCGGGTGCACTTCTTTTCCAACAACAAAGAAAATGACAAAAATTTTTATGAGCTATATATTATCAACACCCATCAGGAAATTACTCATACCAATAAACTTACCTGTTTCATCCAGGAAAATAAGCGCATTGTTTATACAGGTAAGAAAGAGAAAAAATAGTGAATTTACATGCCCGCCACTCGCTGCAATAACATAGTGAGAGACGGGCATTTTAAAGAATAAAAAGTTCGAAAAAAATTAAACTTCTTACAGGAAAACGGAAATTGATGTCGAATCTTAATTTATAGGAAAATATTCCTAGTTATTAATATTGAAAATTCAAGCTCAAAAAGGAGGAAGTAATGAACAAAGAATTCATCCTGGTTTTCGAAGATTTCCACGTATCAAGAAAAATAGTGACTACACCTAAAAAACACCTCGTATTATTCCAGGGTCAGCAATACCATAATCGACTGGTTGTGGTAAGCAGGCCGCCGGGTTTCTCTCACGCATTGGAAGGAATCATGTATTCGGATAAAATTCTTGAAACGGTGGGCTTCAGCACGTTGTTTGCGATACCGATTGATTCAAAGCATTCCATTCCGTTTAAATATGTGCGTGTAGATGACAGGGACCAAAAACCTCTGGATTGTAAAATCGTGCTTGAAAACCAAGATGGAGAAGGTAAGTTGAATATACGTGCCCGCTTTCCCAGTAAAGATACATTAACGGATGGTGACAGGCAGGATATCCTTTCCTATCTCAGTCACAAATGCGACGGCGGGAGTATTACATACTTTCTGAAAAATCCTGATGTATATAAAGGGAAAGGCAATAAACAAGAAGATTCATAAAGGAGCCACCAGGCGAACCTGATTTATGGGGGCGTCTATTTTTAATGAATGCAAATAACCTCTGTCAGCTAAGTCTCCAAAACCATCATAAAACCCTTTACCACACTACCAAACTGCCTCTCTAAGTTTCTAAAATCGCGACATTTTCCGTTGACCTATCGAAAAACACCACATACAATATAAGTAGTTATTAGTATTTTTAGAATTTTCTAGTTAAGGTGCGAATGCCACTTGGATAAAATGGATCATACCAAAATTGGAAAGAATGCCATGCTGCTCCTGCTCCTGGATCAGGAAGAAGAAGAGTGGAACAGGCATTTCAATGAAATGAACTGGAGCTATTGCACAGGCAAAATCGGCTCCATGGACAGTCAAAAGATTGTCGCTGCCATCGAAACGGCAGCAAAAAGAAGTGATCTTGTACGAGAAGATCTCTATCGTGAAATGCATGCGCTGTATCACGCGACCATGGAAGCCCTGACCGGGGTGACCAGGGGGCACACCCAGATTGGGGAAGTCCTCCGAACGGTCGGCCTTCGCTTTTCTATCGTGAGGGGGACCCCTTATAAAAACGAAGAAGAAGGCGAATGGATCGCAGTCGCACTGTATGGAACGATTGGCGCGCCCATTAAAGGATTGGAACATGAAACAATCGGTTTAGGCATCAATCATATCTAAATGAAGCTCTTTTCAGACACTATGCTTTATTACACGCAAGAAAATACCGGGGTTTGGGTATTTTCGTGAACTCTGCTGTTTACAGGTTTACATTGACTGTGAAAAGAGCACGTGGCAGAACTGTATTTAGCAGTCTGGATGGAATCGAAATGCATGTTTTTTTTAAGAAATCAATTTAATGTAGAAAGAGCCTATAGAAACCAGTCAAAAGGAGGCTCGACCCGAGGCAGAACTCTGTCTTCGGGTCGGGCCTCTTTTTCTTGTGAAATTGATGATTATTAAGGCCCGTCCCAAACTGGATTAACGCGGTAGTTTGCTGAAAGCCCGTCCCAGGCTACATTAAAGCGGTGCTTGGCTGAAAGCCCGTCCCGCCGTGCTTTAAAGTGTGAAAGCAGTATGAATGTAAATAATTTTAATGAGGTGATGATAGATGGTTGTGTTGACAGGGTGTTCGTTGAGTTTGGAGGATGCGAGAAGGATCATTTATGAAGGGGAGGAGGTTGTGATTTCCCCAGAGAGTATGGCTCGGGTGAAGAAGAGCCGTGAAGCGGTTGAAAAGATTGTGAAGGAGAAGCGAGTGGTCTACGGGATTACGACGGGCTTCGGGAAGTTCAGTGATGTGCTGATCGATTCGGATGATGTGGAGGAGCTGCAGCTTAACCTTATCCATTCCCATGCATGCGGAGTGGGAGAGCCATTCCCTGAGACGGTTTCGAGGGCGATGCTTCTCCTTAGGGCAAATGCCCTTCTTAAAGGATATTCCGGCGTTAGGCCAGTAATCGTTGAAAGATTGGTAGAGTTCCTGAATAAAGAAATCCACCCGGTGATCCCGCAGCAAGGGTCTCTTGGAGCAAGCGGCGACCTCGCCCCTCTTTCCCACCTGGCGTTGGCACTTATGGGTGAGGGGGAAGTTCATTACCAAGGCGAAGTCCATCAGACACTGCCTGTACTTTCTAAAGAAAACATCTTCCCGATCCAGCTCCAGGCAAAAGAGGGGCTGGCACTGATCAACGGCACACAGGCGATGACGGCAATGGGTGTAATCGGATACTTGGAAGCAGAGGAACTGGCCTATCAAAGTGAAATGATCGCCAGTCTGACCTTGGAAGGTCTGCAAGGAATCATGGATGCGTTTGACGAAGATATACATTTAGTAAGAGGGTATCCTCAACAGGTAGCAACGGCAAAGCGAATTAGAACCTACCTGCGGGACAGCAAGCTCACAACCAAACAGGGAGACATCCGCGTACAGGACGCCTACTCCCTCAGGTGCATCCCGCAAGTGCACGGGGCATCCTGGCAGGCACTCGATTATGTAAAAGAAAAGCTGGAGATCGAAATGAACGCAGCAACCGATAACCCGCTGATTTTCGAAAACGGGGAAAAGGTCATCTCCGGGGGCAACTTCCATGGCCAGCCGATTGCCTTCGCAATGGACTTCATGAAGATTGCCGTAGCAGAGCTCGCCAACATCTCGGAACGGAGAATCGAACGGCTCGTCAATCCGCAGCTGAACGACCTGCCGGCATTTCTGAGCCCGCAGCCCGGCCTGCAGTCGGGGGCAATGATCATGCAATACTGCGCGGCATCACTTGTTTCAGAAAACAAAACATTGGCCCACCCTGCAAGCGTCGATTCGATCCCGTCATCCGCGAACCAGGAGGACCATGTGAGCATGGGGACAATCGGCTCCCGTCATGCGTATCAAATTTTACAAAACACAAGAAGGGTCCTTGCAGTCGAATTGATCTGCAATCTGCAGGCAGTCGAGCACCGCGGAACGGACCTGCTCGCAAGCACGACCCGTAAATTTTATGAAGAAGCGAGAAAAATCGTTCCTTCCATCACGAAGGACCGAATCTTCTCGAAAGACATAGAGAAAGTGAACAGCTGGCTGAAACAATTCCAACTAAAATCCATCACCAAAACAAAGGAGGAAACGACAAATGGTTAATGCAAACAAACGAATCGTCAATGTGAAAAAAGGAACGGAAATCGAATGTAAAGGATGGGAGCAGGAAGCGGTCCTCCGCATGCTGTACAACAACCTGGATCCCGAAGTAGCTGAAATCCCGGAAGAGCTTGTGGTATACGGCGGCATCGGGAAAGCGGCTCGTAACTGGGAGTCTTTCGATGCGATTGTCAACACACTAAGAAATCTTGAAAACGACGAAACGATGCTTGTCCAATCAGGTAAACCTGTCGGCGTCTTCAAAACGCACCAAGCGGCTCCAAGGGTTCTTCTTTCCAACTCGGTACTAGTACCGAAATGGGCGAACTGGGAGCATTTCCACGAGCTGGATCAAAAAGGTCTCATGATGTACGGGCAAATGACAGCGGGAAGCTGGATTTACATCGGTACTCAGGGAATCCTTCAAGGAACATACGAGACGTTTGCAGCATTAGCGAAAAAGCACTTCAATAACTCTTTAAAAGGAACGATAACCCTAACAGCCGGGCTTGGCGGAATGGGCGGTGCGCAGCCATTGGCCGTTACGATGAACGGCGGTGTGGTCATCGCAGTCGACGTCGATGAAGAGCGCATCCAGAAGCGCCTCGACACGAAATACTGCGACGTGAAGACGGACTCCTTGGAAGAGGCAGTCGCAATGGCTTACGAAGCAAGAGATAAGGGGAAAGCCCTATCCATCGCGCTTCTAGGAAACGCAGCCGAAGTTCACCACGAATTTTTAAAAAGAGGCGTGAAAATCGACATCGTGACCGATCAGACTTCAGCTCACGATCCTTTAAACGGTTATGTTCCTGAAGGATATTCATTAGAAGAAGCGGCGCGTCTAAGAAAAGAAAATCCATCTCAATATACACAGCTTTCACAAAAAAGCATGGCCAAACACGTGGAAGCCATGCTCGAGTTCCAAAAGAGGGGCTCAATCGTATTTGACTACGGCAACAACATCCGCCAGGTCGCGAAAGACGAAGGAGTGGAAAATGCCTTCGACTTCCCTGGATTCGTTCCTGCCTACATCCGTCCGTTATTCTGCGAAGGGAAAGGGCCGTTCCGCTGGGCAGCGCTTTCTGGCGACCCGGAGGACATTTACAGAACAGACCGCCTGATCAAAGAGCTGTTCCCTGAAAACGAAGCACTCAACCGCTGGATCGACATGGCGCAGGAGCAGGTATCGTTCCAGGGACTGCCTTCACGCATCTGTTGGCTTGGTTACGGTGAGCGCGTGAAGATGGGTCTGGCGATCAACGAGCTGGTACGTAAGGGCGAGCTGAAAGCACCTGTCGTTATCGGCCGTGACCACCTGGACTGCGGATCCGTTGCATCTCCGAACCGTGAAACGGAAAGCATGAAAGACGGAAGTGACGCTGTAGGGGATTGGGCAATTTTGAACGCCCTGATTAACACGGCAGCAGGCGGCTCATGGATTTCCTTCCACCACGGCGGCGGAGTCGGTATGGGTTACTCCCTGCACGCCGGTATGGTCGTTGTTGCAGACGGTACGGACCTTGCCCAAGAAAGACTAGAGCGCGTGCTTACCACCGACCCTGGAATGGGCGTCATCCGCCACGCCGACGCAGGCTACGATATCGCAGAAAAAACAGCCGAAAAACACAACATTCAAATCCCAATGAAAAAAGGAGGAGAATAAGGGATGACAAAACAATTCGACACGATCATTGAAAATATAGGACAGCTGCTCACGATGGACCACGGGGAAGGACCCCTCAAAGGGAAGGAAATGAGTGAGCTGCCGGTCATCGAACATGCAGCCGTTGGTATCAAAGACGGACTAGTAGAATGGATCGGTACACATGAGGAAGCCCAATCCCATAAAGCAACCGAACGAATCGACGCAGAGGGTAAACTCGTGACGCCAGGTCTTGTAGACCCGCACACCCACCTGGTATTCGGCGGCTCACGCGAACATGAAATGGCGCTGAAGCAGCAAGGGGTTCCATACTTAGAAATCCTTAAGCGGGGAGGGGGCATTCTTTCAACAGTAGGAGCTACCCGTGAAGCATCTGAAGAAGAACTGCTTAAAAAAGCCCGCTTCCACCTCGACAGGATGATTTCGTACGGAGTAACCACCGTCGAAGCGAAAAGCGGCTACGGCCTCGACAAAGAAACGGAGCTAAAGCAGCTCCGTGTGGCAAAAAAATTAAACGAAGAACACGCAGCGGACTTAGTGTCGACTTTCTTAGGAGCACACGCAATCCCGCCGGAATACAAAGAACGTTCAGATGAATTCTTACAGGAAATGCTTAAGTTGCTCGCAGACATTGAAAAAGAAAACCTAGCAGAATTCGTCGACATCTTCTGTGAAACAGGCGTTTTCACTGTCGAGCAGTCCCGCAAATTCCTAAAAGCGGCAAAAGAAAAAGGCTTCTCCGTAAAAATTCATGCCGATGAAATCGACCCGCTCGGCGGAACGGAAATGGCCACTGAAATCGGAGCCACAAGCGGAGATCATTTGGTAGGAGCATCTGAAAAAGGAATCCAAGCACTGGGAGCAACAGACACCATCGCCGTCCTCTTACCTGGTACATCCTTCTACTTGAACAAAGGAAAGTTTGCCAACGCTCGAGGAATGCTGGAAGCGGGAGCGGCCATCGCACTGTCAACGGACTTCAACCCGGGCAGCTCGCCTACAGAGAACCTGCAGTTCATCATGAACCTGGCATCGCTGCAGCTGAAAATGACCCCGGAAGAAATCTGGAACGCGGTGACGGTCAACTCTGCATACGCCATCAACAGAGGAGAACAGGCAGGCAAGCTCATAAAAGGGCGCAAAGCCGACATCGTCCTCTGGGATGCACCAAACTATCACTATGTTCCATATCATTACGGAGTGAACCACACTCATACTGTCATGAAAAACGGATGCATCATATACCGCAAGGAGAAGCTTCATGAGCATATTTCAACACATTAAGCCGGCAGGGAAAGCACAGTTCAAGGACCGGTACACAACGAAGGCAGCAGAGCTGCTGACACCGTACACAGAAGGCTCAAAAGGGGATGTCGCCATAATAGGCGCACCCCTTTCCAAGCCGTCCATCTCTCACTCGGGAGCGAGCTTTGCACCAGATGCCATTAGAAGATGCCTTAACTCCTTCACGACGTATAATATCGAAGAAGAAGCGGACATCAGCAACAAAACCATCATCGATTTCGGCGACATTGCCATGCACCCGACATCAATCGAAGAGTGCCACCAGAGAATCTATCAATCAACCAAAGAAGTCGCACAAGCCCAAGCGGCACCTTTAACCATCATTCTCGGCGGGGATCACTCCATCACCACATCAACCGTGAAAGCAATCAAAGAAACAATAGGGACGGTAGGGGTCATCCAACTCGATGCCCACCATGATCTGAGAAACACGGAAGACGGAGGACCTACCAACGGCACGCCATTCAGAAGATTGATAGAAGAAGGACATCTGAAAGGCGAGCATCTGATCCAAATCGGGATCCGCAACTATGCGAATGCCAAAGCTTATCACGACTACGCCATCCAAAAAGGCGTATCTGTCCACACCATGAAGGACGTCAGGCAACGCCCAATCACAGAACTGATCCAGTCAGCCCTAACCCGGCTGGACACTCAAGTCGACACCATCTACCTATCCGTCGACATGGACGTCCTCGACCAGGCATACGCTCCCGGCTGCCCGGCAATCGGCCCTGGCGGAATGGATCCGGATACACTCGCAGAAGCGGTCCAGCAGTCAATAAAACACCCGAAAGTCCAAACCATGGACATCGTGGAAATCGACCCGACGCTTGATATCCGGGATATGACGAGCAGAATTGCCAGCTTGCTTATTGTCAATTCACTAATAAAGTAAGATGAACAAAAAGTGTATCTCTTCGTCATGGGATACACTTTTTAAATTTGTTTTAAAATATGAGACATTTAATCGCTTTTATCGTCTAACATGTAATGGAAATCAATTAATTTATTTCCTCCTATATATGAATTTTTTTATTGTTAATGTAAGGAGCCAAGAAAATCAATTTGGGAAAGAAAGACTTAATCACCCTGTATAATGAATGTCTTGTAGTAACTTTCAAATAATCAAGTGAAAGGGGGAGTCCTTCATTTGGAAGATACACATAAGAATCACTTGATTGAGTCACTGATCGATGAATATGAAATATCTATAACGAAGCTGGCTTACTTTTATGTTCAGGATTGGCCGGCCGCTCAGGACATCTGCCAGGATGTCTTTATTAAAGTATATGATGCACTGGACCAATTCAACCATCAGTCGTCCTATAAAACATGGATTTATCGCATTGCCATTAATAAATGTAAGGATTATAAGAAATCAGCTTATTTCAGAAAAAGTACAGTCGTAGATAAATTTCATAGATTCTTTAATAAAGAGATTGCGGCTACTCCAGAACAAGTCCTGCTTCAAACAGAGGAACAGACCAGTTTATCAGCACAAATCTTTACCCTTCCAGTCAAATATAGAGAAATCATCCTATTGTATTATTATGAAGAACTGACAACCCGGGAAATCAGTGAACTGCTGAATATCAACTCCTCTACAGTCCGTACCAGATTAGAAAGAGGAAGACAGAAGCTGAAAACGATGCTGGAAAGGAGGGATAAGGATGAATAACGAAAGGGACCCTTTATTCACCCTCAAAGAAGATTTGGACAAAGAATTATTCGATAAAATAGAAATTACCAGTCAGAAGAGGCGCATCATGTCAAAGATTCATCATCATCACCCTAAAAAGAAAATAAACTGGTATATATTCTTGAATATCGGTGTGATTGCAGCCTTTATTTGCCTGCTCTCGATACTTGGAAGCAGTTACCTTTCAAACGAAGAATTAACTGAGGAAGACCCGGGTGAAGAAATACAGATACCTGATAAACCGGATCAGCCCTCCACGTTTATACCAGAAGATGACTTAAAGGACGAAATAAAAAAGGAGAAAAGAGAGCTCCGAAAAAAGGAACAGCCTGCGGTAGAAGACGATAAAACCGATCCTGCTCCATCAAATGAAGATGAAGAGGAAGAATCTGAAAAAGAAGAACCAAAGCAAAGGGGAACAACCAGCCCGGCACCACCTTTCGATTTCTCTTTTATTCTTCAAAATCCAACTGCATTTAAAGCTGAAGCGTCACAAGGCATATTGCATGGAGTAAATATAGTCATTGGAGAATCATTTGATAGTATAACTGAAAAGTACGGAAATCTTCCGTTTGCAAGCGGGACGGAAGGAGGATATAAACATAATTTAGGCAGTGATTATTTATTGACTTTTGACGAAAAAGGAGATGGAATCCTTCATAGGGTGGAAGTTAAAAGGAGAACGGTTACAAATCTGACAGTGGAACAAATGGTGAATGCTCTGGGTATCCCCTACTTTTACCACGATGCGATGTCAACAGGAGAAATTTATATGGCATACATTTACGGGGATTATCAATTGACAATGAGGGTGGAGGGAGACGTTGAACTCAGGCAGAGAGATACAAACGCAGATCTTGATGTAGTGTTTGTAGATTCCGCTGCAAAACTTACTACACTCCAGCTAAGTAGAAAATGGCTCGATGAAACGTTATTGAATAAAAACACCGAGATTGGTGCTCGAGAAGAATAGATTCCCCCGTCCTTCCTTTAAGGTCGTTAGCTAATTATTAAGGTTTTTACCAAACAAAAGCCCCTCCCTCTGATTTAAAAGTGGGAGGGGCGTTCACCATTAATCAAGTTTATTAATCAATTCCTTTTTAGCTTCCTTACTCTGGGTAGTATACTCTTCTTTACCATTTAAATAAAAATCTTCACCACATTCAGTTTGGGTGACTTGTACATCCACGTAGCCAATTTCTTTTCCGTCTGCCCCCGTGTTGCCTCCAACACCTCGTTCATGCACACAGTACGAATCAATTTCCTTTCGCTTCCCTGCCTGATCTATATAGTAATATTTATTATTCACTTCGTATGTAGCTGCTTTTGGAAGATACGGTTCCTTTCTTGAGGTTAAGGCATAACCATACGTTGAATAATCGGTTTGATGTAAGGTTTCGATTTCTGTTGTTTCTATGGGAAATACAGCAAATTCTCCTTCTTTTTTCAATTTGGGGGCACCTGGGATATTAAAGAAAACAGTGAAGGAGCCTTCGTATCCTTCAGGGATTAAATAAATATGATTAGTCAACCCTGGTGAGGTACAACCACCAAGGCTCAATGCTGCAATCAATAATAAGAATAATTTTTTCAATTGTCTGCCTCTCTTTATATAAATATAATTCCATTATAAGGATTTTATATGAAAGAAAAACAGGCCTTTTCAACCATCTTATAAGTAATCTTTGTTATGGTTCTAACAAGCCTTAAACTAAAAAAGAACCTCCTCCTGAGGTTTATACCTTCAGAAGAGGCTCTCTTTTTATAGTCCTGAAATGTGGCCGCCCTTAATGTCATAACCGGAATGAATTTCTTTCATCCCGATTACTTGAAGAAAATGCTGAAGCTTCTTCATGCATAGTGCTTCTGTTTCATTAACCACATCGAATCGATCGATGACTGCACATTTTTTGGTTTTTAGATACGTTACATTGTTGGTTTGGCTGCGGGAATAGGTATCGTTGGCAATGGAGTAGGTGGATGCTGATGCTTCACCGATTTTGGTATCGCCTTGTGTGAACTCGAAATGGAATTGAATCGACAAATCTACATCGGAATATAGAGGATTTACTTTCATGTTGATATCTTTCATCATGAAGCCCCCTTTCTTTTATTGTACTTTTATCCTACCACAAAAGTTTTTAAAGTGTATTTCGACTCATAATCGGTACGGAAGCAAATTTTTAGGGAATATGTGCAGAAAGTGATGTTTTCCTTCTTTTGTATAACTATAGGAATATTCCTACATGAATATATTAAGTAAAGTGATGATTTACTGGTTAGGGGGATTGGAACGGTGTCTGATGAGAAACATGTGGAAAAGGAAGAGGCTGAATTTAAGAAGAAAAAAACTTCCCAAATGGGAAGTTTTAAATTAAGTAATTAATGAGCACTTCCAGGAAGTTCCAGCTTTTGAACGGTTGCCGCTGCTTCCTCGGTGGTATTGCTTGAAAAACCTGCAACGCCAAGAAGAAGAATTGAAGCGGTTAGAATGGCAAGAAAATGTTTTTTCATGGGTCTTTCCTCCCTTTCTTATTGAACTTAATATTCGATAAGATTGATGATATATATGTTATTATAATTAAAGCACATATTCAATCTTTATTAAATTTGAGTGTAATGCCAAAATACCTATTTATTTTAATATTACATAGTTAATACACCTATTTTCATCAAAAAATATAACTCTAGGCATATTTAGAGGAGGATGTAAATGGACTTCACGGCCGTTGGAAAAAAAATTAAGGAACTAAGAAAAAATAGTGGACTTTCTCAAGAGGATCTTGCAGAAGGAGTCTGTACTCAGGCGCAAATAAGTAAAATTGAAAAGGGAGATGTGTTTCCTTACGCTTCTACATTATATCAAATTTCGCAAAAATTAGGGGTGGATGTAAATTATTTCTTTGATATCGGCACCACGCCAAGGTTAGATTATGTACAAGAGGTTTTTCAACAACTTCAGATTCTCAGAAGGAATTTGAAATTTGAAGAAATGATGGAGATTGTGAGAGCGGAGGAGGATAACCCTTTATTCATCCAAAATAATAAAAACCACCAACTCTTATTATGGCATAAAGGAATATATTTATATGAAGTAAAAAAAGATCTGGATGCTTCGGTGAAAACTCTTCGAGAGGCAATCAGCATTACAAATGAAAAAGGGAAGCTTCTTCAAGAGAGAGAATTAGAAATTCTTTTATCACTAGGGGCAATTTATTTTTACGAAGATTTGGATAAGGCTTTGGAAGTTTTTGAAGAGATTGAAGATCACTTGCACCTTTTACCTCATTTAAATAACTACACCATTAAAACAAGGCTTTATTATAACCTGGCAAGGACACTAACGAGGCTAAAAAGAATAGAAGAATCAAATAAATATTGCAAAAATGCCATTAAGTGGGCACTTCACAAAGATAGTTTGTACTTATTAGGAGAATTACACTATCACTTCGGTTATAACTTAGAATTATTAGAAAAGCCGGAGCAAGCCAAATCGTATATGGAAAAAGCCCTTATAGTCTTCGAACTTCAACAGGATGATAAATATACCCAGTTCATTAAAGGGAAAATTAAAGAACTAACTGCAAATTCGTAACGTTCTACTAACGTCCTGTGTGTTGATGGAACACTATCATGAAAAAAAGGAGATATCAGCATCTTAATTGGCTGATATCTCCTTTTTTGCTATTAAAAAAATTAATAAAATCTCTTAAAACTATCAAACTTAGATTTCCAATATGGATTATTTAAGCTGCTGATTTCAACACCGTTATCTCCAGCATGAATGAATTGCTCATCTCCAATATAAATTCCTACGTGAGAGATTCCCTTCTTATATGTATTTTCAAAAAATACAAGGTCCCCTAATTCAGGTTTGTCTACGTAATAAGACCGGTTAAAGTACCCTTCACTGGATTGACGCTTGATATCATATCCAGCCTCATTAAATACATGATAGATATAACCGCTGCAATCAAAACCGCTTGAGGAAGATCCTCCCCATTTATAAGGTGCCCCTAAATGGGCAAGGGCCTCAGAAGTAATCTCAGAATCCGGTCCTGGAGCAACTTTCTCACTGTCTTGCGAATGGGAAGTCTGCTGCTTGGCTACCTCCAGCTTCTGCCCTATGTGAATGACATCGGATTTAAGGTTATTCCATTGTTTGATATCCTGAACGGAGACAGAGAATTCTCTGCTGATCTTGTATAGTGTGTCGCCCGACTTAACAGAATATGAAACATTTTGTGGCTTAGAGACTGGTGGTACATTATTTTCATTTTTTGTTGTATCTTCCTCTGTTTTTGATGGTTCTTTTACTTGCGATGATGTAGAAGCGGATACTGTTAATTTCTGACCTGGATAAATAATATGCGAGGAAATTTGATTCCACTTTTTCAGGTCACTTAAAGAGATAGAATGAGAGTTAGCAATTCTTATAAGTGTGTCACCGGACTTAATAGTATAAGTCTTGCCGTTCTCAGCCACGGGCACGGCAGGAGGAGACGGTTTAGGATCAGTAGGCACCGAAGCTGGGTTCTTAGTCACAACTAGCTGCTGTCTAGGAAAAATGACTGTATTTCGAAGGTTATTCATCTGCTTTAACTCGGATATACTTACGTCATATTTCTTTGATATTGACCATAAGGTGTCACCCGGTTCGACTTTGTGGGTATTGGCAGAGGCTTGAGCAGCGAAAGAAGCAGAAATAACTGCAGTAGTAGCTACAGTAAATAACATTTTTTTCACATGTACTTCTCCTTTTTTGTCATAGATTGTTAAATATATTGTTATTTTATCACAGTTGGTATAAAAAATGGTTTTGAATTCAGAAAAAACATCTCTAAATATAGTTAAATTTAACTAGTTTCATTTTTGTATCTATACAACTTATAAAATACCATAAAATACCTATATAGTAATTTTATTATAACTATTTAATTTTTATATAAAATGCATTAACATGTTAAAAGTTAGGTATTTTTGGAACTTAATAGAAATTATTTAGGAGATTGGATTCATGAAGAAATATTTAATGATTGTTGTATTAGTAGTATCTTTTTTAGGAACGGGCAGTAAGGAAGTTAATGCTGAGGTATTTAATTATGATAGGATCGGCGGGGAAGATAGATTCGAAGTAGCTGTAAATTTATCAAAAAAATACTGGCCGGAGTCAGCGGAGGTTGTTGTTTTATCCAATTATAATGCTTTTGCTGACGCTTTGGCGGCAGGTCCGTTAGCTTTTAAACATAATGCGCCTGTGTTATTGACACATCCTGATAAACTAACTTTAACAACCAAGGAAGAGTTAAACAGACTATCCCCCTCTAAAGTCATAATTGCTGGAGGAACAGGGAGTGTCTCGGTGCAAATTGAAAAAGAACTTCGTGGGATGGGCATCAAGATTATAAGGTATGGGGGAAGAGACAGATTCGAAGTAGCTGTAAACATTGCAAAAGAATTCAGTAGCCCCAAATCAGCCATTCTTGCAAACAGCCAAGCGTTCGCAGATGCTTTGTCCGTTTCACCCTATGCCTCTCGGAATGGAATACCGATTCTGTTAACTCGTCCGAACAAGTTAGGGGAAGAGACTAAACACTATATTAAAGAGAGTAACATTCAACATACATATGTAATCGGAGGGACGGGGAGCGTAAGTAATTCCGTTCAACAAGATTTGCCTTCTCCCACAAGAATCGGAGGCAAGGATCGATATGAAGTAGCATCAAAAATATTTGAGCAATTCAATTTGGATAAAAACGGTGCCTTCATTGCTACAGGCTTAACGTTTGCAGATGCCCTTACAGGTTCGGTACCTGCAGCGAAAGAAAATACTGCAATATTATTAACGAAACCAAACAGTCTACCTGAGTCATCTCTAACAGCAATAACAAGAAATAATGTTAGCGGCTTTTTGTTGCTGGGCGGTCAAGGATCTGTTGGAGAAGAAATTGAATATCAGTTGTTTCATCGGAATTCCTCCACTGTTCCAGTGGTATATTTTGTACCGCATGCAGATGATGAAGTGTTATCGTATGCTGTAGATATTAGAAATATGATTAGGGAAGGAAGACCAACCTACTTAGTGTTAATGTCTCAAGGGGAAGATTCTTTTGCAAGAAGCATTCAAAATGGCTTCTATGATGGTAAGGATGTTTTACCTTTTGAGCAGGGTATGCCACTTTTTTGCCATTGGCATAAAAGGTATCATGACCCCATCGAAGAAAGTTATCTCCATGGACATATAGATGTTGAAACCTTTGGGGAATTAAGGGAAGAAGATTTCTTCAGAGCAACTAGAGCTTTGGGGGTCCCTGAGGAAAATATCTTTTCACACGCTCTTTCAAAGAATGAATTCACTAGCGAAAATATAGAGGGGATTATTAAAGAATATATTGGAAAATATCCTAGTGCAGATTTTAAAACAATGTCTAAGTTTGATGGGCATATTCAACATGCATTGATCGGCAGCACATTAGAAGAAATGGAACAAAAAAATGAACTGTACCCATTTCAAACATCATACTTTGTTTCTATGTATACTGATCGTTTTTCTTCTATTAATATACCTTATAAAAATGTGGTAATCACATTAAGTAATCATTTAGATGAATCATATATTAAAAAGGGGATAAACGAGTACAAACTTTTTGAGCCGGAGAATGGTTTGTATGGTAATGGCTATCATTCTGTGATGTCACAGTTTAATGCTTTAGAAAAACAAATGTTCACGAAAATCCATAAGTAGAGTTTTTTAGTAAGTAATATTTATGAAACAGAATGATAATTTTTTATTTTAAAGTGGTTGCGGTAAAATAATAAGGCTGACATTTATAGAAACACCTTTTAGAAAGGAGAATATGCATGAGTCGAATTTTAGTAACTGGTGGGGCAGGGTTTATAGGATCCCACTTAGTGGATGCGCTTTTAAATAGAAACGAAAAGGTTATTGTAATTGATAACCTTTCAATGGGAGATGAAAACAACCTGCCCCAGGATAATAATATTACTTTTATTAAAGGAGATTTGTCTGATCCAGAGTTAGTAAACACCTTATTCAGTAAATATACTATCAAAACAATTTTTCATTTAGGCGCTGTTGCAAGTGTAGTTGCTTCTATAGAAAAACCATCAGAAACACATAGAACAAATATGGATGGAACTTTAATTTTATTAGAAGCAGCAAAAAAATATGGTGTGGGTCGCTTTATTTTTGCTTCTTCAGCTGCGATTTTTGGTGACGAGCCAACCTTGCCTAAATCAGAAGAATCGACAATCAAACCTCTCACGCCATATGCAATTGACAAGTATGGGTCTGAACAATATGTAATTGCTTATAACAGACTGTATCATTTACCTACCACGGTTTTGAGGTTCTTTAATGTTTTTGGTAACAGGCAGAACCCTTCCTCCCCATACTCGGGAGTTGTATCTATTCTCACGGATAAATTTAAAAAACTCAAAAATAATGAGGAAGATTCATTTATCTTATATGGGGAAGGAGATCAAACAAGAGATTTCATTCATGTGAAAGATGTAGTTAAAGCTCTTATATTGGTCATGGAAAGAGAAGCGGCTGTAGGGGAGATATTTAACTTGGGAACAGGTATTTCTACTAGTTTAAAACAGCTTATAGAAATATATGAAAGAGCTACAGGGCTATCTCTTCCAATTATTGAAAAAGAAGAAAGATCTGGAGACATTAAGTATTCGTACACCAGTATAGAAAAAATAAAAGCTATTGGATATACTCCTGATTATTCCCTAGAAGAAGGTATTAAGATTTATTGGGATAAGGAATGTAGTTGATTTTACTTATAAATTTTTACCATAAAGCTTTGTTAAACACTGCTGTTGATTTTCGGGGTGCCCACCGCTCTAAATGTGGTCTTGCATGTTTAGTTTCAAGACCTTGGGGACAGTAAATGAGAATAATCAGCAACATGAATATATAAAAACATTCATATTGAAATAATAAAAGTCATTCTGAGGAGTGACTTTTTTATTTTTACCTAAATTCGACATAAACCCCTACTAATTACACAATTTCGAGTAATTTCTATTTTTATATTTACAATCTTTGTAAGCTTAGATAGTATTAACATTGTAAAATGTGTAACAAAAATTTAATGGAGTGATAAATAAATGAAAAATAAGATTGCAGCATCCTTGCTTTCATCTTTCCTATTACTAACTGCTTGTGGAACACAGGAAACAAAAGTGGAAGAAAATAGCACTTCAGGAAGTAGTGAAGTTACCGATAATAAGGAAGAGACTAAAATGGTCACTTATAATGGATTAGCTGATCCTCACACCATGGAAGTTGAAATGGATGGAGAAATTAAGTCAATCCAATTCAATCCGGATATCCTTGACCAAATTGAAGAAATGGAAGAAGGAAAAGAATATCAGTTGAAGGTAAAAGAAAATGAAAAAGGCCAGATCGAATTAGTAGAAATAATGAAATAAAATGATGGAGGTAAAGGATATTGGGTTTTTTAAGAAAAACAGTTGTATCAGTTGTTAGTGCCAGTGTGATTTTAGCTTATTCTCCTATTTCAGAAGCCAGTGCATCGACTATTTCAGTAAAATTGAAAAATTATATTGGCAACAGAACTAGTCTTGTAGTAAACAGTCAAGGTACATATAAACTAGAAAATAATAATAAAAGATTTTCTGGTGATGATCGCTATGAGGTGGCGGAAAATGTCGCAAGTAACGGCTGGGATACAGCTGAAACAGTGTTTGTTGTCAACTCATTAGCATTTGCTGATGCGCTTGCTGCGTCACCACTTGCCTACAAATATAATGCACCTATTCTATTAACCAGAGCAGGAGATATTCCTGAGTCTACGTTCAATAAAATTAAAACACTTCAACCGAATAAGATTATCATTGTCGGTGGTACTGGAAGTGTAAATGGGACAGTTGAAAATAAATTAAAGTCCATTACAGGTAATGTCTCCCGTATTGATGGGAAAGATCGTTTCGAGGTATCAAAAAAAATTGCACAAAACCTCGGAGCGTCAAGTGATGCGTTTCTTACCAACGGATTGATCTTTTCGGATGCCTTGGCTATAGCACCTTATGCTGCAAAGAATGAGATCCCTATCCTTCTTACTAGGAAAGATAGTATACCGGCTCCTACTTATGAAGCTATAAAGGGGAAATCTGAGGTAACGGTTATTGGCGGTACCGGAAGTGTGAATAATAATGTTTATAATAGTGCAAAAGCGACTAAACGAATTGATGGTAAAGATCGTTATGAAGTTTCAGCAAATATCGTAAAAGAGTTAAACATCAATTCAACTATGGCATATGTATCAAACGGATTAACGTTTGCTGATGCATTAACGGGCTCAGTGCTGGCTGCTAAAAATGGTTCGCCGTTGTTATTGACAAGAGCTGATAATCTGCCTGATGTTATTAAAAGTTTAATAGATAACAAGGCTTATAACGTATTCAACATTTTAGGTGGTCCTGCTTCTGTTGAAGAGAAAGTGGTTAATCAGCTGCCAAATGAATTTAAACTGCAGGCTGGAACGGATTATGTCGTGAAAAATGAATCTGGAAGACTAGCAATGTATCAAGGCAGCACGAAGGTTGCGGATTTTGGTCAATCTAATTTTGTGTTGGCACCATCATCATACTCAACTTCTAATGTACTTACAATCAAAGGTAGTGCAGAAAGACAATATCTGGGCAAGATGCAATTTACTTCAGAATCTGAAAAATACGTTAGACCAATAAACATTAACATCCCTTTTGAAGATTACCTAAAAAGTGTAGTTCCGAGAGAATCGCCAACCTATTACCATATGGAAGCATTAAAAGCCCAAGCGGTTGCTGCGCGTACCTTTGCCATTCGCAAAAAAGAGCAAACAGTTTTGGATGATCAAAGCTTTCAAGTCTATGGCGGATACGAATGGCACTCCAGAACTAATCAGGCAGTTGAAGATACGAGAGGGCAAGTACTCAGGTACAAAGGAGACTTAATTACAGCTTCATTTTCTTCGAGTAATGGTGGTTATACAGCAACCAATAAAGATGAATGGGGCTATGAAAACCCGGGTTATTTCCAGAATGTAAATGATCCATATGATACTTATTCATGGGATTTAAAAGTACCAAAAACGGCTATCAGTGACGACACTATCATAAAAACATCAGAAGAAAAAACAACTTATAGTAATATCACCTTAGACGCAGCTTTAAAGAATCCAGGCTGGTGGTGGGATGCTGTCAGTGAATCTAAAACAGTTTATTTAGATGAAACTCAAAAAACAGCGCCGCTTATTGATAATATTAAGAGCTATTTATATAAAGGTAGTTATATAAATAAAGAAATAAAGATTAAGTCAATCTCCAGTTATGTAATAGATCCTGAGAAAAATGAGGGCCAAAGAAGTATAAGCGGTTCTTTAAGAGTTAAGTTTTATATGAAAGAAAAAGGCACAAACAATTACTATCTTGAAACAGATGGAAAATTAAAAGAATATGAAGAAACGATTGAGGCTTCTGCAACTGATTTAAGATATTTGTTCGGTACAATGTACTACAGAAGTACATACACGCCATCTGTCGAAAATAACAGTGATAGCTTTACCATCCACGGCAAAGGATTCGGACACGGTGTAGGAATGAGTCAACAAGGTGCCAATAATAGAGCAAATGGGTACAATGGTTTACCTAAACAAACGTACAAGCAAATTTTAGATTTCTATTATCCTAATACCACACTAGGAAACTAATAAATTAGAATATCAGTAAAAATGGAGGAAATAATGAAAAAAATATTAATGACACTGGTTGTTTCTATCGTCTTATTGGGTCTAGCACACGGAGCCAGTGCTGAAGGACAGCATAAACGCTTAGCAGGTAAGGATCGGTTTGAAGTAGCAGCGAATGTAGCAAAGGAAGGTTGGCCTTACGGTGCCAATGTAGTTTTCATTGCAAACTATGATGCGTTTGCTGATGCCCTTTCAGCTACGCCTCTAGCTTACAAATTGAATGCACCGATTTTGTTATCGCGTACAACTAGTTTAGGTGACACAACTAAAAATAAGTTGCGCGAGCTATCACCTTCAAAAGTTTTTGTTGTAGGTGGTACAGCCAGCATTTCAAATAATGTTGTTAATGAAGTGAAAAGCTTAGGGATTTCTTCAGTTGAACGTATTAGTGGGAAAGATCGTTTTGAAGTATCAGCTGAAATTGCGAAAAGAATGCCAAGCTCTTCGAAAGCGGTAGTGGCAAATGGTTTGAATTTTCCGGATGCATTGGCAATTGCACCTCATGCTTCAAGAAGCGGCATGCCAATTTTATTGACACGTGATAACGAGCTTCCAGCTCCAACGGTTTCAAGCTTACTAAATAGAAAACCAAGTCAAGTCATTGTAATGGGTGGAACGGGCAGTGTAAGCAATGGGGTTTATGCTGATTTATCAGCTTACAACCCTCTTCGAATCGGTGGAGCCGATCGATATGAAGTTGCGGCTAATATTATTAAAAAATTGAATCTATCAACTTCAACAGGATTCTTGGCTACCGGGCAGACTTTTGCTGACGCTTTGACTGGGTCAGTTTTGGCAGCCAAGAAAAACGCCCCGGTTTTATTAACAAGAAATTCTTCACTACCTGAAGCGACTAAGGAAATTACAGGTCAAAAGAGAATGACGAATTTTGTTGTATTAGGCGGTACAGCTTCTGTTTCAAACAGTGTTGTTAAGGCTGTAGCAGGTCCTTTGGCAGGTGAGATGATAGTCGTAGATCCTGGGCATGGGGGAAGTGATCCTGGTGCTTCCGGGAATGGTGTTGTTGAAAAAGAAGTGAACCTCGACGTTTCAAAAAGAGTAAAAGGAAAATTAGATTCAAATGGGGCGTATGCAATCATGACTCGTGAGACGGATACCTATCCTACGCTCTCTGAAAGAGCAGCATTAGCAAATAAGCAAGGTGCAGATGCGTTTATTAGCATTCACGCAAACGCATATTCCAATTCTGATGTACAAGGCACTGAAACATTCTATGATGATACGTATGCAGGTCAGCTAAGTAAGGAATTGGCTACTTATATTAACAATGAATTAGTAGAAAAGTTAGATACAAACGATAGAGGAGTTAAAAACGTCGGCTTTAAGGTTATCAAGGAAGCCACGATGCCAAGTGTTCTGGTTGAACTGGCATTCATCACAAATGAAGAAGATGCAGCGAAATTGAGAAGTGATTATTACAGAGAACAAGCTGCAATTGCAATCACTAATGGAGTGCTTACTTTCTTTAGATAATAAAAGTAAGGAATAATATCGGAAAGGCACCTGGAATATGCTTATTCCAGGTGTCTTTTTATAAAAATCAAAGGGAGCATCTTGAATCTTTGTCCTTTAAACCATACAAATGCTGCTTGCTGTAATCAAATAATCGAAATAATGACACAAAATGCACTGAATGAACTATTGAAGTATGACTGATTTCGTTATATGTTTTTCTCGAGAGTATGCTGCTTAGTGAATATTACCACTAATAAACTCACTTTCAGGTTAGAGAATAAGACAGACAGGGTATATATGAAATGAAATTGTAAAAAAATTTTCATTTCTAAGAATGTATTTTGTGTTAAACTGATTTAGGAATTAATCAAGAAATCGAAGGAGTAAATATAATGGACATTACGCTACTATTGTCGGTACTAATATCTTTTGTCTCCGTCCTTATTGTCACTCCATGGGTTATAAAACTTGCTAAGCTCATCGGCGTGGTTGACCAGCCTGACCACCGGAAAGTGCACACCAAGGCAATGCCGAGAATGGGTGGACTTGCCATCTTTATCGGAGTCCTTGCCGGGTACTTTGCCTCCGGGGTGTATAAAGAACCGATTGCCTCTATTACATTAGGCGCTTTGGTGATCGTCGCTGTTGGTTTACTGGATGACAAGTTTGCACTGTCTCCGAAACTCAAACTGCTGGGTCAGCTGATTGCAGCCGGTATTGTGGTATATTCTGGATTAACTATTGAATTTTTATACATTCCATTTTTCGATCGTATCGATATTGGATTCCTGGCCATCCCCATGACCATATTATGGGTGATTGGAATTACCAATGCGATCAATTTGATTGATGGACTGGATGGACTCGCAGCCGGGATATCATCCATAAGTTTAGCTACAATAGCCTTCATGGCATTTATGAATGGGAAAGTCCTTATTTTGACACTTGCCTTGATTGTACTCGCAAGTGCAGTCGGTTTCCTTTTCTATAATTTTCATCCTGCAAAGATTTTCATGGGGGATACAGGATCGCTGTTTTTGGGTTACATGATCGCTGTATTATCTTTACTAGGACTTTATAAGAGTGTGACGCTTTTCAGTTTCGTTGTTCCCGTATTGATACTGGGTGTCCCATTATTTGATACAATCTTTGCTATTATCCGAAGGGTAGTCAATAAGAAACCGATATCAGCTCCGGATAAATCCCATTTGCATCATCGCCTGATCAGTTTGGGGTTTTCGCATAGAGAAACAGTGTTGATTATATACGCACTTGGATTATTCTTTAGTATATGTGCCATTATCTTTACTAAAGCTACTTTGTGGGGATCCGTTTTATTAATAGCGGCATTATTGATTACGATTCAGATGATTGCTGAGGTTATTGGCCTGGTAAATGAAAAACATAAACCTTTCTTAAGTTTCTATAAGAAAATCTTAGGACGTCAATAAGCTGTGGGAGCACTCCTGCAGCTTTTTATCTTATTTTCTAAGGAGATTTGCAATGAAACAAGTTCAAAGTCTTATTCTTCTCACAAGCCGGTTTCCTTATTCGCCGGGAGAAGAATTTATCTATAACGAAGTGAAGGTTCTGGCTGAGAAATTCGAGAAGGTCATCATTGTTCCTACGAATCAGGAGTGCTGGAATTTAGCCCGGCCGCATAAGAGGGATTTGCCTGGAAATGTAAATGTGGAAATTCTTAAAAGCCCCATTAGAAACCTAAAGTACAGAAAAATGCTGAATCTTATTAAAGGTTTTACTAATTCCCAGGTGCGTTCCTGGTATAAAAAGGATTTAAATAACGCCAGCAGATTTGGCTTAAAAGGAAAATTTAAGTTGTATAAATGGATTGTCGATGCCAATCAAATACAAAATCAATTAGGCTCAATCGAAAAAGCAGCAGATGGCAGCAGTATATACTACTCGTATTGGCTGACTCCTGCAGCGGCTTCCTTGGCTATGGAAAAAGAAAAACGGTCCATCAAAGCTGTATCAAGGGTTCATGGAGGAGATCTATATTCTGAAAGACACGCACTTCCTTATTTACCATTGCAGGAAGAGGTCATCCGCTCTTTGGATAAGACGTACAGCATCTCAAGCAATGGAAAACAATATTTAGCAAATAAATTCCCTGAGATTAATCAAAAAATTGAGGTTAGCCGTTTGGGTACAAAGGGAATAGAACATTCGTATGGAGAGGTTGAGCAAAAGTCTGACGAATTGAAACTAGTTTCGGTCTCCTATTTAAAATCGGTTAAGAGGGTGCATCTTATAGCAGAAGCAATCAAAAAGGCAGCTGTTCCCATTCACTGGATACATATCGGAGATGGACCGGAGAAAGAGAGAATCCAACACATCATTGAAGAATTTCCAGCACAATGTAAAGGAGAACTTGTTGGGAACTTTACAAATGATGAAGTCATTCAAACTCTGGGAAGCCAACCATTCGATTTGTTCTTGAATGTCAGTGAAAGTGAAGGGATTCCTGTGACGATCATGGAGGCGTTCAGTGCGAAGATTCCTGCCATAGCAACCAATGTGGGTGGCACAACCGAGGTAGTGAACGATAGAAATGGATGGCTTCTGGACAAGGACTTCGATCCAGCACAGATAACACAGATATTAAACGATGTATTTAAGCAGCCTGACCATTTGCTCACAAAGAGGGAAAAGGCTTATCGCACATGGAAGAAAGAATATTTCAGTGATGACAACTATGCGCGATTTGCAGAAAATCTACAGTCACTAGGAGCTTTATACGATCATGAATACTAAGGGTTCTTTTTTCTCAAACAGCTTAATCACATTGACGAGACAGGTGGCAAGTATTGTCATTGGTATCACGCTTATTTCGGTACTGGGTCGGACTCTCGGGAAGGAAGGATACGGTGAATACACTTTAATCACATATGTTCCTCTCATGATCATGACATTCCTGAATTTAGGGTTGAATTCCTCGACGATTTATTTTGTCAGCAGAGAAAAATACTCGTTAAGGGAAATCTTTAATACCAATGTCATAATGGCTGGTTTATTGTCTTTAACAGGAATACTTATCGGCACGATCGTCATGTTCATGTTTAAAGAATCTAAATTTGAAGAGTTGAACCTGGCACTGTTATTTGCAAGCTTGTTTGCTTTGCCATTTATGTTAGGGATGATCTTTTTACAAACGATTTTCCAGGGCCAGCAAAAATTCAAGACCTTTAATACCGCATTGTTGATTCAACAGATGGGTACCGTTGTGTCAGTATTGATATTAGTGTTTTTGATGGACTTGGGGCTTGAAGCTGCTGTGTTTTCTTTCGGGTTTGGATATTTCTGCAGTGTGACGTATTGTTTGATGAATTTGTTTCTTAAGGACAAGCTGAAGCTGGATCTCCACAGCTTTTCAAAAACTTATTTGAAAGAAGCGGTTTCTTACGGGATAAAGGCTCACATCAGTAACGTCATGACGTTTTTGAATTACCGACTGGATATTTTCCTTTTAGGATTTTTCTTAGGTAAGGGACCGGTAGGGGTATACTCTGCTGCTGTAAATATCGGTGAAAGGCTGTCGATCTTTTCACAATCCATCTCCAGTGTGCTGCTGCCAAGGATCTCATCGTCGACAGAAACCGTTGATCGAAACAAGATAACCGGCTTGGTTACAAGAATCATGACATTATTTATGATCCTTTTGGGTGTTGCTGTATTTGTATTATCCGATTTTATCTTTGATGTTCTCTTAAACAATGAGTACGAGAGCAGCTCGTTGATGCTTCAATTATTAATTCCGGGTATAGTTGTTCTGGCAGTAGAGAAACTATTATCAAATGATTTAGCAGGTCGCGGTAAACCAGAACTCAATATGTACGTATCAATCTTTAATGTAGTGTTAAATGTTATTCTTAACCTGATCCTCATCCCAACTATAGGAATGAAAGGGGCAGCCATTGCTTCTACCATTACTTATATTTTAAGTTTTGTGATAAAAGTGATAATATATTCTCGAGAAACGAAAGTGAAGCCTTTCAGTTTATTGATTCTGAGGAAGGCGGACATTATATTACTGAGGAATACTGCAAAAAAATTAACAAAGTCTTTTATGTAACCAAATTGAAAAATATTTATAACCCAAAATTCTATCATTTTGTGTATGATAGGTAGTGCGACCAATTGAGTATATTTGAGATAGGTGGTAATGGAATGATCAAGTTTGGCATAGTCGGTTGTGGGCATATTGCAAAGAAACATAGTACTGCAATCCAGGAAGCGGATGGAGCAGAACTAGCAGCGGTGTGTGACACTCAACCTGAAAGAGTAGAGATGTTTTCGAATGAATTTAATGTAAAAGGCTATACCAGCCTGGAGGAAATGTTGAATTCAGATATAGATGTGGTAAATATTTGTACCCCTAGCGGCTTCCATGCTGATATCGCGGTACAGATCGCAAAAGCGAATAAGCACGTAATCGTTGAAAAGCCAATTGCTCTCACGTTAGAAGATACGGACAAAATCATTACAGCTTGTGAAGAAAATAACGTGAAACTTGCAGTCGTGCATCCGAATAGATTCAGACCGGCATTTGTTGCCCTTAAAGAGCTCGTGCAAAGCGGCGTTTTCGGCAAGATCAGTCACTCCAATGCCACAGTGCGCTGGAACCGGAATCAGGAATATTACGACCAGGCGCCTTGGAGAGGAACCAAGTCACTGGATGGCGGGGTCCTAATGAATCAAGCGATTCATAATCTTGATCTTCTTATTTGGTTAATGGGAGATGTAAAAGAAGTCTACAGCATGGCTGCGACAAGATTGAGAAATATTGAAGCGGAAGATGTTTCGACAGGCCTTGCCCGCTTTGAAGACGGATCACTGGGTGTCATCGAAGCAGCTACTACAATCTATCCGAAGAATTTTGAAGAATCCATCACTATCTTTGGTGAAAAAGGCACAGTGAAGATCAGCGGACCTAATGCACTTCACATCGAACACCTTACAATCGAAGGGATGGACGAATCAGAAACGGAGCAATTAATCCAGAACATAAAAAATGACCCATGGGGCAAACCTGGACACCAGCGCATCATTGAAGATATGGTTGAAGCGATCAAAGAGGACCGCGAACCGGTAGTTACAGGATTGGATGGCCGAAAAGCTCTGGAATTAGTCATCTCTTTATATGAATCAGCTGAACACAATAAACCAATTATTCTTAATTAAGGATGGGATCAACAATGGAAACGACCTTATCAGCACAAGCTCAAAATCTTTTTGATAAAATTACAAACAAAGAAGCGACAATCGGTGTAGTAGGTCTGGGTTACGTAGGCTTACCGCTTGCTGTTGAGAAAGCAAAAGCCGGCTATAACGTGATTGGATTCGATGTCCAGCAAAAACGTGTAGACATGGTGAATGACGGCATCAACTACATTGGAGATGTCGTTGACGAAGAACTTGCAGAAATAATCAAGGATAAGAAACTTCTAGCAACAACAGATTATTCTATGATCCAGGAAGTAGATGCAGTAGCGATTTGTGTCCCTACCCCATTGGATATGTATCAGCAGCCGGATACTTCTTATGTTGAGAGTTCCGGTAAGGAAATTGCTAAATTCATGCGACCTGGAATGCTGATTGTACTAGAAAGCACGACTTATCCTGGTACGACTGAGGAAATCCTTAAGCCGATCCTTGAAGGAACAGGTTTAAAAACAGGGGAAGATTTCTTCCTTGCATATTCTCCTGAACGTGTGGATCCGGGTAATAAAGATTTCAATACAAAGAATACACCTAAAGTGGTTGGCGGTATAACACCTAACTGTACAAAAGTAGCTGCTGAATTATATAAGAGTGTTCTTGAAGGCGATGTACACGAAGTATCTTCACCTGCAGTTGCTGAAATGGAGAAAATCCTTGAAAATACATTCCGTCATATCAACATTGCGCTTGCAAATGAAATGGCCGTACTTTGCAACCGTATGGGGATCGATGTATGGGAAGTCATTGATGCTGCAGCAACAAAGCCATATGGTTTCATGCCGTTCTATCCTGGTCCTGGACTGGGCGGACACTGTATCCCTATCGACCCATTCTACTTAACGTGGAAAGCAAGGGAGTACAAATATCATACGAAGCTGATTGAACTTGCCGGTGAAATCAATAATGCGATGCCGGAGTATGTAGTCAGCCGAAGTATGCAAATCCTGAATAAAAATCAAAGATCACTTAACGGAGCTAAAGTACTTGTGTTAGGTGTTGCTTATAAGAAAGACATTGATGATGTACGTGAATCCCCTGCATTGGATATTTTAAGTGAAATGAGTAAGGAAGGTGCTGACTTCACTGTTGTAGATCCACATGTGAAGCAGTTCCGATTAAACGGTCAAGTTATTGAGCCTGTTGATTTGACTGAAGAAGCACTTGTGAATGCAGATCTTGTCCTGATTACGACTGACCATAGCAGCTTTGATTACAAAATGATTGCTGAGAAATCCCCGGTCATCTTTGATACAAGAAATGCGATGAAGAATTATCGTGACGACATAAAAAATTATTATCGTCTATAAACCACAGTGAAAAGAGTCCTATCCGGACTCTTTTTACCAGTGTTCTCCGAAAGAGGGATCTAACTTGAAAGTTTGTCATTTAACTTCTGTACATCCAACTGAAGATATTCGAATTTTTGTAAAAGAATGTTCTTATCTGAGCGAAGCGGGATTTGACGTAAGCTTAGTAGTCGGAAACAGTGAAACATATACGAAGAATGGTGTAGACATCATAGGGGCGCCAGTACAATCATCTAATCGTTACCTTAGAATGATTAAGGGTCCTCAGAGTGTTTATAAAAAAGCATTGGAAGTGGATGCGGACGTATATCACTTCCATGATCCCGAACTGCTTCCAGTCGGATTGCTCTTGAAATCCAAAGGCAAGAAAGTGATTTACGACGTACATGAGGATGTACCGCAGCAAGTACTTTCGAAACAATGGATTCCGAAGCCGCTGAGAAAGCTAGTATCCAAAATGGTAGAAGGGCTGGAAAGGTACGCTTCCAATAGATTCGATGCGGTGGTGACAGCTACCCCGACAATCAATGAACGGTTCCTTACATATCAACAGAACTCCGTTACCATTCATAACTTTCCGATTATGAATGAATTAATAGGAGAGGGTTCTGGTGATACAGTAAAACCAATGGATTTGAACAAAATAGTATACATCGGAGGAATAACAAGACTGCGGGGAATAGAAGAGATGGTCCGAGCAATGGAGGAGTTGAACAAAGAACCAACTTCTGACGTCACTCTTCATTTAGCCGGGGCGTTTGCGCCTCCTTCCCTTCAGAAGGAAATGGAACAATTAGAAGGGTGGAATCATGTCAACTTCGAGGGATATCTGAACAGAAAAGAAGTATCGAACTTATTGAATACTTCTTCAGTAGGATTAGTCATTCTACATCCTGAACCACGCTATGTTGTTTCTTACCCGATAAAATTATTTGAATACATGTCTGCCGGACTGCCTGTTATCGCAAGTGACTTCCCGCTTTGGCGGGGAATCGTAGACGATGCCCAATGCGGAATCTGTGTGGATCCCATGAGTCCCAAAGAAATTGCAGATGCAGTGAGTTATCTTTTAACCCACAAGGAAGAGGCAAGGAAAATGGGTCAGAATGGGCGGAAGGCAATCATGAATAAATATAACTGGGAACAGGAAAGTGTCCGGTTAGTTGAGCTTTATAAGAGTTTATAATGGCTTTAAAGGGTGAAAATTGTTGAAAATTTGGATACTCAATGCAGTAGCATTAAAACCTAATGAAACAGGGATAACACGACATTATGACTTATCTAAGCATATGGCGGATCAAGGTCATGACATCACCATATTCGCCAGCAGTTTCTTAGTTTACCTATTTAAATGGCGGGACCCTAAAAAAAAGAATTACTCAGAGAATGTAAATGGCGTCCTATTCGAATGGGTATGGACGCTCCCTTATAACGGGAACGGTCCTAAGAGACTCTTGAATATGATGAGCTATATGCTGACAGCCGTTAAAAGAGGAATGAAGAAAAAAGAGAAACCTGATGTGATTGTAGGTTCCTCCGTCCATCTGTTTGCTTGTTTGGCTGCTTACATTTTAAGCAAGCTGAAGGGTGCAACGTTCATAGTGGAGATTCGTGATCTGTGGCCAAAGACATTGATTGATTTTGGAGCCTTTTCCAAGAATCATCCCGTAGCTCTATTGTTCGGATGGATTGAAAGATTTGTTTATAAAAAGTCTGAGAAGATTATTGTGACACTTCCCGGGGCTTATAAATATATTACTTCCCTGGGAATCCCAAAAAATAAAATCGTTTATATCCCTAATGGAATCGATATGGACAAGATTCATGAATTGGAAAATAAGGCATCCCTTGAACCGGCATTGGAGAAGATAAGAGAAAATTATTCTCATATTGCCATGTATTTAGGGTCTCACGGAGTGGCTAATTCATTGGAAACGATCGTAAAAGCAGCTTCTGAATTGCCAAGAAAAGATACAGCATTTGTATTTGTTGGAGAAGGTCCTGAAAAAGGGAACTTAAAAAAACAAGCTCAAACGCTTGGTCTGGACAATGTATTTTTCATGGACGGAATACCTAAGAGAGAAGTGCTGTCCACATTGAACCTTGCCGATGTATTAATGGTTTCGATGCTTGATACGAATCTATATCAATATGGAATCAGCTTAAATAAACTGAATGATTATCTGCTTTCAGGAAAGCCAATCATCTTCTCCGGCCGGGTATTCAATGATATCGTCGCAAATGCAGAGGCAGGGATCACGGTCACTCCTGAAGAACCGGAAGAGTTTGCAAAAGGGTTGGAGTCTTTATTAAACTTAACAAGTGAAGAGAAACAAGCGATAAAGCTGAATGGCTACCGTTATTTGGACGAACACCACAATATTGAAAAGCTCTCAGATCAATTTCTCTCGGTTTGTAAGCAAAATCATTTTAATAACAAGGAGAATGCCCAATGAAAGTACCTATGTTAGATTTAACTGAACAATATCAAAATTTAAAAGAAGAAATTCATACAGCAATGGAAGAAGTCATGTCCAAAGCACATTTTATCCTTGGGCAGAATGTAAAGGATTTAGAAGCTTCGGTAGCAGAGTACAGCAATGCGAAACATGGAATCGGGGTTGCAAACGGATCTGATGCCCTGAATATCTCCATTCTGGGATTAGAAATCGGACCTGGTGATGAAGTCATCGTTCCATCCTTTACTTTCTTCGCGACAGCTGGAGCAGTTGCCAGAGCGGGAGCGACACCAGTATTTGTTGATATTGATCCTAAGACATATAATATCGATCCTGAAAAAATTGAAGCTGCAATCACACCTAAGACAAAAGCAATCATCCCTGTTCACCTTTATGGCCAAATGGCTGATATGGAAAAAATCAAGGAAGTTGCAGATAAGCATAATATCGCCATCATCGAGGATGCCGCGCAAGCCATCGGTTCCCTTTACAAAGGCAAGAAAGTAGGAGAACTTGGCACCACTGCATGCTACAGCTTCTTCCCTACAAAGAACCTTGGTGCATATGGGGATGCAGGTATGATCATTACCAGCGACGACGAAGTCGGTGAACGTATGCGTGTGCTTCGTGTACACGGCAGTAAGCCAAAGTACTATCACCATGTGCTGGGTTACAACAGTCGTCTTGATGAACTTCAAGCTGCCATCCTGAATGTAAAGTTCAAGCATTTAGATGACTGGAGCGATCAAAGACGTGAAAATGCTTATTATTACAATGAATTACTCAACAAAGAACTGAGTGATATAGTGGTTACTCCTTATGAAGAGGAATTCAACCATCATGTGTATCACCAGTACACAATCAGAGTGCCGAAACGTGATGAGTTACAGGCGTATCTGAAAGAACAAGGTGTCGCGACTATGATTTATTATCCACAGCCGCTTCACTTACAGCCTGTGTTCAAAGAGTTAGGTTTCAAAGAAGGAGACCTTCCTGAAACGGAAAAAGCGGCAGCAGAAGCGATTTCTTTACCGATGTTCCCTGAGTTAACAAGAGAGCAGCAGGAATATGTAGTGGCTAATATCAAAGAGTTCTACAAAGGATAAAGGGGAAATACAATGAAGCCTTTAAAAATAGGACAGAATGTTGTGATTGAAGACGGTGTGGAATTTGGAGAGAACGTGTCAGTTGGGCACAATGTCATCATTTATGCCGGTTCCAAAATAGGAAACAATGTCATGATCCAAGATAACGTGGTCATCGGAAAGCAGCCGGCCCGTGCGAAGAATTCAATTCTTCCTGAAGTGAAGAAGCTTCCGCCGGCCATTATCGGGGACGGGACTACTTTAGGTACATCTTCCATTATTTATGCAAACGCAGAACTTGGGGAAGAAGTGTTTGTTGCAGACCTGGCAACCGTAAGAGAAAGAGTGACAATCGGCAGGCAGACAATCGTAGGACGCGGAGTATCCGTTGAAAATGACTGTACAGTGGGCCAGAAGTGCAAGCTGGAAACAAACTGCTATATCACAGCTTATTCCACCCTTGGCGATTATGTTTTTGTCGCTCCTTACGTTGTCACAACCAACGATAACTATATGGCCCGTTCTAAAGAAAGATATGATAAATTTAAAGGTGTCACAGTCAAAAAAGGCGGAAGAATTGGAGCAAATGCGTTAATCCTTCCAGGTAAAGTCATCCACGAAGATGGAACAGTGGCTGCAGGAAGCATCGTATCAAGGGATGTCGAACAAGAAACACTGGTTGTGGGTTCACCTGCCAAGCCTCTCCGCAAGGTTCCAGATGATCAACTGCTAAGAAATCAATAATCTTGTTAGAGGCTGTTTCATACAGCCTCTAATTATTAGGTGATGCTCATATGAATACATATTTGAAATCAAAATATAATATCGGGTTCGTTTTAGGGGGAGCCACCCTTCTCCTCTTTTACCTGGCTGCCATGCAAAAAGGGATTAATCCTCGTAATCTCTTTGTCCTCACTTTTGGGGGAGTAATCGGTCTTTTAGGATTGATCTTCATTTGGCATAAATGGTGGAAAGGGGCACATAGATTTCACGTTGCGGTAAGTTTATTAATCATCTCCTCCTTTATAGGCGCAGCTGTTCCTTTGTTCAAGGTCGCCGGATTTACCATCTATCCTTTTCGGATCTTACTCGGCCTCTGTGTTTTTATGTTGGCAGGATTTTTCTATTACCGGAATCAAACAATTATACATTCCCTGAAATCCCTTAAAGATAACTCTTATACATATCTAGGGTTATTTTGGATTTTTTATGCTGTCCTGTCACTTGCCTGGTCGGTTAATACAATGAACACGATTCAGGATATTATCTTTCTCCTGAGCGGGTTACTGACCATCTACTTCATCCTTCTTGTCTATAAGAATAAGAAGGATTATGAAGAATTATTCTTTTATTGGATTGTGATGTCTCTATTACTCATTGCGATCGGACTCATTAATCATTTTCTTCAAATTCATCTGCCTGTATCAAGAATAAATACAGTTGCTCAATATCAGAAGCATATCCCTACAGCAGTATTTACCAATGAGAATGACTTTGCCAGCTTCTTGGCAATTGCGAGTTTCTTCTTTCTATCTTTACTTAAAAACGGTAAAGTCCTTCTCTATAAAGCAGTTGGTGCTACTGGATTTCTTCTTTCTATCTACTTGATCGGTGCAGCTTCATCCCGGGCCAATTATATTGCCATTGCCATTGGTCTGGTTGTATGGTTTATCTTTGTGTTAAAGCCCCTTCAGCGGCTTAAGATGGTGATCATAGGTACCCTCTTATCCGCACCTGTTTTCATTTTTATGGCTGAGAGAGTGGCTGCAGGCATGGAGATTGTAATTGGTATAATCCGAACCTTGCTTCCAGCAGAAGGGCAGGAAGATTCCATCAGTATTAGAGAGAACCTCTTGAAGAATGTAAAGGTCTTTGTGGAGAATACGTATGGATTCGGTGTAGGTCCAGGAAACATTGAATTATATATGAAGAAATTCCAGTTCTACAACACTTTCGGAGATTACAACGTTCATAATTGGTGGGCGGAAATTCTTGTTCACTACGGTGTTTTAACATTTACCGGATATGTCGTATTATTAGTGTACTTATTTGTGCAGCTAATTAAAATTGTAAAGAAGTGTACACTCCGAAGTGAACGGATGATGGCCGAATCACTATTATGCGGACTTAGTGCATTTGCGTTGGCCAGCATAAGTCCCAATTCTTTCATGGCTCTTCATTATAATTGGCTGTTTATTGGTGTTTGTATTGGGTTTGTTTATATGAAAACGAAAGGTGAAGATGTACGTGCTAAAACAAATGGGTTTGTCAATCATTCACAGACTTAGACGATTTTTTATTCTGCTTTTGATCATACCGCTTATTACTGCTGGAGTTGCTTTCTTTATGGAGATGGGAAAAGAAACTACTTACACTGCCAGTGTTCCGTTTGAGTTAGGGAATTTTGAAAATGAAAAGCTGACGGGTAAAAGTACAGTTAAAGACTACTTTCAAAAGAGTGAATATCTTCAGGATGTAATAAAAGCTACTAATTTAGACTATTCCATTGAAGAAATAAAGAACGGATTGATAATAGAAGAAGGTGGCGATCATATCATCGTCTTTAAACATACTTCTGCTAACAAGCAAAAATCTGAAGAAATTGTTCAAGCGATATCTGACCACTTTTTAGAAATATCTGAAGAAAAGTATGATGAAAAATTATCATTATTAAAAGAGTATGTAGAAAAAATTGAAAAAACAGAAGCCGCAAGGGGTTACCTGGTAGAAGAAGAATTTGAGTTTAAAAAAGACAATGAAATGACGATTACTAATATCAGGGAAACCAAACCTCTAGAAAAAGTTGCTTCGGAAGCATCCTATAAAAACCCTCTAAAAAGAGCAGTATTTGGATTTTTAGTAGGTGCTATGCTAAGCCTATTCCTCCTCATTGTCCCTGAACTCTTTAAAGAATATAGAGATTAAACAAGAAAAAAGTGAACTATCAGATGATTGATAGTTCACTTTTTTTCTTTAGTATGAAGTTTCCTCGTTTTCAGCTGTATTTTCAGGTTCGGTATAATCTAAGTGATTTTGCAGTTCTTCTTTAATCTCTTCAGTTCTTTCCTCATCCGGAATAAAGTAATAGACACCACTATAGTATTGGTCGGCACCGCTGAATTCTATCTGTTCAAGGGACGACTTCGAGAAGTCATTATATTTTTGAACAAAGGCCAAACCTTCCTTGATTTTCATGTTCGTTTCGATATTATCTCCAACTTCTTCAGCCAAATCGTCTGCCTTTAAGAACGTTTTAGGAGATAACACTTTATCCATGAGGCTTGTTACAATTTGTCTCTGTCTTTCATTACGGCCGAAGTCCCCGCGGGGATCTTTTTTACGCATCCTGGCATAAACCAACGCTTCTTCGCCATTCAGCTTTTGCTTACCTTCTTTAAAGGTGAACTTTTCCCAGTCCTTATTAATATCATAGAAATCAAAAGGAACGTCAACGGTGACGCCGCCCACTTCATCAATGATATTTTTGAAGCCGTCGAAATTCACTGTTACATAATAATCAATTGGTATATCCAAGAAGTCCTCTACTGTATCTATAACGAGCTCTTTGCCGCCATAGGAGAAGGAATGGTTGATTTTGTTCTCTTCATAACCTGGAATATCCACTAACGTGTCCCTGGGGATACTGACGAGTTTCATCGTTTGATCCTTGGGATTAAAAGTGGCTACCATGATGGTATCAGATCTTCCCTGATCGTATTCATCCGAGTAATCCTCGACTCCAAGTAAAAGCACGGAGAAGGGGTCGTCAGAAACATAGACCTGTTCATCACGCATCTTGGATTTCTCACCGCGTTCTATTTCCTTGTATGTCCCATCCAAAGCTGAATAGGATTTGTATGCCATTAAACTCAATCCTGCAGTCGTAATGATAAGGAATAAAGTAACAATCGATAGTATGATTCTTTTTCTTCTTTTTCTTCGGATCGTCCTTCGATGCCGAAGTCTCTCCTGATTGAAGTCCTGCATTCATATCATCCTTTTAGTTTTATCCACTATTCATTATAAACGATAGGGAAAGGATTTAAAATAATAAGTATTATTACGATTCAGTTACTCTTAGGTGGTAATTGCATTAAAAGTCTCTTCTTTGTACCACAATTTGTTATTGTGCTGAAGTTTCCAGGTATTCCACTTCGCCTTCTGTGATGTCTCCCTGGCCGTTTGTGAGTTCCGTCATCCAGTCGATAAACTGCTGCTTAGCGGCTTCTTCTACGTAGATCTCTACTTCCACCGCTTCGAGATAGTGGATGTCTTTCAGCTGGTAATGTGATGAACGCACTTCATTTTCCACTTTCCCCAGCCATGTATAGTCTATTTTGGTTTTCATAATGCGCATGAGCTTTCTTTCGACAATTCCTGTAGCGTTTAGGCCTTCGGAAACCGCTTTTCCATATGCGCGGATGAGACCGCCTGCACCCAGCTTGATGCCCCCGAAATAACGCGTGACAACCACAACGGTGTCTTTCAAGTCGCGCTTTTTTAATACCTCTAGCATAGGTACTCCTGCTGTCCCGCTCGGTTCTCCGTCATCATTCGCTTTCTGGATCAGATTGTTTTCCCCGATCATATAAGCAGAGCAATTATGGTTCGCGTCATAGTGTTTTTTCTTTATGGAGGCAATGAAGGCTTGAGCTTCTTCTTCGGTTTCTGCACGATTTACATAGGCAATAAATCGTGACCGTTCGATATTGATTTCATTTTCTCCATATCCTTTGACGGTATTATAGTGGTGTAACAAATTTCATTCTCCTCTCAATAAAGATGTTTAGTCTATATGTAATTAGGGTATATACAATAGGTTTTATTTCTCTTCTTACTATAAAGGACTTAGAGCAAAATTGCACAGAACCTTATAATTCGACAAGGAAATAATTGGTTCTACATGAAATAATGGTAATACAATGTAACGAAACTTTAATCTCCGACAATATGTGACATGGTATAATTGACGCTGAAAGTAATACTTCTTGTGTTCCTAACTTATGTTCGTAGGTGAATGGTCTCTTTATGAATCACCTTGCGAATTCAATGTGAAATACCGGAAAAACCCTTATATAGAAGTATTGCCGAGAAATATGCCTAGATGAATAAAGGAGATTTGTGATTACGCATTGAATTTCTAATAGGTATATTTTATAAATGAGATTATAGGTAGTTGGACATGTAAGGACTTTCAACAGCCGGATATAATAATCGATTTCTTATTATAGAAGAATAATACCTTGTGAATATCAGCAAAAATTCTTTCTGGGTGTAAATGCATCGTGGGAACCAAAAGAGGGGTGTACCGTGTCACTAAAAAAAATTAACACCAAGCTGCTGGATGTCATTCTTGAGAAAATGGTGGATACGGTCGACCAAAGTAAGGATGAAATCTTCCAGATCGGTGAACAATGCCGAAATGATTTTGAAGAACTGACAAGTGAATTAGCAGAAGTAAAGGAAATGGTCATCAAGGTCATTGATGAAGGGGATGAATTGACCCAGAAATCAAGACATGCCAGACTGCGGCTTTCTGAAGTGAGCAAGCATTTCCAGACTTACTCAGAGACCCAGGTCAGGGAAGCGTATGAAGTTGCTCATGACCTGCAAGTGAAAATCTCGATTAACAGACAGCTCGAAAAACAGCTGCGTGACCGCCGCGATGAGCTTCAAAGACGTTTACAGTCTTTGGGGGACACGATCGATCGTGCCGAACATCTGTGCACGCAGATATCCGTTGTCCTTAATTACCTCAATAGTGATTTGCGACAAGTGAATGAAGCTCTGGAAGATGCGAAACAGCGTCAGGATTTTGGACTGCAGATCATTGAAGCACAAGAGGAAGAACGGAAGCGTTTATCCCGTGAAATCCATGACGGTCCTGCGCAGATGATGGCCAATGTCCTGATGCGATCTGATTTGATCGACCGGGTATACAGGGAAAAAGGCTCGGATGAAGCGATCAAAGAAATCCGCGACTTGAAAAAGATGGTTCGGTCCGCATTATATGAGGTCCGCCGCATCATCTACGATCTCAGACCGATGGCGCTCGATGATCTTGGTTTGATTCCTACCCTCAGAAAATACTTAAGCACAATCGAAGAGTATAACCATGGGACTAGTATTCAATTCGTGAACATTGGCCTAGATGTAAGGCTTCCATCAAAATACGAAGTAGCCTTGTTCCGATTGGTACAGGAATGTGTGCAGAATGCATTGAAGCATGCTGAATCATCGCATATCCAAGTTAAAGTAGAAGTAAAGAAAGATAATATAACAGTTGTCGTTAAAGACAACGGCAAAGGGTTCGATATAGAAGCTCAAAAAACAGGATCCTTTGGCATCATGGGGATGAAAGAACGTGTCGACCTTCTCGAAGGAGACATCACGATTGACTCAACAATAGGGGCAGGAACCGTAGTTATCATTGGAGTTCCGCTCAATAAGTAAATTTTTTCGAAGGATTAGGGAGGCGAATGACATGGCAACAAATATTGTTATCATTGACGATCACCAGTTATTCAGAGAAGGAGTAAAACGTATCTTGGAATTTGAACCTTCTTTCAACGTAGTGGCTGAAGGGGACGATGGTTCGGAAGCCATGAACCTGGTTGAATCCCACGAACCTGATGTGGTACTGATGGATATCAACATGCCGGAAACAAATGGAGTGGAAGCCACTCGTGAACTGATGAACAAATATCCTGACACAAAGGTCATCATCCTGTCCATTCATGATGACGAAAACTATGTTAACCACGCATTGAAAACTGGAGCATTAGGTTACCTACTGAAAGAAATGGATTCTGAAGCTTTAATTGATGCAGTTAAAGTGGTTGCAGAAGGTGGTTCTTATGTTCATCCTAAAGTGACTCATAACCTTGTAGCAGAATACAAGCGCCTGGCAAATGCTCAAAACTCCGGTGGATTCCAGCAGTCCGAAGTTCGCCGCCCGTTGCATTTATTAACCCGCCGCGAATGCGAAGTTCTTCAAATGCTTGCTGACGGAAAAAGCAACCGTGGCATCGGTGAGGCACTGTACATCAGTGAAAAAACCGTTAAGAACCACGTAAGTAATATTCTTCAGAAAATGAATGTAAATGACCGTACTCAGGCTGTTGTCACAGCGATTAAGAATGGCTGGGTTGAGGTGCGATAAGTAGAAGACAGGTAGTAATTTGTTGTTAGGAAAGCAGCCCTTTTTTATGATGGAGGGCTGTTTTTTATAGGAAATAGGGTGATGGTTTTAAGACTGGCTCGAATGAGACAGGTGGTGCCAGGCACCAACCAACCTCACAAAAAATCCACTCTCCAACAAGGAAGTGGATTACATTAATGCTTCCGTCTCGCAAAATCCACAAAACGAAACTTATCCAGCCTGTGCCGTGACTCCGTATACTCAAACAGTGTAGCATCCTTCAAATGTACATAATTCTTCACGACGACCACATGATCATATCCATCCAAGTCAAGATACCTGCGATCCTCATCCGTACATTCTTCCACCACTATTTCCTTTTTTGCAAAATCGATTGGAAGTTCCAGATCATTTTCCAGATACTCATAGATGGAATTCTCACAGATTTCCTTTGTCAGCAGCGGAACCTCCGACTTCAGGAAATACGACTTGTCTAATATGATCTTCTCGCCCTGTATCTGGCGGGAGCGCACGACACTCCAAATTTCCGTTTTGTCTTGTACTTCAAAGATGGAAGAGAGGCTGCTGCCTGCATTCACGAGGCCGAACTCATGAACGGTAGTTTCTATATCTTCCCGTCCCATCGAGGACTGCAGCTCCTTAAAACTCACCAATCCTGAAATCGGGAAATCCATCCGCGATACATCAAGGACAAGGGACCCCTTTCCGCGCAGCTTCTGTATTAGTCCTTTTTGAGCCAGTAGTGTAAGCGCTTTCCTTATGGTCTCGCGAGAAGTAGAATAGATGACAGCCAGTTCGTTCTCTGATGGGAGAATGGTATTCGTATTGTAGGTCCCATCCTGGATTTTTTTAGACAGGTCTTCAAAAATTTGTTTGTATTTATTACTTTTCGTCATAGTATCACCATCTATTATTTTACCATAACATCGCGTGAAAATGAGATTGAACTTGAGTGTTGTGAATATTTTCAATAGAATGGAGATAGCGCAAATTTTAGAAAAGGGTGAAGAGTATTGTCGACACAACATTGGAAGAAAATCATGCTGGGAATTGGAATGAGTACGCTGTTATTGGGCGCTTGCGGAGGAGAAGAGGAAGCAAAGGAAGGTAAGAAGGATACAGAAGAGGTACAGCCGAATGAGGATCCGAAGAAAGATCCTGCTACGGATGAAGCAGCTTCTCTTACACAGATGACAGAGATCGTGGAAGATGCCGGCGCTTTAAAAGAAGCGGAAAACATTCCTGCCGAGGAAAAAACGGCTATCACTGAAGCCTTTAATCAATATATCGATTCTTTCAACGCTGAGGATTTCGAATCCTATATGAGTGTCATTTCAAAGACACCGGTGAATTTCAAGTATGAAGATGAAGAGCGTTATGTGAAGCAGATCTTTGATTCCGTTGATTCCAAGCGTACGGTGGAAAATGTGAAAATCATCAACTATGCCGGGAAGAAAGCAGATGTCTATGCTGAAATTCAGGCGACGACAAAGGATCCAAACAGCGATAAAGAAGTAACACGTTCAGGAAAGCAAGTAACCGTGTTTCATAAGAAAGAAGAGGGATGGAAGGTAGCGGCTATTTTCTTCCTGGCGAGTGAAGAGGATCAAGAGTAGGAATAATGAAAATAGACTGCTGCAGCAGTCTATTTTTTATGTATTTAATCATCATCATTCTTATGTGCTTCGGCGGTATATAGATTAAATAATTCATCCAGCTCCTCACTCAGCCTGAGGGTGACAGGATGGGTGAAGCCATTGACAAGAGCGAAGGATTGTAGCTCAGAACGCTTCTTTTCCATTTCGTACATGATGCTCTGCAGTTGATTGGTAGATGGCATAGAATCCCTCCTCCTCATGTTGTGTCTATATTATGACATATTTCTCGGGAAATGTGTCGAAATTGCTATAAATTGTTTTACAGTTTTTTGTATAGAATATTTTGCTTGTAAAATAATTCTGTTTATTAGACGTTTTTGTATAAATGAAAGTTTTATAGAAGGAACAACTATTGTCTGGTGAGCTACATAAGTTTTGTTGAATGATTAAAGTCCCTTTGCTAAATAATCTCACAAAAAAAGTACCTGCAAATGTGCAGGTACCCCTGAAAGTTACTTCGTTAAACGGAAGACGACAGACTCATATGGACGGAGTGTGAATTCTTTATATTGATTCGCCGTGGCTTCATAGTTCGATAATAGTATTTCACTGGTCCAGCCCTCGACATCCACTTCAGATGGAAGGGTGAACTTTGCTTCTTTTTCATAGAAATTATTCACCACGAGCAGTTTCTCGCCCTCACCGTTGCGTGCATATGCAAAAATCTCCGGATCATCTTCAAGGATCAGTTGATAATCGCCATGGACAATGATGTCGTGTTCTTTCCGCAGGTTGTTGAGCTTCTGATAGTGATAGAAGACAGAGTTTTCGTCTTCTAACGCGCTTTCCACGTTGATTTCTTTGTAGTTCTTCGCAACTGGGATCCAAGGTGTTCCTGAAGTGAATCCGCTGTTTTCCTCTGCGTTCCATTGAACAGGTGTTCTTGAGTTGTCACGTGATTTGTGACGAAGGATCTCAAGGATTTCTTCCTCGGATCTGCCTTCCTCTTTTAAGATATTGAAGATGTTGATCGATTCGACATCTCGATATTCGTCGATGCTTGTGAATTTCGGGTTGGTCATCCCTATTTCTTCACCTTGGTAGATGTAAGGTGTACCCTGCATCATATGGATCGTTGTAGCAAGCATCTTAGCTGACTCGGTGCGATACTCTCCGTCGTTGCCGTATCGGGACACGATACGCGGCTGGTCGTGGTTGCACCAGAAAAGCGCGTTCCAGCCTCCGCCTTTGTGCATTTCACTTTGCCATGTCGACAGGATGTCTTTTAATTTTAGGAAATCGAAGTCGGCAACCGACCATTTCTCGCCGTTCGGGTAGTCCACTTTAAGATGGTGGAAGTTGAACGTCATGCTGAGCTCATTGCGGTTAGGATTAGAGTACTTGATGCAGTTGTCGATTGTGGTGGAAGACATTTCCCCGACTGTCATGATGTCGTACTTCGAAAATACTTCTTTATTCATTTCCTGCATGTACTCGTGAACTTTCGGACCGTCCGTGTAAAATTTGCGTCCGTCCCCTGGTGCCACTGATCCATCATCGTCTGGGAAATCTTGATCCTTAGAGATAAGGTTGATGACGTCCAGGCGGAAGCCGTCGACGCCTTTTTTCAGCCAGAAGTGCATCATGTCGTACAGCTTTGTGCGGACTTCATCGTTTTCCCAGTTCAGGTCAGCTTGTGTCACGTCAAAGAGGTGAAGGTAGTACTGGCCGGTTTCTTCATCATACTGCCATGCGTTACCGCCGAACTTGGACTGCCAGTTAGTCGGCTCAGAGCCGTCCGGTTTGCCGTCTTTCCAGATGTAGAAGTCGCGGTATTCGTTGTCTTTTGATTTGCGTGATTCGATGAACCACTGGTTTTCGGTTGATGTATGGTTGATGACGATGTCCATGATGATTTTGATGCCGCGTTTGTGTGCTTCTTCGAGCAGTTCATCGAAGTCTTCCATTGTGCCGTATTCTTCATGGATGTTGAAGTAGTCGCTGATGTCGTAGCCGTTGTCGCGCTGGGGGGATTTGTAGATTGGTGTAAGCCATACGACGTCTATGCCCAGCTTCTTTAGGTAGTCGAGTTTTTGTGTGATTCCTTTGATGTCGCCGACGCCGTTGCCGGATGTGTCGTTGAAGCTTTTCGGGTAGATTTGATAGACGACTGAGTTTTTCCACCATGGTTGTTTCATTTTTATTCGCACCTTTCATAACTTAGTTAGAAGTCCTAAAGCCGCTTTTGATTTCCGTGGGAGACTTCGCTTTCCGCGGGCGGGCGGTGAGCCTCCTCGGCTTCGCCTGCGGGGTCTCACCAGCACCGCTTTTCCCGCAGGAGTCTGCGTCTCCCACTCCAATCAAAAGCTGGAACAGGCTATTATTCTGTTTTTTAAAAGTAGATAGGAGGTCCACCAAATGTCTGGTCCTCATCAAATCACTAATTTTGAAATGTAAAAAAGAAAAAAAGAGGGGAGGACCGTCAGTGAAGTCTATTATTTCACTGCAGATCATCTCGCCCCCTCATTTTAACTTGTATATACAAGTTCGTCTACTGTTATCTCTATTTTAACTTTATGAAGGCCCGTCCCTCGCCGCGGTAACGTATTACCGGGGCGGGGGTCTGACCCCACCAAAGCTTTCTTTACACTGGCTTACTCTTACTAAACCTTGACCAAATCATTGTTAACACAAACGGAACAACAATTGAAATGGCCATTCCGATAAAGAATGGGATCCAGTATTCCGGGATGATGGAAAGGAATCCAGGCAGTCCACCGACACCGATGGAGAATGCTTTGGTCCCTGTCATCGCAAGCAGCACGCCGCCGATAGCTGATCCGATCAACGCTGAGATGAATGGATAGCGGTATCGGAGGTTGACCCCGAACATCGCAGGCTCAGTGATTCCAAGATATGCTGAAATGGCTGAAGTACCGGCGAGGCCGCGCAGTTTTTCATTTTCTTTCTTGGCCACGAACATCATTGCAAGTGCAGCTGAACCTTGAGCGATATTGGACAGCGCAAGGATCGGCCATAGGAATGTTCCGCCCTGACTTCCGACTAGCTGAAGGTCGACTGCAAGGAAGGTGTGGTGCATACCTGTGATAACCATAACTGCGTAAAGACCACCGTATAGTAATCCACCTAACCAGGAAACAGAATCGAATACCCACACCACGCCGTCAGTCAATAGATTACCTATGAAGAATGTTACAGGGCCGATTAAGATAAATGATGCAAAACCAGTGATCAACAGTGCCACAGGTGCAACCACAAGCAATTTAATCGAATCATGGACCCGTTTATCCAGGAACATTTCAATCTTTGCTAACAGGTAGGATGCGAAGAGGATCGGCAATACCTGCCCCTGATAACCAATCTTATCGATTTCAAGACCGAAGAGATTCCATGTCGGGATTTCATCAGCTTTACCGTAATCCCAGGCGTTCATCAAATCAGGATGTACTAAGATAAGTCCTAAAACGATACCTAGTAACGGACTTCCGCCGAAACGCTTAACCGCTGACCAACCAATTAACCCAGGTAAGAACACGAAGGCCGTATTGGCAATCAGGTTGATGATACTTGCAAGATCCGCCCATTGTGGATGAACATCAATCACAGATTGTTCGTCATAAAAAATGCCGGGGCCCGTCAAGATATTATTAAGACCCATCAGTAAACCGGCCGTAACGATCGCCGGCAGGATCGGAATGAAGATGTCAGCCAACGTCTTGATCGCACGCTGCAATGGATTCAGGTTCTGAGTCGCAGCATCTTTGACATCCTGCTTTGATGCCTGCTCGATACCTGTTTCTTCTGCTAAAATTTGATACGCTTTATTTACCAAGCCTTGTCCAATGACGACTTGGAACTGTCCGTTAGATGAGAATGATCCTTTAACGATATCAATCTCTTCCAACCGCTCTTTGTCTACTTTCTTCTCATCCTTCAACACTAATCGAAGGCGTGTCACACAGTGAGTGGCCGTCTGGATATTCTCCTTACCGCCAATCGCTTCAATTATCTCGCGAACGGATTCTTTGCTCACGCTCATGAAATTCCCTCCCTGGTATTTCGGCAGGTGACAGGCACCTCCCGTAAATTGTCGAAAGCTGTCATGTACCCGCTTTCAATTCTATTAATGGAATTCCCCTAAATAGTTTGAGAAAAACGTTTCCATTTTATGCTTTTTCAAGAAGAGAAACGCTTACATTTGTTAGGGTTCTTGTTGTATATACAAGATATACTTTTATTCTATTCATGTATATACAAGTTGTCAATAAAAAAAGGGCAGCGTTTTCATAAATGTTGATTTTTGTCGAATGGATAATTAATAATAGCTTTTGTACAATGTAGAATCAGAAAGGCGCTAGATAGAAATACACGAAAAGTGTAATAGTTATCTATAAAGTCAGTTAATTGATAAATATGGAATTAAACCCACTATATAACACATGTGTGCCAAATCCATTAATACTGGGCATTCACCCTATATATTCAGTAATTACCATAATAAACCTCTTAAAATATGAATCTTCTTCTTTCATAATGGAAAAGCAAGAAAATTTTACATGAAAAAGGAGAACTATCTTTTGAAGAAAACGATTATTGCTGTTACAACTGCTGCTCTTGTCTCGTCACTTGCTGCTACATCTGTTGGTGCCGCTTCTTATCGCGTGAAATCCGGTGATTCACTTTCTGTGATTGCCTATAAATATGATACATCTGTTTCAAACTTAAAAAGCTGGAACGATTTAACGTCAGATACCATCTATGTTGATCAAGTTTTAGAGGTTTCTGCTTCATCATCGACTACAGCGAAAACATATAGAGTTCAATCTGGGGATTATTTGTCCAAGATCGGTCAGAAATTTGATGTGTATGTTGCAGAGCTGAAAGAATGGAATAATCTTAACAGCGATGTGATTCATCCCGGGCAGGTGCTTAACATTTCTGCACCAGGCAGCACAACAACGCAGCCTAAGCCAACGACTGGTACAGGCAGTTACACTGTCCAGTCAGGTGACACACTTTCACATATCGCTGTGCGATACAGCGTAAGTGTACCCCAAATCAAATCCTGGAACGGGTTAAAATCTGACACTATTTATGTGGGGCAAAAACTATCCATTGGTACCACTACCCAAACGAAAGAAGATTCAAACCAATCTTCAAACGTAGTGGATGTCGCGAAGAAATACATTGGGACTCCATACGCATGGGGCGGAACGTCACCAAGCGGATTTGATTGCAGCGGATTTATCTATTATGTATTCAATCAAGCAGGAATAAAGATCTCTCGTACGAACACGGGTGGCTACTACAGCAAATCAACTGCCATCTCCAACCCTAAACCGGGTGATTTGGTCTTCTTTAAGAACACTTATAAAGCAGGCATCAGCCACATGGGCATCTATCTTGGAAATGGTGAATTCATACACGCATCCGATAGCGGAGTCGAGGTGTCCAAGTTAAGCAACGCTTACTGGTCACCTAAATTTGCGGGATATAGAACGTTTTAATTCTTCGTTTCGAATCTAGATTAATTAAGTTGGCGCACCTAGCAAGAAGCTGAGTGCGCCGGCTTTTTTTGTATGTTCACCTGCTGGATTTTTTCGCCAGGTGATTTCATCATCGATTTCATCTGGAGAGTACGGCTGATTATCTCCTCACTTAAAAACAAAGCCCGAGTCAAAAAGACCCGGGCTCTTTCTTATACTAATTTTTTAATGTAACCGCCTCATAAGCAGTCTCTTTCCTTTCAAACTTCACATACATCCAGCCTCCAAGGACCACACAGGGAACAACCACTGCAGCCATCCCAAGAAAGGCAGCCCCGGGGGAATAATCATACAAGAACCCGCCAATAAACGTCAGGACAGCTGTGCTCAATCCCATTCCGAGCGAGGTATACACGCCTTGAGCAGCAGGGATATCCTTGCTGTCAAGCTCCTCATAAATCAACCTCATGAATGCATAATGAGTCAGTCCGAAGGTTAATGCGTGAAAGACCTGGGTAAAGATAAACACAGGCACACTTGGGAAAAGGAATAGTAACGTCCAACGTACCAAGGCTGCTCCGGCAGCAAGGGTGAACATCAATGATATACTTTTTCCCTTAAGCAATCGGTCTGAATACGCAAAGAAAAGAATTTCAGACAATACGGCAATATTTAAAATGACACCGATATACAAATTGCTCACATGAAGCTCCTGCAAATAAAGCACACCATAATTATAATAAGCGGCATGCGCCCCTTGAATGAAGACCACAATTACCATCGACCAGATGAACTTTGGTGACTGAAGAAGTCCTCTATAAGAAAGCCTTTCCTGTCCTCGGGTCTGGTTCATTGACTTGGGGAGCTTCGTTAAAGAAGTCAGCAGAATGACTACGACACCCGAGAAGAGTAAATAAAGAATCGCACCCTCAGAATAAATGGAAGTAATCAGCCCGACTGCCAGAAGTGCGGCGGTATATCCAATCGATCCCCATGAACGGCTTTTCCCGTAATCCACTTGTTCTTCCTTCATCATTACAGCCGCCATGCTTTCCACCATTGGGAGAAGCATCGGATAGATCAGGCTGAATAACACCATACATGTCAAAATGAATCCAAATGAATTCATAGGTAGAAATAGTACTAATGAAACTCCGGAGAAGACAACGAGCCATCGTGACAATTTTCCAAGTGCGAACTTCTGGCTCAGCTTAGGAAAAAGGAAAAAACTCGAAAACGAGCGGGCGATCATCCCAGCTGCGATCAACGTGCTAGCAGCTGAAATCGAGAAACCCTTGCTTCCCACCAGCCAAGCCGTCCAATACGGAATGAAGATCCCCCAGGTGAAAAAGATGGCAAAAAACTGAACAGACAACCAAGTTTGATTCTTCAAATCGTGATAAACTCCTTTTTTATAATAGAACCTTCAATTAGGTTTTGTGTTTACAAACAAGTAGATATTATATAGAACTCAAGCTCCATAAACAAGCTACTTAGCAACTATAGTATTAAATAGTAAAAATATGGTAATATAGTAACTGATTACAAGATAAAAGAGGATTCTGTCAAAAAATCTCGAAAAGTTAGTTATATAGAGGGAAGAAAAGGGGCGAGAAAAACAATGAGTAAAAAACTTGTCTTCGGAATACTGGGCAGTGTACTTTTCTTGACTGCACTCGGTGTATATATCGCAGTGGGAAGTTTGGACCGGCCTTCAGAAGGTGTCAATTCCAGTGAAACCACAGCGGAAACAAGTGAGGGGGCAGCGGAAACGGATACAAATGAAACAGGCAAAGAGACAGGCACTTCCAACCCGTTTGAGCCAAAAGTGAAAACGCCATTAAAAGAAGAGCTGATCCAGCAATATATCCATGCCATGAGTCATCAAAAGGTCGCCGCAGATGAAAAATGGTCATTCTTTGAAATCACGGAAGAACGGATAGACTTTCTCCTGGGACAATTAGAGGTCAATAACTATAAACACGGTCGTCTTTATAAAGAGATTTTAACAAGCTGGAAAGAGGGGGATTTTTCTGAAGCGGATAGGCAGCATAACGCAGTATGGAAGCTGCAGAACGGTTCCATTGGGGAAGCAAAGGGATTATTATCTCCAAAAGCGGAAGAAGCGTATCTTCAAAAGCAGAATAAAGAATCCAGATAGAAAACACCCCCGCTAACGGTGATAAGCGGGGGTGTTCATATAAAATGATTAAACTTCCAGATGTTCTTGTAAAGTAGTTTGAATCGAATTCAATTCCTCATCAGGAATTACATAATAATAGATTCCATCGATCTTTGTTCCAGAGCCGTTCTTTATCTGAATCTGCTCGATGTCTTTTGAAGCAGCTTTATAATGCTTCTGGATATCGACCATTTCATCGAATGTCAGGTTGGTCTTCACATTATTGCCTAATGCATCAAAGATATTATCGAAATTCCATAAACTTGAGACGCTTGCTCCTTCGCGGATGACTCCTTGTATGACCTCGCGTTGACGCAGCTGGCGTCCGAAATCTCCGCGTGGATCTTCATATCTCATTCGGGAGAAGGCTAGTGCTTCTTTACCGCTTAGCTTCAGCTTTCCTTCAGCGAAAGAATGTCCTTCATAGCTGAAATTCAAGTCATTGTTTACGGTTACGCCACCCACAGCGTTCACGATGTCTTTGAATCCTTCCATATTCACCTGTACATAATAATCCACCGGTATATCAAGAAGACCTTCTACTGTATCCATCGCCATTCCCACTCCGCCGAATGCATAGGCATGATTAATTTTATCTTTCGTGCCGCGTCCGACGATTTCAGTCAACGTGTCACGCGGGATGCTAATCATTTTGACGGATTCTGCCTCGGGATTCACGGTAAGCACGATCATTGAATCTGAACGGCCTTTGTCATTCTTGCGTTCATCAACACCCATTAATAGCACAGAGAACGGTTCTCTCTCTTTGAACTCGATGTCTTTCGTACGTTTAGAAGATTTATCGCGTTCAATCGGAGTGTGCATGGTTTCAACAGCTTTATTTAACGAGTGATAAATGCTATATGCATAGACTCCGCCTGCAACAATAAATAATAGTAGAACAATGCCGACAATCTTTGGCCACTTGCGTTTCTTTTTTCGTGTATGTTTTTCCATTCTCATTTTCTTTTCCCTCACCTTTACTTAACCTAATCCATAACATAGCAGATTGAGGACAAATTGCATAGATGTTTTTAACAATATTTATCAGTGGAATGGGTTACTCATTTACAAAGTAATCAACCAAATAGTCGGACCAGAGTTCATGGCCTTTTTCGTTAGGGGTATCCTGGGACTCGATTAAATAATCAACCAGGGTTTCATCTTCCGGCCAGGCTGTCCAGTGATCCAGGTAAGGGATCCCTTCTTCTTCCGAGAACTCTTTCAGCGAGTCGATCTGTTGAGGATAATAAGTAGCCCCTGACAGTGGATGAGGAGGCTGAAGAATCAGAGTGCTTTCTTCATTCGCTTCACCAAGCTGACTCATGAACATCAGGATACTTTCGTGGTTCTGTACGGTACCGACACTGTTTGAATTGTCCACTAAAGAGAATGGCTCCAATAAGACCAGGTCTGGTTCATATGAAAGGACTTCTTCGCTGTCCTCTCCATTAATAAAGTCGATTGACGTTACATCCTGTTGGAAGACAGTGACTTCCATTGTGCTGCCGTATTGATTATGGAGTGTTTCTTTCAACTGAGGCGCCCAGCCATTTTCGCCATCCCCTAAAGCGGGAGAGCCGACGATGGCCACTTTAAATGTTTCTTCTTCTTTCATTAAAGAAATAAATCTCTCCTGTGCTTCTTCCGGCCAGTTAGAAATAAGAGATTCAATATTCCCATCCTTCTCTGCTACTTCCGGTTCTTCTTTTTCAATTTCTGTTTCCGTCTCTTCGACATCTACTGCTTTACCTGCTGTCTCATCAGTGGTAGCGGAAATAGATGTCCTTTCTTTCCAATACATATTCCCAAGAAAGAGAAAGACAGCACAACTGATGGCTAGAACTGTGACTAAAAAGCTTTTCATTACAAATTCCTCCCGAATAGGTAAAAATAGACAAGAAATAATATCCAATTATGAATAATCCCTTTTCAAATAGAAATATTTGTAGTTTAATAGTATAAGTGTTTAAATATTACAGTTTAATTAAAATTATGACAACAAATGATAAAAAAAACAACAAAATATGCTATTATTTTACTTATTTTTATTTAGGAGGACATTATGGAAGAAACAATCAGTTTGCGAGAGTTAATGGAGACGCTGAGGAAAAGGATGCAATTTATCCTGATGATTACTTTAACCGCTGTAATTGTAAGCGGAGGGGTAAGCTTCTTTCTATTAACACCTGTCTATCAATCCTCAACTCAGCTTCTAGTCAATCAATCAAAGTCGGATCAGCCGGCTTATAATATAGGAGAAATTCAAACGAATCTTCAATTGATTAACACATATAACGTAATCATGAAAAGTCCTGCTATCTTAGAGAAAGTTATTTCTGATCTGGACTTAGACATTACGGCATCTCAATTAAATGAAAAACTAACTGTCGCGAGCGAAAGGGATTCACAAGTAATCAACTTGTCTGTGCAAGATACTGATCCGAAGAAAGCCGCTGCCATTGCAAATAAAACAGCAGAAGTCTTTCAAGAAGAAATCGTAAAAATCATGAACGTTAATAACGTAAGCGTCCTGGCCAAGGCTGAAGTTGGGGAAGATACATCACCGATTAAACCAAAGCCACTTCTTAATATTGCTATTGCTATGGTCGTGGGATTAATGGCTGGTGTCGGTATTGCGTTCTTATTGGAATACCTCGATAACACAATTAAGACAGAACAAGAAGTAGAAAAACTTCTGGGATTACCGGTTCTGGGTTCAATCACTAGAATCAAAGATCAAGAAGAGAAGGCCAAGAGCCGTGCACAACAACGCAGATCAAGACTAAGGGGTGAGAGAGTTGGCTCTTAACAAGAAAAAAGTAAAGCAAATGGTGAACACAAAACGTAAACTAATTACGAAAACAGATCCAATGTCCCCTATATCCGAACAATATAAAACCATTCGAACGAATATAAACTTCTCATTTATCGATGAAGAGTTGAAATCTTTAATGGTTACTTCATCAGGACCGGGAGAAGGGAAGTCTACAACCTCTGCCAATCTGGGTGTCGTATTCGCTCAAGAAGGAAAGAAAGTTCTCCTGGTAGATGCTGATATGCGTAAACCAACCGCCCATTATACATTTGGATTAAATAATACGTATGGATTAACGAGTGTGTTAACCAGACAGAAACCATTAACTGAAGTCACTCATTCTTCGGATGTGGAAAATTTGGACTTACTCACCTGTGGGCCGATTCCGCCAAATCCGGCAGAACTCCTCAATTCAGTCAGAATGCAATATTTCTTTAAAGAATTATACGAAGAATATGACATGGTCATTTTCGATACACCACCTGTATTAGCGGTAACAGATGCCCAAATACTTGCGAACCAATGTCAAGGGACTGTGCTAGTAATCAGTTCGGGAACTACAGAAGTGGAGAGGGCAGTTAAATCAAAAGAACTGTTGGAATCTGCTAAAGCTAAACTTGTTGGAGTCGTGTTAAATAATCGTGAAATGAAAGATACGGATTATTATTACTATGGTGGTAAAAATTAACATGAATTCGACAAATTTCTACTATTTACATTTTCATCCTTTCCGTTAAACTATATAATGTTGCAGTATTGAGTCGAAAGAACTAAAGGGGGAGTCGACATGATCGATATACACAGCCACATCCTACCAGGGATTGACGATGGTGCCAGAACAATGAATGACAGTATAGATATGGCTAAGCAAGCTGTATCTGAAGGTATCCATACCATCATCGCGACTCCTCATCATATGAACGGAAAGTACGACAACCTAAAGTCGGACATCCTTCCACTCGTAAGTGAACTAAATGAAACATTAAAGCAAGAAGCGATCGATCTCCAAGTGTTGCCTGGACAGGAATGCCGTATCTACGGTGAAATTCTTGAAGACTATCAAAAAGGTGACATTCTAACACTAAACAAAGATTCTCAGTACTTGTTTATAGAATTCCCATCAAACTCAGTTCCTAGATATGCTGAAAGGTTGCTTTACGAGCTTCAAGTAGAGGGACTAACACCAGTGATCGTTCATCCGGAAAGAAATGCAGAACTAATTGAACGTCCTGACAAGTTGTATAAATTCGTTATAAACGGAGCTGCTACACAATTGACAGCTTCCAGTCTCGTTGGGTATTTCGGTAAAAACATTCAAAAATTTTCTCAGCAAATGATCGAAGCAAACCTGGCGCATTTCATTGCTTCAGATGCGCACAACATTAATAACCGAACATTTAAGATGGAAGAAGCGATGAACTACGTAGAGAAAAAGTTCGGTATAGACAGTCTCTATTACTTTACAGAAAATGCGGAAATGCTTGTAGATAATAAAACCATATATAGAGAGGTTCCGGAAGAAATCAAAAAGAAAAAATTCCTTGGAATCTTCTAGTTTATAAAACTCCTAATAAGGTCCTAAGGTACTATTGTCGTTGGTGGAATCCATATGAAGTAAACAAGACAACAGTAGATATTTTGGGGATGTCTCCTAACCACTATCAATGGAGGCACTCGGTCACGCCGTGGGTAAGCGAATAGCTTTACCTTAGACGCCGGTCGTCGATGGCGGGATGTGAGGAAGGGTTAAATGCCCACATTTACTATTTTATAAGACACAAGTAATGAAATACAATGAAAACGCTTTATGTAATTGGTGGTTAAGATTCCAATTTGATACCTAATGAAAGAACATTTGGAAATTGTGTTTTTTCATTAGGTATTTATTGTATCGATTTAAATTTTCATAAGTATAGGGGGAAATAAATTAATGAAAAAAGTAAGAAAAGCAATTATTCCAGCTGCTGGATTAGGTACACGTTTTTTGCCAGCTACAAAAGCTATGCCTAAAGAGATGTTACCAATAGTGGATAAACCTACAATTCAGTACATAGTGGAGGAAGCTATTGCCTCTGGAATAGAAGATATCATAATTGTTACAGGTAAAGGGAAACGGGCTATTGAAGATCACTTTGATTATGCTCCAGAACTTGAGAGGAACCTTGCTGAAAAAGGTAAAAATGATTTATTAAAAAAAGTTCAACACTCAAGCAAGCTGGCAAATATTCACTATATAAGGCAGAAAGAACCCAAAGGACTTGGTCATGCAGTTTGGTGTGCTAGAAATTTCATAGGAGATGAACCTTTTGCTGTTTTATTAGGAGATGACATTGTAGTAAGTAAGGTTCCGTGTGTTCAACAACTTATTAATCAATATCAAGAGACGGGAAGATCGATAATTGGCGTACAAACAGTAGACTATAGCCAAACTAATCGTTACGGAATAATCGATCCTCTATATAGTGAGGGGAGTAGCTATCAAGTTCGTAGGTTCGTAGAAAAGCCAGAAATTGATTCTGCTCCATCAAACCTTGCGATAATGGGGCGTTACTTACTTACCCCAGAAATTTTTGAGTTACTTGAAATACAGGAAGAAGGAGCAAATGGAGAAATACAGTTAACGGACGCTATACAAAGATTAAATGAAATTCAGAATGTATATGCTTATGAGTTTGAAGGGCAACGCTACGACGTAGGTGAGAAATTAGGTTTTATAGAAACTACTATAGAATTCGCTCTCAATAATGATGAATTAAAGATACCATTATTAAAATATTTGAAGAAAACTATTGAAAAACAAAAAATAAATATATAGGAAAAGAGGATTGTCAATGGGGGTAAAACTGAGTAACGAAAATTTTTTTAAAGAATATTCTATTGCAATGGAAAATAGCGTTAAAGACTCTTTTTTAAACAAGGAAAGTAAAAGATATATCTATACTGTTGCTAAATCCTTGATAGATATATTATTGACACTTATAGCACTTCCGTTTGCATTGTTAATAGTTTTTCTTTTTGGAGTTTTGATAAAGATTGAAACTCCCGGTCCAATTTTCTTCTTTCAAGAGAGGGTCGGCAAGAACGGGAAGTATTTCAAAGTAATTAAATTAAGATCAATGAGAGTTGATGCGGAAAAGAATGGGGCGCAATGGGCAACAAAAAATGATCCTAGGGTGACTAAAATCGGCAGTTTTATTAGGAGAACTAGAATAGATGAATTACCTCAACTTATTAATGTCCTAAAGGGAGAAATGAGTTTTGTAGGGCCACGACCAGAACGTCCTTTTTTCACTGCAAAATTTAATGAAGAAATACCTGGTTTCATTAATAGACTTTCAGTTAAACCTGGCTTGACAGGGTGGGCTCAAGTAAATGGGGGATATGACATTACTCCTGAGGAAAAATTGAAACTAGATATTTATTATCTTAATAACAAAAGTCTAAAATTGGATATGGAAATCCTTTATAAAACAATAATTGTGTGTCTATCTGGGGCTGGTTCAAGATGAGATAATATTATGAGATATTTTCAACTTACAGTGAATATTTTTTAACTAGCTCGCTTAAAGGAGAAAAACTCAAATGAGAAAAGATAAGCTCATTAGTACATTAATGGGGATTTCAATATTTGGAATTGTTTTTGGGGGAGCCCTAAAAACAATTCCTTTTCTTGGCTTAGGTTCAATCATTAACCTCGCCTTTTTACTACTGATAACTGTTTTAGCTGTTTTTCAGGGGAAGGGATCTATCAATTTCGAATCCAAAATGGTATTTGGTCTTCTATTCATTTGCTGTGTTTATGTACTTTATTCTATTTTTGTATACTCACATGAAGAAGAATATTTAAAATATTTAATCAAGTTCATAGGAATGACTTATGCAATCATTATAATTGCGGTTTTTGCAAAGAAGGAAGACATTAATAGTTTTATAAACTTTACTTTAGTAATAGCTCTTATTTTATTAGTATTTGACCTATCAGGTTTGAAAGCAGTAGGGGATGATGTGAATTACTTAACCAGGCCTCACCTTTACGGGGCGGCAACTTGTGTTCTCATGGTGAAGGCATTAAATTCAATTAAACAATTTTTTGTAAACTCCATTCTAATTATTTTGTACATCTATGTAATTATTGATTATGGAAGTAGAGGCCCACTTCTTTTTATTGGATTCACATTTATTCTGATTGCCATTTTGTTCAGTAAAAATAGAGTGAGAAATACAATATTTCTATTAATAATAAGCGTTATAGTTAAGTTCAATATTGAAACTATTTTGGAAAGTAATCAATTGCTTGTATATAGATTTAATCGTTTATTCTATTCAATAGAAGAAGAACCAAGATTTCAATTGTATAGTAAAACTATAGAATATATTCTAAATAATCCTTTAGGCTATGGTTTTTATGCCCATAAAACATTAATAGGGGAAAAATATGTAGAATCATTCCCTTTAGAAATGTTATTGAACTTTGGAATTATTACTTTTATTCTATTTTTATATTTATTAGTACGATTACTAAGATATGTAATTAATCACTTAGGCGATACTTCTAAAATAAGTTTGTTTACTATATTTATTTATTTACTCCTAAGTTTTAGTAGGAGTTGGTCATTTTCTGATGGAATGGTGTTATTTATTATATACTTATTGATATTTATTAAAAACAAAAAAGGTGATAATAATGTTCTCGGTAATAATTCCTACTCATAATAGACTAGATTTATTAAAAAGGGCTTTAAGCTCTTTAGAAAAACAAACATATAAAGAATTTGAAGTAATAGTAATTGATGATGGTAATACATTAAATAAACACGATAAAGAAGAAGTACTGTCTTTCAAATTAAACATAAAAATATTGAATAATAAAGAATCTAAAGGGCCGTCAGAATCAAGAAATTTAGGAGTTTCTAACGCAAAGTATGAGTGGGTAGCCTTTCTTGATGATGATGATGAATTTGTAGAAAATAAACTTGATACTATTAAAAAACATATCACCTTAAAGAATCCAGATTTAATACATCATGACGCTACAATTAAGATGGTTCATGAAAAATTCAATTATAAAACTAAATCGTTTCAATCACTAAATTACCAAAACGATTTATTTATAAAAAACATAATTGGTGGTACTCCTGTTGTTGTAGTGAAAAAAGAAATACTAAAAGAAGCTGGAGGTTTTTCAAAAGATCTTGAAGCATTAGAAGATTATGAACTTTGGATAAAAATTTCAAAAAATACTAACAATATAATTTACTTATCTGAAGAACTAACATTATGCAATTACTATACTCGAAAAAAAAGTGTTTCTAAAAACATTGAGAATAATAAAAATGCTTTGAAAAAAATATATAATAAATATGAAAAAGAAATAAGTAATTTAAACAATTCTCAAAGAAAAAAACGAAAAGTTTGGATTTACGATATGCTTGCTCATAAGTATCTCTGCTTATACCAAAGAGCAAGTACTTTATATTACTTAAAATCTTTTAAAACAATTCCTAATGTTTCAAAGATCTTAGTAGCAATAATAAGTCTGATATCTCCCAAAATGGTTTTTTATTTTAGGTCAAAATTATAAATATAGGAGAATATTATGAAATATAACCCAATAGAAAAAACTATCGCCAAAAAACTTGATAGTAATCCACATCTAAAAAACATTGTAAAAAATATGTATCAACGTCTAATTTATATAAAATATAAAAAATCTAGAGCTTATGAACTTAATAATAATATCGACATAAGCGCTGCTAATATTGAAAAAGAATTTTTTTATGGTTACTATGACAAGTCTCCTTGGTTAAATGAAAATATTCTATATCATGAAGTAATAAATAACTCTTCTAAGGTTAATCTTGTGTTATGGGAAACTGCGAACAAGAAAAAGAAAATAATAGGTAATTCGAATGCGTGGAATTTCCAACAAGGTTCCATGCTCCAATGGATAGAAGAGGACAAAATCATCTTCAATGATATTGTAGAGGACAAACTAGTAGCTAAGGTTATTTCACCTGAAGGAATCATATTAAATGTCTTGGATTATCCTATTCAGGCATTAAACCCAAATGGGAAAAATTATTTAAGTATAAATTATAAGAGGCTTTTTGATTGTAAAACTGAATATGGTTACGAAAATCATTTGATAAACTTTAGTGGGGAAATGGAGTTAGAAAAAGATGGCATATGGATGGTGGATATAGATACAGGAAAATCAAGTTTAATAATTGACTTACACACTTTAATAAAACATGATTCCAGAGTAGAAATGCAAAAAGCTGAACATTTAATAAATCACATTATGTATTCTCCTAAAGGCGATAAGATTATCTTTATGCACCGTTGGATTGGACCTAAAGGTAAATTCTCTAGGTTATATTTATATGATCTTGACAGTAAGAAATTAAAAATTTTATTTGATGATAGGATGGTATCTCATTGCTGTTGGTTAGATAATAATAATATAATTTTATGGGCAAGAAAAATTGAAATTGGCGATAGGTATTATATCTATAATGTAAATAAAGGAGATATTGGTGTTATTGGGGAGGGTGAACTGGATAGTTTTGGAGACGGACATCCCTCTATTTCTCCTAACAAAAAGTGGTTATTAACAGATACTTACCCAGATAAGTCCCGACATAGAAAATTACTACTTTATAACTTAGAGAATAAAGAATTATTTAACATTGGTTCTTTCTTTTCCCCTTGGAAATACAATGGGAAAAGAAGGTGTGACTTACACCCTAGATGGAGTCCAGATGGTAAGAAGATATCTATTGACTCCACTCATGAGGGAATGAGGAAGAGTTATATACTAGACTTATCTGTATTTTTTAAAAAGGTTGAGGATTATGGAAAATAAAATAACAATTATCTTAGCCACATATAATGCTGAACAATATTTAAACGATTGTCTTAACAGTATTTCATCACAATCTTATAAGAATTTTAATGTAAATATTATTGATGACCATTCAAACGATAATACAGTAAAAATTATAAAAGACTGGTGTGAAATAGATCCACGATTTAATTTAATTGATATTCACTCTCAAAATAAAGGGTTAACTTATACGTTAAATGAGTTATTAGAGTCCAGTGATTCTGAGATTATTGCAAGAATGGATGCAGATGACTTGATGATGGTTAATCGATTAGAAAAACAATATAAATTCCTTATAGAAAATCCTGAGATTAGTGTGGTTGGTTCTTGGGCTATTGAAATCGACGAGGATAATCACTTAGGTAAAATAAGAAAAGTTCCAATGAGTAATAAGAGTATAAATAAAGTAATTCCTTTTGTTAACCCAATTATTCACCCATCGGTTATGTTCAGAAAAAATGATATAGTTAAGATTGGTTCTTATAATGAAAAATATCGTTTTGCTCAAGATTATGAACTTTGGTTTAAGTGTGTAGAGAATAAACTTAAACTGTTTAATATAAATGAACCTCTTATAAAATATAGAGTAAGCAGCAAACATGTAGAAAAAAGAAAAATTAGTTATAGATTAATAGATTTTAAAATTCGTTGGCAAGGAACGAAGAAGTTAAAGATTATCTTTCCAGTAAGAGTTTTTTCATCTATAATTCCTATTTTGCTCGGTATAATCCCAAACAATATTAAAAGAATTGCTTTAAAATATAGTCATAAAATTGATCCAAGATATCTTAAAGAATAAGGGATGTAAAAAAGATATTATTATAAAGATTGCTGTCTGCAAAAATAAATGACCTGTATTTAGGTCATTTATTTTATATGAAGTATTTAATATTGCAAAATGAAAATTTGAGGAGTTTCATAATGAAAAAAATTCAAATTGATGAAATAGTAATAATAATTCTAAATTATTCTAATTACAATTTAACAAAGAATGCTGTAAACAATTTATTGTTAAACGCTATAAAATACCCGATTGTTATAGTTGATAATAACTCACCAAACGAAAGTTATTCAATTTTAAAAGATTACTATAGTGATAATACTAATATACATGTTATACAAACGAAAAATAATGGTGGCTATTCCAAAGGTAATAACTTTGGAATAAAATATGCTGAGAGCAAATATAAAAATTTAAAATATATATGTATTATGAATCCAGATATTGAACTAAAAGACTCTAAAATTATTGATAATTTAATATTACTATTAAACTCTTCTTCACAATATGCTTCAGCTACGGGCATTCAGATTTTAAATGGACAAAAAGTACACGGATGGGAATTGCCCTCATATCTAACGCTTATTTTTAAAGAGAGTATATTGTTTAATAAGTTAAATTTTATGAAGAAAAGAATGAAAGAAAAAGTTAATGAATCAATACTTGAGCAAGAAGTTCTATCGGGTTGTTTTTTTGTAATTAATAAAGAAATATTCAAAGATATAGGGTATTTTGATGAAAATGTTTTTCTTTACTTTGAAGAAGATATATTGTCCCATAAATTAATGCAAAGAGGCTGGAAAAGTGTTATAGATTTAAATCAATCTTTTTATCATAATCACAACCATAAAAAATCTAGAACTTTAAAATCTTTGCTAAAAGACTATTCAATATTTGTAGAGTCTAAGAAATATTATTGTAATAAATACATGAAGAAAAAACCTGATTTACTATTCTATATTAGTGCAATTTTTCATAAATATGTTGAATTGCCTTTAAAGTATCTTATTAAGTATAAAATAGGTATGTAAAAGTTTATGAAAAAAATGGAAAGAGGCATATAAGATGTTTTCATCTATTAAAAAGAAACTAAATTTGTACTTGTTAAAAAGAAAATGGAGAAAAAAAAACTCACATAATAAAACCACTATTAATAGCATATTTCCTTTTGAAGTTGTTGATGTGGGTAACTATACCTATGGAACTTTAAATATCAGTTATTTTGGAAGTGAAGATGAGAAGTTAGATATTGGAAATCTAGTGTCAATCGGTGGAAATGTATTATTTATGCTGGGAGGAAATCACCAATATAATACGTTAACAACATATCCTTTTAAAGTAAAAGTATTAATGGAGAAAAGTGAAGCTTTAACAAAAGGGCCAATTATAATTGAAGACGATGTATGGATAGGAAATAATGTAATAATTTTATCAGGAATTAAAATAGGAAAAGGTGCTATTATTGCTGCTGGAAGCGTAATAACAAGAGATGTTGAACCTTACAGTATAGTTGGAGGGAATCCAGCTTCATTAATTAAATATAGATTTGAAAAAAGTCTTAGAGATAAATTAATAGAAATAGACTTAGGTGAAATTGATGATCAACTTATACAAGAAAACCTAGACTTATTTTATACACCAGTAGATAGTACTAATATTGCAAAAATAATTAAAAAGTTATCCTAAAAAGGATAACTTTTTAGAATAAAAGGTGAATTTCTTGAAGCTTGTAAAAGATATACTAAAGATGCTTAATTCTAATATTCTTATGTTATTGAGTAACATACTAATAAGTATATTGCTCCCTATGACATTAAGTGTTGAAGGGTATGGACAATACAGGCAATATATACTATATATTGGATATATTGCAATTTTAAATTTTGGATTTATAGATGGAATATATATAAAATATGGTGGCAAGGATTTAAAAAGTAATAGTAAAGAAATAAGACAAGAACATAAATTTTTAATATACTTCCAATCGATTATTACTATTATAATGGTGAGTTTTTCGATATTAATAGATGATAAAATCCTTTTATTGCTGTCTTTTTCTATTATTCCTTTGAACATTGGAGGTTTTCATAAAATACTTTATCAGTCTACAGGACAGTTTTCTCTATTATCGAAAGTAAATATTTTCTTTTCCGTATTTAATCTTATATTTGTAGGGGCTTTAATGCAATTTAATATTGAGAATGCTTTTTATTATATTTTTTCAACCCTTTTAGCTCATACCTTAATACTGCTAATAACTGAATATCACTTTATAAAAACTACTAAAGAGTTTATTAATAGTTCTAATATAAAATATCTAGAGCACTTTAAAGTTGGTATTTTTATTTTACTGGCCAATTTGTCGATACTTCTTTTTAATAATATGGGAACCTGGATAGTTAATATATTTTTAAGTATACAAAAATTCGCCAGTTATTCCTTTGCCATGTCGATGTTAAATATGATATTAATAACTGTGAGTTCCGTAGGATTAACGTTTTATAATTTTTTAGCAAGAAATGAAGACATAAAGATCATAAAACTAACTAAAAATATTTTAATAATACTAGGAGCTTTAGCTGGGAATTTGTTTTTTTTCTTGAAATTTTTCATTATACAATTTATTCCCAAATACACAGAATCTCTAGAAATAATAGCTATATCATTAGTTAACTTACCATACATCATGATAATAAATGTAATAATTAATAATCTTTATAAGGCTAGAAAAAAAGAAAGAAAGTTTCTTTGGGTTGTACTAAAAATGCTCTTTGTAAGTTTTTTGTTAAATATATTATTCTACAAAATCTTTAATTCTTTAGAGATGATTGCCTTAGCATCCACAATCAGTTTTATTTTTTGGTATTTCTACTGTATCAATACTGATTTTAAGTTCATTAAAAGTGGATTAAAAGAAATCTCTTTTTTGGTTTTACATTTTATTTTATTTTTAGGATGTGCTAACTTCCTAAACTTATTTTTAGGCTGGATTATATATTTTGTTTTAATATGCATTTTTATTTTCTTTTTTTTCTACAAGGATATGAAAGGATTTTTAATAATATTAAAAAATAACTTGTAGGTTTAATTTTTTCATCTATTTTCTAGCGAAAAGATTTTATTTTGTTTTAAAGAGGCTTAAAATAGGTTTCTTTTTTAATTTAAATTTAATATATTTTGGAAAAATTATGACTATTTTAGTAACTGCTGGTACCGATAAAATAAACTTTAAATAACTTAGAATTGTAAGATTAAAAAACTAAAGTTTTTACAATCAATTAATTTATCTATATTTATAAAGAAAGAGGTAGAGTTATGAAAGGGATTATATTAGCTGGTGGTTCTGGTACGAGACTTTATCCATTGACGATGGTTACAAGTAAACAATTGCTTCCTATATACGATAAACCAATGATCTATTATCCATTATCTACACTAATGTTAGCTGGTATAAACGATATCTTAATAATCTCCACACCAGAAGACACACCAAGATTTGAAAATTTATTAGGAGATGGATCCCAATTTGGGATTTCACTTAGTTATAAAGTTCAGGACAAGCCGGATGGATTAGCTCAGGCTTTTTTAATTGCCGAAGACTTCATTGGTGAAGACTCTGTTGCGATGGTTTTAGGGGATAACATTTATTACGGAAGCGGTATGAGAAAAATACTACAAAGAGCTGCAAATAAAGAAAGTGGTGCTACCGTATTTGGGTATCATGTACAAGATCCTCAACGATTCGGTGTTGTAGAGTTCAGTAAGGAGGGAAAAGTAATTAGTGTAGAAGAAAAACCAGAAGTGCCAAAATCTAATTATGCCATTACCGGGTTATATTTTTATGATAATCGTGTTGTTGAAATAGCTAAAAATGTTCGCCCTTCCGCCCGGGGTGAACTTGAAATTACCTCAATAAATGAAGCATATCTAAAAATGGGAGATTTAGATGTCGAGTTATTGGGGAGAGGTTTTACTTGGTTAGATACTGGGACACATCAAAGCTTAGTTGATGCAACAAACTTTGTAAAGACAGTTGAAGAGCATCAAGGTATTAAGATTGCAGCTCCTGAAGAAGTTGCGTTTATTAATGGTTGGATTACCAAGGAACAATTATGGGATTGTGGCGAAAAACTTAGTAAGACAGGGTATGGTCAATATTTAATGAAAGTTGCAAATGGTGAAATACAATATTAAGCAGTGAAAGAAGTGGTATTATATGAAATTTACTAAAACTAATTTAGATGACCTAGTTATCGTTGAGCCTAAGGTATTTGGAGATCATCGTGGCTGGTTTATGGAAACATATAATAAAGAGAATTTTTCTGATGAAGGGATAAATATTAAGTTTGTCCAGGACAATCAATCATTCTCAGCAACAAAAGGTACTCTTAGAGGACTGCATTATCAATTAAATCCAAAAGCGCAGACAAAATTAGTTCGTTGTACTAAAGGAGCAATTTATGATGTTGCCGTTGATATACGAAAGGGCAGTTTAACTTTTGGAAAATGGTTTGGAGTAGAGTTGACAGCAGAAAATAAAAAGCAATTACTAATCCCAAAAGGTTATGCTCATGGGTTTATGACGTTAACAGAAGATGTTGAAGTGCAATATAAAGTAGACGAGCTTTATGCACCTGAATGTGACAGAGGTATCACGTGGGATGATCCTGAAATTGGAATAGATTGGCCAATAGATATTAAGCCTATATTATCAGAAAAAGATAAAAAAGCACCATTACTAAACAATGCCGAAAATAATTTCGTGTACGGAGAGTAGTATCATGAAAATACTAGTAACCGGATATACAGGTCAACTTGGCTATGATGTTTTTCACTATGGATTGCAACAAGGTTTACAAATGGTAGGAGTGGGATCAAAGGATTTAGATATAACGAGAAGAGAAGATGTATCTCAATATCTAAATGAAGTCAAGCCAAATGCAATTATCCATTGTGCTGCCTTCACAGCTGTCGATAAAGCTGAAGATGAAAAAGATATATGTCGAAGTGTCAATGTTGATGGTACAAGGAATTTAGCTGAAGCAGCTCAAGACATTAATGCGAAGTTTATGTATATCAGCACAGACTATGTGTTTAGTGGAGAAGGTCAAACGCCATTCAAGGAAACAGAAGAACCTGGGCCAGTAGGTCATTATGGGAAAACAAAGCTAGAAGGGGAAGAAGTACTAAAACAACTATTAAATAATTGGTTTATAGTCCGTATTTCTTGGGTTTTTGGTATCAATGGTAATAATTTTATTAAAACAATGTTAAGGTTAGCAGAAACAAGAGATGAATTAAATGTGGTAGGCGATCAATTTGGTTCACCTACTTATACATTTGATTTGGCAAAATTATTAATTGATATGATTAAAACAGATAATTATGGAATTTATCACGCCTCCAATGATGGCTTTTGCAGCTGGGCTGAATTTTCTAAGGAGATTTTCAGACAAGCAAATCTCAGTATTAAAGTGAATTCTATTTCTACAGAGGAATACCCTACACGAGCTGTTCGTCCTAAAAACTCACGAATGTCAAAACAAAAACTGATTGAAAATGGATTTAGTCCGCTACCTAGCTGGCAAGATGCAGTTACGAGATATTTAAATCAATTAACACAAGAGGTGGAATAGATGGAAAATAAAAAAGTACTTGTTACTGGGGGCGCAGGGTTTATTGGTGGAAACTTTGTCCAGTACATGGTGGATAAATATACAAATTACGATATTTATAATTTAGATTTACTGACATACGCCGGAGATTTAACAAAGCATCAACAAATTGAATCAAAGGAAAACTATCATTTTATAAAAGCAGATATAACAGATCGTGATTCAATCATCCCTCTTTTTGAAAAAGAGCAATTTGATTACGTGGTTCATTTTGCGGCAGAAAGTCATGTGGATCGCTCAATTACCGACCCGGAAATTTTCATGGTGACAAATGTACTTGGAACACAAGTATTGTTAGATGCTTCCAAACTAAGTGGTGTATTAAAGTTTGTTCATGTATCAACTGATGAAGTTTATGGTGAACTAGATTTTGATCCATCAACATTCTTTACTGAAAATACTCCGATACAACCTAATAGTCCATATAGCGCAAGTAAAGCTTCATCCGATTTAGTAGTTCGTGCTTACCATGAAACATATAACATGCCTGTTAATATTACTCGCTGCTCGAATAACTATGGGCCATATCATTTTCCTGAAAAGTTGATTCCTTTAACAATATCTCGGGTTTTAAATGAACAAAAAGTACCGGTTTACGGTGATGGAGAGAATATTCGAGATTGGTTACATGTTATTGATCATTGTGCTGCTATTGATCTAGTTATGCATGAAGGTGTAAAAGGTGAGGTTTATAATGTCGGAGGCCATAATGAACGGACAAATTTAGAAGTAGTTAAGACGATTATTAATACATTGGGGAAGTCTGAGAATTTAATTGAGTTTGTTAAAGATCGTCTTGGACATGATAAACGGTATGCTATTGATCCAACTAAATTAGAACAATTAGGTTGGAAACCAACATATACATTTGAAACGGGTATTGCACAAACTATTCAATGGTATCTAGACAACAAAGAATGGTGGGAACAAATTATAAGCGGGGAATACCAAAATTATTTCGAAAAACAGTACAGTATTTAATATAGAAAGGAAGGTATCTTTATGTACAAAATAGCAGTAGCAGGAACAGGATACGTCGGCTTAGTGGCCGGAGTTTGTTTTGCTGAAATGGGTCATCTAGTAACTTGTGTGGATATTAATGAAGATAAAGTTGAGTTGATGAAATCTGGAGTATCTCCAATTTATGAAACTGGTGTAGAAGAGTTAATGAAAAAAAACTATGTTGCCGGAAGAATCGAATATACCACTGATATTAGAGCAGCTTACAAAGATGCGGACGCCATCTTCATCGGTGTTGGAACACCTGAGCAACCGGATGGCTCTGCTAATCTATCATATATTGCAAAAGTTGCCAGACAAATTGCTGAATCGGTTGAAAAAGATTGCTTAGTTGTTGTCAAATCAACGGTTCCGGTTGGTACGAATGATAAAGTAGAGCAGTTTATTCAAGATTTTTTAGTTAGAGATGTAAAAGTTGAAGTCGCATCCAATCCAGAATTCTTAGCCCAGGGCTCAGCCGTTCGTGATACTTTACACGCTGAGAGAATTATCATTGGAACAGAAAGCAAATGGGCAGAGGATTTATTAATGAATATATATGAACCATTCAATCTCCCTATTGTTTCTGTTAATAGAAGATCAGCAGAAATGATTAAGTACGCCTCAAATGACTTCCTTGCTTTAAAGATTTCATACATGAATGACATCGCTAACCTTTGTGAATTGGTTGGAGCTGATATTAATGACGTTGCTCGCGGAATGAGTTTTGATGAAAGAATAGGCAGCAAGTTCTTGAATGCAGGTATTGGTTTCGGTGGATCTTGTTTCCCTAAGGATACTAAAGCATTGGAATATATAGCTAGACAAAACGGTTACGAATTGAAAACTGTAAAAGCGGCTATTGATGTTAATAAAGAACAAAAGACGATGTTATATAAAAAGGCGAGTAAAAGGTTGATAACGTTTAACGGATTAAAAGTAGCAGTCCTTGGGTTAACGTTTAAACCAGGTACGGATGATCTCAGAGAAGCAGCGTCCCTTGAAAATGTTCCATTACTGCTTGACCAAGGAGCCGACATTTATGCTTATGACCCTGTTGGGAAAGAAAACTTCTCTAAAGTCCATCCTGAAGGTCAGAATGGCAAAGGTAGAATTACCTATGTAACAAATGTGGAAGAAGCATTAAAAGATGCAAATGTTTGTTTCATCTTCACTGAGTGGGGAGAAATCAAAGAAATCACTCCTGAAGCTTATCATATGTTGATGCGAACTCCTTTAGTTTTTGATGGACGGAATCTTTATAAGGTAGAAGACATGGAAGCAACTAAAGTAGAATACCATTCAATTGGAAGAAGAACAGCCGAAAGAAAAAAGGTGAAGGAGAAATGGGCCAATGAGTTACAAGAAACCACAATCTGATAAAGTATATTTAGTCACCGGCGCAGCTGGTTTCATTGGATTCTACTTATCTAAGCAACTATTAGAGCAAGGCTGTAAGGTCGTGGGAGTGGATAATCTAAATGAGTATTATGATGTAAATTTAAAATATGCTCGTTTAGATCAGTTGAAACCATATGAGAACTTTACATTCCTTAAAAATGATATCTCTGATAAATCAGGGGTTGACGACATTTTTAAAAAGTACAAACCTAAAATAGTAGTGAATCTGGCGGCACAAGCAGGAGTTCGTTATTCAATAGAGAATCCCGATGTATATATGCAGAGTAATGTGATAGGGTTCTATAACATTCTTGAAGCATGCAGACACAATCCTGTAGATCATTTAATCTATGCCTCATCAAGCTCAGTATACGGTGCCAACAAGAAAGTACCTTTCGAGGAAACGGACTTCGTGGATAACCCTGTTTCTCTTTATGCTTCAACTAAGAAGTCAAACGAACTAATGGCACATACCTATAGCCATCTTTATAAAATCCCTGCTACTGGCCTGCGTTTCTTTACGGTTTACGGTCCTATGGGAAGACCTGATATGGCTTACTTCGGATTTACAGATAAGTACTTTGCCGGCGAGCCTATCAAGATCTTTAATAATGGTGATTTTGAAAATGACTTGTATCGTGACTTTACCTATATTGATGACATTGTAACGGGAATAGAGAGACTAATCACAACACCTCCAGTGGAGGAAGGAGTTCCTCATAAGGTTTATAACATCGGAAAAAACAGCCCTGAGAAATTGATGACATTTATTCAAACTTTAGAAAAGGCATTGGGTAATGCATTAGGTAGGGAAGTAAAGTTTGAAAAAGTATTTGAACCTATTAAACCCGGGGATGTACCAGCGACTTATGCTTCTACTGACAGATTGCAAAAAGCTGTTGGGTTTAAGCCTGAGACTTCAATTGAGGAAGGGTTAGGGAAGTTTGCTGAGTGGTATGTGGGTTATTTTAGGAAGAAATAATTAAAAAAGCCGCCAAAGGGTTATCTTTGGCGGCTTTTGTACATGCCAAGGGTTTTACCACCCTCAGTAGCCTTTTTACCCTGAAAGATTTGATTTACCCTTATGATTAACATAAAATATTTTTAAATATCCCATACAACTCATCATGATGATTAAAGGAGTCAAACTAACCAAATACCTTGAACGCGTTTCCCAAATGATGAAGAAAAGAAAAAACCCAATGAGCGATAACATGGAAAAGGTAGTAAAGGAATTCTTGTTCTTTAATCTTAAAGAAAACAGCAATCCGATCAGCAACATGAGATGCTGGACCCGTGCATACCCTTGGACCAAGTGACCAGGCGTTTGAGTAGTCAATTGGGTAAAGTTTTCTGGATGTTCAGGTATCCTCCTCAATTTATTTAAGGAGTAATAGGTTCCATCTGTCCATGTATGGCCAATCTTCTCTATGTTAAATGAAATATTCCCCAATATTCCCTTTTCGGAAATTCGGTTTTTCAGTTCTTGATAGTGGATTTGAGTGACCACTTCTCTTGGATACTTCGTTAATAGATCTTTCGTCCACACGACATCATCCTGAGAATACTTCCCGAACTTATTTTTGTTTTGCCCCATCACAATCCAATGGGTAACCGGCATACTTTTTTGTTCGACAGCTGCCTTATCCAAAATCTCGAATTGATAAATGGAGCTGTTAAATAACGACTTAACAATTAATAGAATGATGAATGGTATGATGAAATATAATTTTTTCCATTTTTTTTGGTTTAAAAAAAGTACGATGCTGAAGGCAATCAAAAAGATCACAACTGATCCTTTTAATAGCATCCCAAATGAAAATAGGATGGATGCTGCAATGACTATTAAAACATGACTCCTGAATTCCCCGTTCTTATTCACTAAAATATGCAAGGGCAGGAGCAGGAAGATGAGTGAAATAGTATCAGTATATACGATAGGTGCAAAAAAGATATAGGGAAAGAAAAGTATGCTGACTAGTAAACTTGCTATTCCAACAGCTGCTCCTGCCACCTTTGCAGCAATTCGATAAATTAAGTACTGGCTTATGGTAATGACAATGACATTAAAGACTTGAAAATTGATAAGATCAGGTGAAGAAATTTTTCCAATCAATGCAAGTATACAAACCAGTAAGATATTATTTGGATAAATGGTGAAATACTCACCTATTTCTCCGCTCTCCACAAAAAGCTTTGCGCTATATATTACGGCTCCGAAGTCCCAGGAAGGGGTGACGGACAACTCCCGTATAGTAATTGTTTGTAAAAGCAAACTCAATCCCAACAAGATGAAAACGGTATAGAATTTAGGGGTTTTTTCCAGAAGCCTAATTAAGTTCTTTCTGAGTAAAAACATCATGGCTGAAAGTGATACTGCAAGAATTAATGTTATTACATTAAAGTATTGGGGTGTTTCCAGACTGATTGTACTATATCCTCTGCTCATAAAGATGTTAAGACCGACTAGAAATAAAATCAGTGCAAAGAATAAGATGTAAATAAATCTATGTAAAAAATGAAAGAATTGCCCTCCCATATTGTTCCTCCTTCTCGTAATGAATCCTAATAAATTTACCTTTAGTATTTATTTGAAACAAGTGGCAGTATATAGTAGATTACCATCTTATGTTAATTTGGTAAATAAATCTTATTAAAAAAGGGATAAATTTTTACTATTTATTTCTGGTTTTACCATACCGCATAAGCTTTTTTTACTACGTATGGTATTGAAATATATTGGAAATTCTGCTACCTTTAACCAAGTACTCTCTTTAATTCCAAATGTAGAATGTAATGGAATGTTGTATTGCTAATTTATAGTTTTTAAAGCGCGATAGTATTTTATATTTATAGGGGAAAATGACTGTTAAATGAATCATCGGAGACTGCTTGAGTTTAATAGTATCATTTGAATGTGCGTCAGAAAGGATAAAACATATATGAAAATGTTCCTCAAGTTCGGAACAGTAGGGTTCTTCAATACGCTTATTACCTTAGGGAGTTACACTCTCTTTATTTATATAGGAATAAATTATTTGGCAGCTAATGTTTTGGGATACTTCTTAGGGGTTTTAAACAGCTATTACTGGAATAAGAAATGGGTTTTTCGGGATCGAACGAAGAAGGCAAGTGTATTCTTTAAATTTATCACAGTTAATATACTAACTCTCACTTTCAACACGTTCACCCTATACATTCTGGTAGATCAGCTTGGTTTTCATCCTGTGATTGCCAATGTTTTTGCGGTTGGTGCTGGTTTAGCCCTGAACTATATCATGAATGTTAAATGGACATTCAACCAACCATCATAAATTTACACGAGAAATATTCTTATTGGAGGAAAAAATGAAAGAGTTAATATCGATTGTCATCCCTATGTATTATGAAGAAGAAGTGGCACAAGAGTGTTATGACAGGCTGAAAAGTGTGATGGAGGATAATAAAATAAGATATGAATTCATTTTCGTGAATGATGGCAGTACGGATAAGACGTTAGATATCTTAACGGAAATCGCTGATCGTGATAGTCAAGCGAAAATAGTGAATTTTGCCCGGAACTTTGGTCATCAAACCGCCGTTACAGCGGGGGTGGATTTTGCTGCTGGGGATGCGATCGTTATAATTGATGCAGATCTTCAGGACCCTCCAGAAATGATTCCCGCTCTCATTTCCAAGTGGAAAGAGGGCTATGAGATTGTTTATGCAAAACGGAAGAAACGCTCCGGAGAAACGAAATTCAAACTTCTCACCGCTAAGTATTTCTATAAATTTCTTAACTATATGTCAGATATAGACATACCGAAGGATACAGGTGATTTTCGGATTATTGACCGAAAAGCAGCGGATGTTTTTAAAAGCATGACCGAGCGTAATCGTTTTGTCAGAGGAATGTTTTCCTGGGTAGGGTTCAATCAAACCTTCATTGAGTATGAAAGAGATGAACGATTTGCGGGAGAGACGAAATACCCGCTGAAGAAAATGATCAAATTTGCTTCAGACGGCATCATTGCTTTTTCAACCAAGCCCCTAAAATTAGTCATGACTTTGGGCTTCTTTTCGGTTTTGGTCTCCTTTTTAGTTCTTATATATGCCATTTCAATCAAACTATTTGGACGTGAAGTGGAAACGGGGTGGGCCTCCATAATGGTGGCCATTACATTCTTTAGTGGAGTTCAATTGCTGGGTATGGGCATAGTCGGTGAATACATCGCGAGAATATACGATGAAAGTAAAAACCGGCCTATTTATATAGTGAAAGATACTGTTAATATTAAGGAAGCATCTCACAGTAGTAGACGAAAAGATGTAATTTGATTTCGTCAGTGATTCGTAATAAATCAAATGAAAAAATTAAAGAATTGAGGCTGGGACGTAGGTGTTTTAGTCAAAGAAAAACCCGAACTAATTTGCATTCTTCGAGGCAAATTAGTTCGGGTTTTTAAATTTTTCAAAAGTACATTTAGATTTAGCTTTTACCAGCGGTTGATTGGAGTGCAAGACGAAGACTCCTGCGGGAAGAGTAGCTTATGTGAGACCCCGCAGCTTGCCGAGGAGGCTCACGGGCTACCCGCGGAAAGCGAAGTCTTGCACGGAAATCAATAGCGGTATTAAGAGACTATACTGAAATTGTTCATACGATGGTTTATTAGTTTTGTCCAGATTTTGATATTATTTATGAAAATGATTTAAAACGTTCTTAACGATTTGCGAGATATCTTTATCGCTTTCAAGAGTCCCGGTAAATGTAAGGGAACCGACTGAATACACTCCGCCTCCGTAAGGGGTATCGTAGTAAATCATATCAGAACCGCCTTGATTGGGATTCTGTCCCTTTGCAAGACGAACGAAATTCTTCGGTGTGTGAGGGGTGATCTTATCAGTCTCACCGCCTGCAGCACCACGTCCGTTTACTCCTGTTTCTCCGATTAACTCTCCAGTTTTCAACCCTGTATTTTTGAAAATCCAATGATCAGGTCTTTCCACCTTATAAGGAGTGTATGTCCCGTAACCTAGATAATTATAGGCTACTCCCAGGTGTTTTGACTCAGGTCTAGATAAGTCCCTCCACAGGCCGCCTTTTTCGTTTGTTAAGGTATGGTAGCCTTTATCTTTGCGTACTTCCATCTGATCCCCTTTTACAGCCACTTTCCAATAGATGCTGTTAGCTGAAAGATTAAGGACGTTTCCGCCTTTATTCAAAAAGGATTCAAACCCATTGTACATTTCCGTGGTCCAATATTCACTATGTGAGTTTAATGCTAACGTTTCATATTGCTGCAGAATCCCCGGTTGATGATGTAAATCATATTCAGATATTACATCATAGGAATATCCGTTTTTCTCCAGCCAGGATAGTAAGAACTTCTCTGCGAAAGGCAGATGAATACTGTCTTCGTAAGGGTTAATTCGTGGGTTTGGTCTCTGGAAGTTTAAGATTTGAGCATATTTGCGATTTGTACCATCGTTTATCTTGTAACCATAGAAAGAACCGCCGCCCCATAGATTATAAGATTCCCAGGTAAAGTTATTTGCGAGTACAGCAATTTTTGGTTTCGTGCTGCTTGAATTCTTTATTGTAAACATTATGTAGAATTCTTCGCCGCTCTGGTCATAAACCCTGGCACCGTAAAGGCCGCTCTTCCAATCAGAAGGAACTTGAAAAGAATAGCTGGTTGCCCATCTGGCTCCGTATTTATATGAATATTTTCGATAGTTTTGCTTTGTTCCTTTGAGTTCAACCTTCTCGAAAACGACGGAGTCTTCTTTTCCGAATCTCCTCACTTCTAAAGAGAAAGTGGGTTGAAGTGTATGAACCTTAAAATCAATTGTCTGACCGGGGCTATAGCTTGGTTTATCTGTATAACCTTCAATCGTATGGTTATTCTCAATGATCAATGCATCCGAATAATCATTTAATATTTCCTCTTGAACAGACCCAGGGCCACCTAAAAGAATATAATTTTTAATATTCTTTTCCTCAATGATTTTCTTCGTATCAACAGGCATGCTATCTGCCCTTGTAAGAAGAATGGGATTATTTTCTTTCGCTGCTAAGACGGATCCAGTGAGGGCATCAGCAAATGACAGACCCGTTGCGACAAAGGCTTCATCAGTTGGAAGATTCTTCTGTCTAATCAGATTTGCTGCTACAGCGTAACGGTCTGACCCTCCAATTCGTTCTGGATTGGGCAGCTTCCCGGCCACTTCTTTTCCAACGCTTCCTTCTCCTCCCATGATGATCGTAGAGGTGAATTTTTTGTTTTTCAGAAACTGTGAAACAGATGCTGGAATATCGCTTTTTCGAGTAAGCAGAATAGGGTAACTATTTCTAGCGGCATAAGGTGCTACCGACAGGGCATCTGCAAACGTCATCCCCGTGGCGATAACGGCTGTATCTTTTATATGAAGGTTATTTGCGACATTGGCAGATACATCATACCTGTCTTTCCCGCCAATTCTATGAATATCTCTAATTCCTATCTTATTTAAGTCCTCGACAACCTTCTGGGAGACACTTGCGGGTCCTCCAACAAGTACAACCTTTGAAGATTTTAAGCGGATGAGTTCATCCTTTGTAGTACTGGTTAAAGAATTGGCATGTGTAAGCAAGATTGGTGCATCGTCTTGGTAAGCTAATGGAGTAGCCGATAAAGCATCGGCGAAAGCAAGGTAGTTTACTAAATAGACAGTTTGAGATTCTGCCCATCCTTTCTGTGAAACGTTCACAGCAACTTCAAACCGGTCTTTGCCGCCAAGTCTTTCCACCTCATTCTTCTGTGCACTCGCTTCTGATCCCAAAGTCAGTAAAAACAGCAGTAGAAACAAAATCTTTACCTTTTTCAACTTCATCCCCCTAATAAATGTAAAAATAGCAATCTAGTATCTAATAATACCATAATAATTCCATATAAAGTAATAAAAATGAGATGTTTTACTTAGTTTATTTATAGTGTGGAAGGGGTATATGGATGGAGTTTTTGGGGGTGTCAAGGCCCACTACCTATTATGCATAAAATCCTTTATTAATTTAATTGGCACGGAGGGGAGTTTATTCTCCTTTTGTTAAATTTACACTAGAGGTGGTTTTGTGTTTAAAAAATACATGCGTTTCAATGTGAAAATTCTTCCGATGTATATTGTACTGTCATTCCTATTACTTGTAGCGATTTTTCTCGGAGAAGACGGAGGAGAATATATCAACGAGGTTTCGACAGCAATATTTCAATTGGTGATACTTGCTCTAATTCCAAATATTATTTAGATGAGTATGAATAGAAAAGAACCGGGGAATTTTTTGGGTTTTTTAGGGGTGATTCCTTACCGGTTCCGTTTGTGTTGATTGCTGTTATTATGAGGGTGGTATATGTTTAGTGGGGGAGGACAATGTATCTGTCTTTTTCAGTTAGTTGCTTTTCTCATTAAAGTAAAAAAAGAAATAACCATGTTTGGTATATTACGGATGTTAGAGAACCGTGAGAGAGTAACCAAGGGAGATTCATTAATGAGCTGGGGGAATTCTTAGTTTGCGTAATGGACTCTTAAGAATATTTAATTCTTAATAAAGAATAAACGAGCTGATAATGAATTCATAATCAGCTCGTGCTTCTTAAACTGCTTTGGAAACAGGGGAGATGATGCCTCTTGATTCAAGTTCTGATTGTGTTTGCTCATCAGCTGGGCGGTATCCTTTTTCAAGTAGATCTTTAATGAAAATCTTATTATAAACAAAAGAAAATATAATACCGGGAATCCAAGCTCCAAACCCAAGAGTGAATGCTCCAACTGCAAAAGCCGTGATAAACATGATTGCAGCCCACTTTAAATCACCTCTTATAAGTGCTGGGAAAAACCCAAAAAAGAATGTTGTCCAGCTGAAGCCCACTTTCACCTCTTTAGTTACACCTGCATCGTTACGTAATCTTGCTTTCATTTCTTACACTCCTTTAGTCATGGTCCTTTTAGATTATACTATAAATTTTGGATGTGTTTTCCAATAAATATAAAAAAGAATATAAATTTATTAATATTTTGGTGGGAAACAAGGGAACGGTTCGAGATCAGAAAGAGTATGCTTTTTAAAAATATATTCACTTAAATTTGGTTATTTTTGTAGGTCGGAGTGTGAGTGACTGTTTTTATTGGGGAAGTAAGGGGAGGTTCTCTTAAAAAAGCAATGAATTATTTTCTTAGTGCTTGATTAATAACAGCCAAAATATACCAGAAAATGAAAAGTTGTATGCCACTTTGCGTTCAGGGTAAACCCAGACGGTTCCGACTCTACATTCCAAAGCGTCTAAATAAAGTAGGTGAATTGGTATAATGGAGGCGGACAGCGGATCCGCAGGGACGCAGATGGGACCATCACAATTATGTGTGCGAGCAGGGAGAAATCGTCGTACTCAAGCGTCGACAAGAAAATTCGCAGAGACCCCCTACCCAAATAAAAAGAGGCCGGTTCGCCCGACCTCTTTTTGCTTACTTCAATTTAATTTGGACAGGTTTACTTTCCTGCGTATGAATAGTTTTGGGGTTGTTCTTTTGCAAAGCAGTTCTCTTTACCGAGCTTGTAACATTGTGTATTAATTCCCCTACATCATGAGCGGACTCAACCAAAGGGTCAACGGCTTTCATTTTTCCTTTTACATCTACAGAAATTTGGTTGGCTGTATGAATCAGTTCTTCTGCTTCTTCTGTAATGCCATTCACAGCTGTCCGGGTGTCAGACAGCGTCTTATTCGTTTCAGTAAGTGTTGCCATTACTTTTCTTAATGTCAAAATCAAATAGATGACGAGAATGGTAAACGCGGCGGCTGCAATAACAGCACTCCACTCAAGCATTGAGACCAGCTCCCTTCTTTTCTATAAGTCTATGAGAGTGGGAGCTCAGACATTCCTGTGAAGGAGAGGTGAAAGCAAGGGGGGGCAGGCGGCGAGGATATTGGGGGTGTCGTTAATTTGGTGTTTAAGGCTTGAAGGTCATGAGATTAAGGGGAGGAAGTTTTCTTTTATGGGAAGAAGCAGTAGAACCGTCCCCTTGCTAAGAGTTGCTTTATAATATTTTATCCCTGTTAGTAGAACAAGCCACTTTGTAAACTACTCTTAATAGATAGGGCTTTTAAGCTTACCTCTTTTTACTTGCTTGTCATTTGTTACTCATTTAGCGTTTGACAGGGTGATTAGGTTTGTTAATATCAATTACACCATTGTCTACTGGATCAGTTTGATTCCCACTGACCACAAGGTGATATTCCCAATCCCCCCATACCGGAGTTCCTTCTCCCGTGTAACGGGGGTCAGTTTCATGAACAATAAAGTAGAAATACTTTTCACCCGTTTCCATGTTCGTGATGTTATTGATCATCCATCCACTGTCTAGATACGGGTCTCCTCCAAAGTCACCACGATATTGAACTTTATAATGATAAACGCCATCTTCTTGAGTATACTTGCCTGTTACATCCCCCACTGGAATACTGCCATCATCTGTCTGGTGCCCTGGAACGATGGTACTCTTTGCCGATACCCCCGATCCAATTACATTCATTGCAAAAACTATACCCAATGTAGCCGTTAATAATTTCTTCATGTTTAAAGTTCCTCCTTTAATTATCAATTAAATCAAAATCACTAGTAGTACTAATTATGTATGGTTCATGATGCTTAAAAGAGTAGTTTACAAAGGGATGTATCAATACTACCACAACTAGAAAGAATATTTTGTCAATTTTTGTTGGAGTCTTACTATTAAAGGCCCATGTTAATATTTCTAGATAAAATTATTTAGAGGAAGGAAAAAGACGGTTCTTTGAGGACCACGGGGACGGTTGGACGGTTCTCTTGCTTCTTTTTCATGATGACTAAGACCACAAATCTTTTCAAAAGCATGACCGAGCGTAATCGTTTTGTCAGAGGGATGTTTTCCTGGGTAGGGTTAATTTATATAGTGAAAGATACCGTTAATATTATAGAAGCATCTCACAATAGCAGAAGAAAAGATGTAGTCTGATTTCTTGAGGGATTCGTCATATTCAAATGAAAAGGTTGAAGGAAAGTGCAGGGATTTTAAACCCTGCACTTATTTGATATTACTAATGGTATTCAGCAATTGTCAATTCATCAGGAACTTAGCGACCGCTTCAGATCAAGATTATCCGGCTCGCACGGACCCTCTCTGACTTACAAGGGAAAATCGATGAGGCACTTACCGAAGCACTAAGTGTCACGATCTTTTCCTGTATCGCTGACAGGGGTAAGTGTCAGGTGAGTTTAAAATACAGGAAGAAAAAACTCCTCGCTACCATTCAAAAATTTTAAAAGAAATCGAGTTTGCAGAAATATTCTTTTAGGAATATATCCCTTTTTAGTAAGTATTTTGAACTATAATAAACCATAGTCCTAAAAGGGGTGGGATGAGTATAGTGTAGTGCTAAGGATAGAGAAAATGTAATTGCCAGAAAGGGGAAACGAGAAAAGTGAATAGAAAAAAATGGAGTTTTATCATTATTTTTAGTTTGGTCTTTCAATTATTCCAGCCGTTTATGATGAATGGCCATGCGGTGGCGAAAGCTCAGAAAAATCAGCAGCATGAATTGCCAATTAAAAGTGTAACACCGGAAAACGGTAACCTGGAGGTGGATCCTGCCGCTCCACTAGAGATTAAGCTGGATTCCTCACATAAGAATTTCAAAAGATACAGGCAGCAGTTTGAAGAATTGAAATATTCTCTTACAGTTAATGATAGAGAAGTAGAAAGTCTCTATGACAAGAGTGTGAACAAGCTTGTTGTGCTGGGTGTTACATTGGATCCCAATACAGATTACTCTGTTGATCTAAAGGTAAAGGCAGACAAGAATAACAACAAGAATAAGTCTGAGAATGGATCCTATTCTTATGAATTTACGACGAAGGAAAGTTATACTTTCTCCAAGCGCTTGGCGGACAAGGATGGAAATGTATATGAATTTACCGGGAACGAGCTCGTGAAAGAGATCACCCTTGAGAATGATACAACTCTCCCGCTGAGTGACATCATCAACGAACAGGAAAAGGTATCAATCGTGTCTTCACCTGTTTCCATTAAGCTTCCAGAAGAGAAGTTGACCCCGGATGCTTATATTAACGTGAAAGTGAACTATAAGGAAACTCCTTACGGGGTGGGGGATTATTATGTGGAAGATGGCCAAAAGATATTAGAGTGGCTCCCTTTCAGTGTTTCAGAAGAACAGGAGACAGCAAGCTTCAGGTTGAAGGAGTCTGTGACCCTGATTCCTTTTACGAGGGCCGAGACGAAAGTGTCATCTGGTTTCCTCAGTGATTTAGTAGAAGATGCAGCAGAAATAGTAAACTTATTCAAAGCGAATAAGGTGCTTGCTGACGATTTTAATATTCGAAAAATGTTTAATATCAAGAGGAATGATTCGGACGGGAATTTTGAAGCAGAACTTACTTATCTGCAGAATATCGATGACAGTCCGTTTGAAATCGGAAACCCGGAATACTACTACAAAATTTATAAACAAACAGGCGTGGACAGTGATCCTTCCGAATTGGTGGGCGTGACTGAAATGGAAGATGATGATTTGACCATTAAGAAAAAATTGAACAACGGCGTCTACCAGGTAAAGTTATTTGAGGATGATTCGTTTTCTTCCGAAGAAGACTTTGCGGATGATTTATTCTGGATCCAGGATATTTATATCGAACGTTCTCCACGTTTGATGAGTCAAAGCGAGATAAGTGAAATGGCCAGGAAGTATGCACCGATCACTGTGTTCCAGGAAGATGAGCAATTCTTCCCTATATCATTTGAAGAGTTATTATCAGCGGATATACCGACAACGAAAGTAGGGGATATATCAAACTGGTTTGATGGTGTTCATAAAGGAAAGGATATCCCTTTTCATCACTTAGGGGAATACCTCTCGTATAACGGCCATGTTGACTACGTCATCAATGGGAAAAACGCTTTGGGGCTCCAGGAGGTGACTGGGAGCAGGGAGAATTCCACCATCTATTACTCTTACATTGAGCAGGAAGGCAGGAAGTTTCTCAACTATCATATGATTTACGCCTTTGATCCGAAGACGGGAACGGCTGCCGATCCTGGTTCGGGTGCCCATAACTATGACAGGGAAAGTATTACGATTGAACTGGGTACTGACAATGAAGCCATAAGCATCAGCACATCTGGTCACTTGCCGGGCCAGACGATGGGCTTGAACGGTGATGATTATTCATGGACTTCATCAAGGCTCGTTATGCCTTTTGAGGACGACAGCAATCTATTCCCGAATCATGATAACCATCCGATCATTGCGATTGCCAGAGGGGCTCATGCGGTTTATCCTGTTCAGGGCACGTATGATCTGAGTGTGCCGATCTTTATGGGAATCAGCAAAAAAGGACAGGAATTGGCAGGGTTGACTTCAGACTTGACAGCAGATGATTTTGCCCAGAGACCGATTGATCATCCTGACGGAAGAAATATACTTTTACCCGATACAAGTGATTTGAGCACTTCGGATTTCAATCAGTATACACTAAAAAAACTGGATTTCAATCAAACGAGTGACAGCCGATATTCTTATCTAAACTTCAGTGGGGATTGGGTCGATGTTCTTGCCAGTGAAGTAAGCAGTTACTCAAATGAACCTTTCCCACCTTTCACGGAAAAGGAGAAGTTCGTGACGGACTGGATTGACGAGGGAGACAGCGGATTCAATTTTAATAGTATCCCTCAATTGAATGTAAATCTCCGCGAAGATGTTGAAACCTATCTATCAACCTACTTAACCGATGCTGACGCCACCCTTTCAGGTCATGTTAAGGATGCGATTACGAACCAGCCGATCGAAAATGCAGCCATCAGCTCGCTGAATGCGGCCCACCAATTTGATAAATCGCTTGGTTTATCAGATGAAGAAGGGAATTACAGGGTTCAGGTCGAATCAGGTGAGAATAGAAATATTTTAATCAGTAAGAACGGGTATATGCCTGTTGAATATCAAGGCATCACATTGGAAGAGAATGAAGAGAAATTCCTAGAAACGATTCTGCAGATTCCAAGTGAATATGAAGGAAGAACGGATGGAATCATTAAAGGGCATGCCTATAGAGCCGATAATGGAGGCACAATCCCCGGTGCGGTCATTAAAGTAAGGGAATCTTTCAATTCAAGGTCGGGCGAAGTACTATATGAAACCGAGACCGGCGGCGACGGTTCCTTCTTATTCGAGCATGTCGAAACGGGTTACTACACACTCGAAATAAGTAAAGATGGCTACATCACCACCTTCATCAATGTCACTGCCATAGGCGGAATGGAAGTAGTCAAACAGCTTCTGATGTCACCGGCACTTGATGAAGATGAAGTAAGGATTGTACTGGAATGGGGTGCGGAGCCGAGTGACCTGGACTCTCATTTGACTGGACCTGCATCCGGCGGCGGAGAATTCCATGTATTCTATGGTGATAAAACCTATTATGAAGATGGAATTGTACACGCCGAATTGGATATTGATGATGTCACATCCTATGGACCTGAGACGGTCACCATACGCAATCTGAAAAATGGTGTCTATCACTATTATATCCATGATTACAGCAACCGGTCGAATCCAGCAAGTTCAGCCATGTCTAATTCATCTGCAAAAGTGAAAGTCTACACTGAAAATGGTTATAGGGAATTCGATATTCCTGTAAACCAGGCGGGGATCCAATGGAATGTCTTTACTATTGAAGATGGTGCCATTAATCCTGTAAATACAATTGAATAACTAATCACAAAGGTGGAACGAGTGGAAGGGGGGGAATTCCCTTCCACTATTGAAAAAGGGGCTGAAATCATTGTTTCTAAGAAAAGAGATAAAGGCAGAGAAGAGCCCGATTATAAAATCAGTCTTTCAAACAACCAGCCTGTTTTTATGGATCATTTTACTTTTTATTCTATTCTTGATAGGGAACCTGCTCCTGGAAGTAAGTACATATGGAATGGAGATTGGAATGAGAAGTACGTTCATTACGCTGGAAATGCTGTCTAAACCTTTCCTATCTCAGCTTATATGGTCGTCAGATCCGGAAAGCAGCGTCCTTCATCTAGTAATGAACACGATTGTTTTTTATGCAGTATTCACCTTCGGGTTCTGGGTGAAGCAGTATTACAAAGTGACGGGCGTGGTCCTTTTGCTGTTCTTTTTCAGCGCTGCAGGCATTTGGTATTATGTTTATATTTTAAGTAATGCAGTGTTGTAGGTTGAATGGGGGCGTTCTCTTGCTTCTTTTATTATCAATACGGAAAACGCTCGTTCCATAAGAAAGAGACCAAATCGAGTTGATTTGGTCTCTTATTCATCATTAATACACAAATTTCTTTTCGAAAAAATAAACGAAATGCATATATACATATACAGGAATCAAGACAAATGCCAAATTCTCTACCGTTAGTCCCTCTAATAATAGATACGCTACCAGTAGTGCAGGGATTAAATACAAAGCCACGGTCACCAGGTAATCCCGAGTCTGGTTCTTGATCAAGCGCTTCTTAATAAAGTTAATGATTAGCGTGACAGGTATTCCCACTACTAAGTAAATAATGATTTCATAAAAGGTGATCGTCATAATGGATCCCACTATCATAGCAAGACTGTACTCTTCACCCTTCAAGAAAACATCTGATAACACAAGCAGGATAGCGGATAATGGAGCTGCAGCAGCTATTGATAATCCTAAAACAATGAACTTCTTCAAAACAAATTCCCCTTACATACCAAAATTTCCATTAAGTTCTTATAAAGATACAATAATACATATTTTGTATTATTGCACGGGCATAAAGCCTATCGGGAAAATTTACTAATTAAATATGACTGTAAAGCTAGGAACAAGCCTCCCACAGCCCAATATAAAGGAAGGGAAGCTGGTGCATGAAAAGAGAAAAAAATAATCATGATCGGTGATAGAAGACCAACCAGTTTCATTTGTTTTTGCTGTTCAACAGTCATTTGTTTCTGACTTACTTTAAATTGCAAGAAGTAAACTAAGCCTGCAATAAGGGTAACCCATATATCAGGTTGGCCCAAGTTGAACCACAAAAAAGTATGACTTGATATTTCTTGGGATTCACGTATTGCATAATACAATCCCATCAAAATAGGAAATTGAAGCAATAGAGGGAGGCACCCAAGGTTTAAAGGATTTACACCTCGTTGTTTATACAGTGCATATATATTCTGCTGCAGCTTTTGTTTCTCTTTTATATCAGTGGTCTCTTTTATTTTCTTTTGAATCTCTATAAGCTCAGGTTTAAGCTCATTCATTCTGATACCCATTTGTTTTTGGCTTTTCATCTGCTGAAGCATGAAAGGCAATAATACTAAACGAATTAGAATGGTTATAAACACCATTGCCAACCCGTAATTTCCCCCCAGCACATGAGCTGCTCCTTCAATAGCTGTAGAGAATGGACTGATAAAAAACTTGTTCAGCTGTCCGCCACCGCCTGTATCAGTTTGCTGGCACCCCGTTAAGATCAAAAACGTGAAAAATAACAAACTCCAAAACAATCTAACCTTCACTTTCAAAATCTATTCCTCCTTAAATGTTTAGTATAGGTTTAAGGAAAAATAGACTCTTCTTCATCAGGGTAGTTATGACGTTTGACAGCTTTGAATAACCAGCTAACGACAGGTACAGCCTTGCGATCTTTATATAATTGTAAGGTCAATTTAACATCTGCGAATTCAACATCACATCGTGAATCGGTAAAAGGGAAAGAAGATTTCGCCAGCCAACCCAGGAGGCATGTCAGTATAAAACTTAACAGTATAACTCCATATATTGAATAAACAGTTAACAAACTCGTATAATCGTTTACTAATTCAATCATAACAAACACCTCAGTTGGAAGACTCATATACATATACGGATTTAGGAAGAAAAGGTTTCATGAAGTATTATGGTTCATAACTTATCCCTCAGTCCCCTTGTAAGTCATTCGGTTCAGCCTTCTTCCTGTTTTGCTGTTCAAGGACATGTAATGGATCAAACCTGTAACTGCCATTTTCGTTTTATATAGAATAGAACTGCCAGTACCCTGTTTCGTCCATGACAGCAAATGAAAAGTCTCCAAATATAACTAGAGTTATAAAAAAACATGAAACAGCAAATTACAACAAGAATTAGTGCGGAATTCCGCAAGATACTCTTAATAAATACAAAATAATCCAATTTGTACAATAATTAGAAAGGTGGTACATTTTATAAGACTTTTATCAGGTGCATAAAGAACCATTTTTATCTTTTGAGAAGGACTTTAGTTAGTACTATCTGGTAAATAGTTGTTTATTAAAGATAAACATCTTGGAGGATGAACGATGACACAGTGGCTAAAAGAAGGGAAGAATTCCACGTACATTTTATTTCTGATCACATTTTTTACGACGTTGTTCAGTATGGGCGTCTCATTATTAAATGAAATGGGGAGAAAAGAAATCAATGCTTTGACTGGGCTTGTGGAGAAAGATGGTCCTCCTGCCATTGCTTTGATTGGGGTAGTGGTCGTATTCTTTCTGCTTGGTATCTTGATCCAAATCTTTTTCAGCAGCTTGGTACTCCACTTGATTGCCAAGTTTTTATTTAGGATACCGATTACGTTCCAGGTCTTTTACCGCATCTTTCTAATTTTCATTTCGTTCTTATCTTTAAGTCTGCTGTGGCAAATCTTCTTATACAATAATAACTTTGACACATTTTTGGTTGCTACTAATCCTCTTATTTTAATAGGTATGGTTATTTTATTTATTTTAATAAGAGCGGTAGTCAATATAAATCAGGTTAAACCTCTTCTTTTCACATTGTTCTGCTATGGTAATTATGTATTTTTTACAACACTATCACTAGGGGGAATTTAAAATGAATCATGTATTAAAAATGAACACAATCAATAAGAAAGATTTATTGGGTACTCTTATGCTTTTAGGGACAATGCTTGCAATTGCGGCATCTGCTCAAATGGGTGTGGAATATGACATCCATAAGATCGTTCCTGGAATTTCCACTGCAGCTGCACTGGTAGGTTTGCAAAGAGCTTATAAAGCTTATAAAGCAGGGAAAGGTTTAAGAAAAGCATTAGCGGTTGTATTTGGTTGGAATGTAGTAGGTTTACTTGTTAGCTGGCTTGGCGACTGGGCTATTGGATATCTATTGAAGAACCACATTACTACATTAGCTAATTACTAAGTTAACCAAATATAGCAGATAAATAATAATGTGAAGAGAAGGGTTTAATATATACAGTATTCCCCCCATGAAAGAAGAATGATAGATTCTGAGTTCATTCATAATCTATAAGCACAACACGTATACTTCGATTTTTTATAATACCGGGTATGAGGCCCAAGTGGCTGAAGAGTTTTTTTGGCAAGTTGAGAAGATGAAATTTTAATGTACTCTCCTATGGCAGTGAGGCGCAGGCGAGGACAGAAAAATAAAACCCTTTTTCTTAACAGAGGGTGAACGTTAGCTGATAAATAGTTCTAGTATCACTTAGAAAACGTCTTGGAGGATGAACGATGACACTTTGGCTTAAAGAAGGGAAAAATTCCACGTACATTTTATTTCTGATCACATTTCTAACCACGTTGTTCAGTATGGGCGTCTCATTATTAAATGAAATGGGGAGAAAAGAAATCAATGCCTTGACTGGGCTCGTAGAAAAAGACGGCGCTCCTGCGATTGCATTGATTGGGGTTGTGGTTGTATTCTTTCTGCTTGGTATCCTGATCCAAATCTTCTTCAGCAGCTTGGTCTTGCACTTGATTGCTAAGTTTTTATTTAGAATACCTGTTACTTTCCAGGTATTTTATCGTATCTTCTTGATTTTCATTTCATTCTTGTCACTAAGTTTGCTGTGGCAAATCTTCTTATACAATAACAACTTTGACACATTTTTGGTTGCTACTAATCCTCTTATTTTAATAGGTATGGTCATACTATTTATTTTATTAAGAGCGGTAGTCAATATAAATCAGGTTAAACCTCTTCTTTTCACATTGTTCTGCTATGGTAATTATGTGTTTTTCACGACGTTATCACTAGGGGGAATTTAAAAAATGAATCACGTATTGAAGCTTGAAACGATTAATAAGAAAGATTTACTGGGTACTTTGATCCTCTTGGGCGCCATGGTTGCAATTGCAGCATCAGCTCAAATGGGTATCGAATTTGACATCCATAAAATTGTCCCGGGAATCTCGTATGCTGCAGCAGCGGTTGGGCTGCATAGAGCATATAAGGCTTATAAGGCAGGAAAAGGTGTAAGAAAAGCGATAGCACTTGTATTTGGTTGGAGTGTAGTAGGATTTCTTGTAAGCTGGCTTGGCGACTGGGCTGTTGGATATCTACTAAGAAACCATATTGATGTATTAGCTAGTTACTAATTAATAATATGGCTGGCAGATAAAATAATGGTGTGAAAAGAAGGGTTTAATATATAGTATTCCCCATTCGAAGAGGTTGATAGATGTTGAGTTCTTTAGTATTGAAGACAATAATCACTACACTTATAAACCAATTTTTTTATAGCATCGATAAAGCCGGATTTAATATCAAAAAGTGGAAAAAGACTGCAGGCAGTGCGAAGGTTTACTTTATAGTCATAACTGCTATCGCCTATGTTTCCTGGTTTGTGCTCATGGTACTCTTCCAGATTTTCTTCCACTATGTAAAGCTGCCGGTTGAAGATTTGAACTTTGTCATCATTATGCTTTATATTCTGACGTTGTGCTTTTTTATCGGTTACACAGTAAATGATGATATCCGAAACTATGCTATTAGGAATAACTTTAAGCTCAAAGCGAAGAAAAAGTTAATTCTGTACAATGAGTATCTCAGTGCTTTGGTCATTTTCTTATTTGTACTCATTGTTTCTGCTCCTTTTAGCATTACCCAGATCATATTGAACAACGGTACGGGTGCCAGGTTTATCTTTCAATTTTTATTCAGCATTTTATTGTTGGGATTCTTGATAGGGTTTTTGAGATTTTCCATGTACGCTCTTCATCATGTGAGCTCTGAAACATTCACAGAGAAACTGTTAAGTGGTATGTACCTTTCTATTTGTATTGTTTTGTTTTTTTTCAGGGAGGAAATAAGCAGGTTCATAAAATTGTTTATTGATCGCCTTATGGCTGGTGAATTGGTAGCTGCCATCATGGAGTTCATACCAAAGAATATCAATCTCTATACTTACGAAATTGGATATGGGTGGTTCTTGGTTTCCGGACTGATACTCATTGTGTTTTTATTACTATCGACATCTTATGCCGGCTTTTTGCTTGAGGAGAAGAGGCTTCATATTAAGCCATCTCTCAAGAGCATCAGAATTCCAGAAAATCTTCATCTGTTCATCAATGTCTACCGGAAAAACGGATTGGTAAACTTGAACTTTCTCATTGTTTTCATCGGGATGATGATTATTTTCTCGTTTTTTGAAGCATTTGAAGTATCTGAAGAAAACGCTTCATTCTTCTGTGCATTTATGCTGGTCAATCTTATGGTACATAATAACCTATCTCAAATTGTATTACTATGCAAGAGAAATTCGGCCAAATTATTCAAAACTACGTTATTGCTTTCTATTTACCCGGTTATCCAGTTTTTAATTATGTATTTAATTATTTTTACGGTTTTTCAAACAGGGGTTATGCACGTGAGCTTCTTGTTAAATGGAATGATTATTTTAGGCTGTTGTCTTTATATTTATTGTGCCGCTGTATATATTCTTGAAGGGTTTTTTGAATCGGTTCTATTAGGTAAGCTCAGTAACCTGTCTGTTATTGCGTTTATCATTTGTACAATTCTTCTCGAATATCTTCTATATGTTGTGTTCTTGATCGAAGGAAGCTTCATCACATATCTGGCACCGGTTGTTTCATTCATTGGTACGTTGCTAATCATTAAGAATTTCAATAAAGTACGAGGTATTTTACATGATCAGTCAAGTAGAGCTTAAACGTTTTTTCAACAAATCATTTACCACAATGTTAGCCATTTATATGGGGATTGTTTTTATTGTATATGTGCTTGTATACCTCTATCCTCCGGAATTTAATGTGCTGCCGGATAACGAATTAGTGATTTATGAGAACTGGTATGGGATATTCTCTCAAAATATCAGCTCAAGCTTATTGATCATTCTGCTTGGTGTACTAACACTGGGGACGATTTCAACCCTGGTCGCGTTTTACAACCTGTACATATTATCCATTGCTATATATACCGCATATTTACACAGTGGTGCCATGTCCTATGCAATTGCCGTTATTATGGTGCACGGGTTACTGGAGATCATTGGAATTGTCTTGAGTTACTACTTGTCTACGCTATCTATAAGAATGTTAATAAATAGGGTGTACAAAAGGGAAATCTTTTTTATTCATGATGTAAAAGGCACCATTCGATTATTAGGGATAATGGCGATGATATTTTTATTTGCTTCTTTCATAGAAGCGTTTGCCACGCCGGCATTACTATCTTATTTAGTGGAGAATGTTATTTAATATGATAAACATACAAAATATCAAGAAATCATTTAGTAAAGAGATACTTAAAGACGTGAACTTTGAATTGGAAAGCGGCAAGGTATATTGTCTGCTGGGCAGGAATGGTGCGGGGAAGACTACGTTGATGAAGATATTGTCGGGAATCATGCGACAGGATTCTGGGCAGATTCTCATCAATCAAAAGGGAAGTGTGGATGAGTACAGTCATTATGTCTCTGAAGCTCCTATTTTTCTTGATTATCTATCAGGTTATGAAAACCTGAAATTCATACAAAAACTCAATAAAATCCCTATGTCGGAAGAAGAAATGAGCCGCTTTACCAGGCACCATCAACTGTCCGGTTTCGCTCATGAGCTCGTAGTCAATTATTCACAAGGAATGAAGCATCAACTTTCTTTAGCTTGTGCCTTCCTGACCAAGCCTCTCTTTCTGTTGCTGGATGAGCCGCTTGTTTCGCTGGATCCGGTAAATATAGTCGATATGCACAACCGTCTGAAGGCTTATGCAGACAAAGGGAATATCGTGTTTATTTCTACTCATATGCTCCCGATTGCACACAAAATTGGCGATGAAATCCTGATTTTGAAAGACGGGGAAGTCACACAAGTTTCGAATCATTACACGGAGAAAGAGCTGCAGTCCATCGTATTAAATGCCATTTGATAAATTCTGTTCAGGAACAGATTATTTTCGTTCCATATATATCATTCTCGTTGATAAGAAAAGGAAAGATTCAATATGACTACTAAGAAGAAACTAATAATAGCCATTTCGATCATATTGCTGCTAGGTGTCATTATTTTCAACGTCATTAGAGTGAATTCTAAACAGGTTGTGATGGTGGATGTGACAAAACCTGAGACAATGGATATGACGGACCCAGTAATAGCACCGGCAACTTTAGATATTAAAGAATATCAGCAAGTTATGTATGATGCGAACAAAGGGGAAATTGTAAAATTCTTTGTAAAAGCAGGAGACACAGTTACCAAGGACCAGGACTTGTTTGTCTATTCAGGAGGCAATCTGGAATATGAGAAAGAAGCAAATCAGCTCTCTGTGGAGAGAGGGTATATTTCGGTAAATGATGTTCTGGGACAAATTGAAAAAGTATATTCCGATATAGCTGAATTAACGAAGGAAGTAGGAAAAGAGAAGGCACAGAAAGAATATGCTGAACAGCTGAATCAGTTAGAAACACAGAAGAAGCTTGCCAATCTGGACTTGAAACAGGCTTTATTGGATAAAGAGCAATTAAATGCAAGAGCATCGGACCTGAAAGTAAAAAGCAAGGTGGAAGGAACAATCATTTCAATCAATGAAGATTCCCAAGCGACTATGGAAGGTGCGCAGGAACCCGTCATTACAATTGCGAGCCTTGATCATTATCTTTTAAAGGGAAGTATTTCAGGATATGATGCCCTGAAAGTGAAAGAAGGACAAAAAGTCAACATAACGTCCGACGTAGTTCCTGATGAAAAATGGA